>CAYYHI010000016.1:22367-30012 GCA_964471745.1 uncultured bacterium | reverse complement strand
CTATCTATATTTCATCACGTGAAGGTAAATTCATCGATGTAAACATCGCCGCACTGATAATGTTCGGTTATTCAAGGAATGAAATGATCGGATCCGAGGTACTTGAAATATACCTTGATAAGGATGACCGACTGCGATTTATACAGGAGATAGAAAGGCTTGGAGCGGTGAGAGACTTTGAGATCAAACTGAGGAAAAAAGATGGGAACATATTAGACTGTCTTCTTACCGCCAGCGTGCGGAGGGTGGAGGATGGAAGCATTATGGGATATCAGGGCATAATCCGAAATGTGACTGAGGCGAAGATACTCGAGGAGCAGTTCCGCCAGGCGCAGAAGATGGAGGCTATCGGTCAGTTGGCAGGAGGCGTGGCGCACGACTTTAATAACATCCTGACCGTAATCTCGGGAAATGCTGAGATGGCGATGTTAACGCTTGACGAGAACGACCCCCAGTTGACTGACCTCAAGGAGATTCAAGCTGCAGCGATGCGTGCTTCGAAACTGACCAGGCAGCTCCTGGCATTCAGTCGCAAGCAGGTTCTCGACCCCAAGGTTATTAATACAAACAATATTATTGAGAATATGCAGAAGATGCTCATCCGGATCATCGGAGAGAATCTGGAGCTCGTTACTCATCTCGGACAGGGCTTATGGAGAGTAAAGGTTGACCCGGGGAAGTTTGAGCAGGTTATCGTTAACCTCGCAGTTAACGCCCGTGATGCGATGCCTGACGGTGGCAAGCTAACAGTTGAAACGATGAATGTGGAACTGGACAGAGGTTACACTTCTACGCGCCGTGAGGTTGTTCCCGGTAAGTATGTTATGGTGGCAATCAGTGATACCGGGATCGGAATGACCGAAGAGGTTAGGTCACAGATATTCGATCCTTTTTATACAACCAAAGAGAAGGACAAAGGAACCGGGCTCGGGCTTTCCACCGTGTACGGAATTATCAAACAGAGCAGTGGCTATGTGTATGTTTACAGCGAGTTGGGGCAGGGAACAACCATAAAAATTTACCTACCAACGGTGCAGGAGGAAGCTGAAGAGATAGAACCCGGCGTCGACGCTAAAGACCTGCCTCGGGGAACCGAGACCATCTTGGTAACAGAGGATGAAGATAGTGTACGCAACCTGGCATCCAGGATCCTGAAGCGGCAGGGTTATTCGGTCATGGACGCCAGGAATGCCCTGGAAGCATACTCAATAATTCATGAAATGAGAGTTATTCCCGATCTGTTAGTCACCGATGTAGTTATGCCGCAGGTGAGTGGACCTGAATTGGTGGAAAGAATTAAAAAGAGCTGGCCACATGTCAAGGTGTTGTTTATGTCCGGTTATGCGGTTAATTCGAGAATACACGGTGACATGCTCGATCTTAAAGAGCCTTTCCTTCAGAAGCCATTCAGTTCGTACAGCCTTTCGCATAAGGTGCGTGAAGTGCTGGATGCTGTTCCGAGTTAAAGACCGTTTTGGGCTCGATATACCTATCCCTGTGGACGCAGGGATCCTCCCCTACACGTGATCGGATTAACCGGACAGTGTACAAAACGGGTTACTTAGTGTTCCGCAGTCAAAACCACGCAACGTATGACCTAATTACTTTTTACTTCTCAATCCCAATCCTAACGATACTATTGTATGTTATGACGAATAGTTGGATTTATCGTGGCGTCATGTGTCCCCACATGACGCCCGAAACATCACTCTGCCACGTGAGGACACGTGACAGCACGTTTAACGCCGGATTAGGGTTCTCAACTTTCTAACTTTTAAACTTATCAACTTTACAACTTTTCAACTTAACCATGCCCCCACAAAGATCCAATCGAAATTTCATCATCGCTGCTGTAATCATTTCCATCATTGCTTTGATATACGGCATTCTCAACTTTGACAAGGCTTTCCCCGAGATAGCCATTAACTTCTCCCTGTCCCGAAAAGCAGCCTTGAGTACGGCGCGCGATTACATGATCGGTCGCAATTTCAATCTTGATGGCTACCGGCAGACGATAGTCTTTTCATTTGACGAACAAGCCAAGCTGTTCATGGAAAGAGAATTAGGCGTATCGAAAATGACTGATCTGACCAAAGACAGCATCGATCTGTGGCGCTGGGAGGCACGCTTCTTCAAACCGTTGGAGAAGCTCGAATACGAAGTGTACGTCGATCCGCGCGGTCGTATAACCGGATTCCGCCGGCAGTTAATGGAATCTAAGCCGGGGTTGTCACTCGACAGCGAAGCCGCTCGTATCATTGCAGAAGCTTTTGTTGTTGGACCCATGGGCGAAGACATCGAACAATGGACGCTGATTGAAAGCAATGCCTTTGACCGGCAAGCCCGCCGTGATCATGTTCTGACTTACGAATTGAAAGGCTTTGAAGCCGAGGACGCTACGTATCGACTGGAAGTGAACGTGCAGGGAGCGCAGATTGGCGGGTTCAAGCGTTATCTGAACGTTCCCCAGGCATGGCAGCGAGACTTCTCACGCCTGCGTTCGCAGAATATGGTTTTTCATAATATCGCCCTCTTCCTGTACATCGTTGTTTCCATTGTGCTGTTTGCTATATTCATCCGCAACGTTCGCAGTGGACAGATCGCCTGGCGTACAGCAATCATAATCAGCCTGGTAATGGCGGCAGCTACTGCGATAATGATAATCAATTCGCTGCCTCTGGCGCTTTCCCGTTATATCACTACCGAATCCTACACAGCATTTATCGGGAAACAGCTCCTGTACAGCCTGTTGGGCGGTCTCGGGATTGGTGCTTTTGTGTTGATCCTGATGGGTGCCGGTGAACGTGGATATCGGCGTGATAACCCTGACAAGCTCTACATTCCTAATATATTCACCCGCCGGGGATATAAATCACGCGAGTTCTTCCAGGCGACGCTGATGGGCTACGTTCTGGCAGCGTTTCACGTTGGTTTCGTTGTTTTCTTCTATGTGATCGGTGGCAGGATCGGTTTCTGGTCGCCGGCAGAGATGGAATATGACAACAGTGTGTCCACGTTACTGCCCTGGATCTTTCCGCTTGCAGCTTCGATGATGGCATCCTTGACCGAGGAGTTCTGGTTCAGGTTGTTCGGGATTTCGTTCTTTAAGAAACTGTTCAAATCCACTGTAATTGCTGTCATCCTGCAGGCTTTTCTCTGGGGATTTCTGCATTCGAATTATCCGCAGCAGCCCGGGTTTGTCAGGGGACTGGAGGTTGGGTTGATTGGGATTGCCGCCGGTGTGGTGATGCTGCGATTCGGGATCTGGGCAACGCTGACCTGGCATTTCGTGGTCGACGCCGTATTCATCGGGCTTTTCCTCTTCCGGTCGGATAATCCATATTTCTGGGTTTCGGGACTGATCGTTTGTGGTGGATTGTCTATTCCGGCAATCATGGCAGGTCTGGTCTATCTGAGAAAACGGCGCTTTGAACCGGTCGATGATCTGCTTAACAGTGCGGTCGAGGACAAATTTGCAGAGCGCGAGGCGATGGTTGAACAAGCTGCGGAAGGAGACTTGGATGTTGATGGTGAAAAGTCCAGCTATCAACCTCTGTCGATTAAAATCAGACGTGCGGTTTTATTGATCGGGTTGTCAGGCATCATAATCGCGCTCCTGCTGGGTGCAGCGCGCTTCGGCGATGATTTCGCGCCCCAGATCGACCGCGGGGAAGCGATCAGGATTGCCAGGGATGCATTAACGGAGCGCTATGGATTGTCGGTTGATTCGTTCAACGTCGGTGTTGAATGCAGCCAGCGATACTCTGCAAGGTGGGATGCGACAGGGTCTTATGTGAAGAAATATAGCGATCCGGAAATTGCCGGGAAGGTCTTCTTTACGCCCGGCTCACAGGAGATTCCACAATGGTATGTTTCTTTCAAACGCGATCTCGATCCGGAGTACTATTATGCCTCAATCGATATGCTTGTGGGCACGGTCGCAATAAACCACATTCTGCCGGATAGTGCACACGGCGTTGACCTGATTGTAGACGTCGCCAGGCTGGAGGCGGAAGTTGTTTTCAACGAGCTTGAAACCCATCCTGAAGATTACCAGTTGATCGAGGAGACCAGCAAAAAGCACAGCAACCGGCGCGATCATACTTTCACCTGGGAGACAATCGAACCGGTAACGGGTGATGCGCATCACCGCCGGACTGTTCTGGTGCAGGGCGACGAAGTCCAATATCGAAATCGACTGCTGAAGGTGCCCGAGGAGTGGCTGCGTCACGAGGAGGAGAAGGGATTGCGCTGGACGATTATCTCAATTTTGCGGGTGGCTCTGCTGTTGGGCGGCGCGGTGCTTGACTTGGTGAGTTTAAGGAAACGCTTGAAAACCCGCCGCATACGCTACCGAATGGGTGTCGTCATGGGCGTAGTGGTACTGGTGCTGGGTATATTAAACCAGTGGAACGACTGGGGCAGGTTCTGGCTGGATTACGTAACGAGCGTACCGGCGGCGAGTTACACAACGATGAGCTTGCTCTCGACGGCAGTTCAGGTACTTTTATCGGCTTTGTTCGCGGCTGTTGTAGTTATTGTCGCCAACAGCCTGGCAGAGGGGTATCATGAAGCGCAGTCCTGGACTTGGGGATCGAACCGCAGGAGATCGAAGTTCGAGGATGGGATAATACTAACAGTTGGAACACTCGGCGCAGGTTTCGGCATTATCTGGCTGTTTCACTCGTTTGAGCGCTGGCTCAGCCTGCCGGTTCACAATTATGTCTTTTCACTGCCAACGGCACTCGATATGTATATACCCTGGTTCGGCATCCTATTTGACTCATTGATGACAGGCTTGATCTTCGGCTCGTTAGTGATGATAATGTACGTGATAATAGAGATTGGAACAAGATCAAGATGGGTAAAAGCCTTTATATTGCTGCTTGCGGCGATAGCGGCAGCGGAATTCATCGCACCAGTGAACGGCAATCCGACGATGGGTGAGTTTATCTGGAGTATTGCACGTTCGCTGGTTGTGGTGGTCGTCGGATATCTGATGATGTGGTTCTGGATCCAGGGCAGGCTGTGGGTGCTGATTGTTTCGTATGTTATCGGATCGTTGATTTACGCAGGCACAACCTTCCTGGATTGGGGAGATACGCCTTATTATTCTCAGGGATGGTTGCTGCTCCTGCTGGCAGCCGTGCCGGTGTTTTGGATGTTATGGGGTGTGAGGAAAACGAAGTTACGTGAGTAATTACAGTTGACGATCGCATAATTTGAAGCAATGACAATTAATTAAGTTGATAGTCCACCAGGAATCATCACTTTTCTGAACAGTAACATTCTAATACGTTTCAATATCAGTTAACGATTTTTCAACCTTGATCCAATGATGTAAGTATCAAATCTTCAGTAACTCTTGATTTTTACTAAAGTCCTGCTTAACTTGGGCTTCAATATGAAGTGAAGAATCTCCAACTTTAGGGGAATGAAAAAACGTGATTCTTCACTTCGTTAAGATTATAGTTTCATTTCCAAGTGTCACCCTGAACGCAGTGAAGGGTCTCAAGTGTGACAAATGAGATTCTTCACTTCGTTCAGAATGACATTGTATTGGATTCAACATAAAATATTGGGTTAAGTATTCTGTTAATACTCTCAAACGATTTACAGTTCTATCCTTGCGTGTCATTGACAGGTAGGGAAATATAGTTACAGTCCAAATCTCACTTAAGATTCAACACCGCTGCCATTTGTTTTTTCTTCACGATGATGCTTTTTGGCAAGCGGTACTTAGTTTCTCCACTTATCGACAATTCTATTGATGGAGGGATCAATGCAGCATAAACACTTTTTTATAATCTCGCTGATTGTGTGTTTACTGATGTCTCAGTCTGTTACAGCGCAAGAGGTCGAGTATCTGAGTGTTAAACCGATGTCTCAAGCCGTCAAGGCTCAAGTGCAGCCGGTTAAGGTTTCAGGAACGGTCAGTATTCCTCTTATTACCTGGGGCGGCGATGTGGCTACTATCCTTGCTGACAAGGATGGGATTTTTCAGCAGGAAGGCTTGGACGTTAAGCTGTTCCGTGAGGATAACTTCGCCAAACAGGTAGAGATGTGTTTATCCGGCGAGACACCCTACCTTCGCGGAACCATGGGAATGATAAATGCCGCGGCTGATGCCTTTAAGGCTAAAGGCGTCGATTTGGTGGTTATCTACCAGATGACCTGGTCGACCGGCGGTGATGCGATGGTTGTGCGACCGAAAAAGAACCTGGACAATATCAAAACCGTCGCTGTGCAACTTTACGGTCCGCACATGGACTATGCGGCAAATCTCTTCAAGAGCAAGGGACGGCTGGGAAAGATTACATTCAAATGGCTTAAGGAGTTAACTCTACCGACATACGACACTTATGGGAAAACCGTCGATCCGGTAAGCGCCTTCCAGTCCGACAATTCACTCAACGCCGTAATGTGCATCATTCCCGATGCTCTTATGCTCACCTCCGGCGGAACCAAAGGCACCGGCGCTGAGGGTTCGGTTAAAGAAGCAACCATACTGCTTTCAACCAAGACCGCTTCGCGCATCATCGCTGACGTTTATGCTGTTCGTAAGGATTACTTTGACAAGAATCGCAGTAAGGTTCAGGAGTTTGTTCATGCGCTGATGCTGGGCGAAGAAGCGCTGCGCGACCTCCTTAAGAATAAATCAAGCATGCAAGCCAAGTACAGGCAGTTGATGTCCGAATCAGCCGACAAGCTGCTCGGTGCTCCACAGGCTACCGCAGATGTTGAGGCGCTGCTCGGCGACTGCGAATACGTCGGATATTCCGGCAATATCTCCTTTTTCACCGGCAAGGGTACAACACGGAACCTGAAAACATTAACAAATGAAATTCAGAAGTCCTTCATTACAATGGGTTTGATGACCGGAAAGCACTCGATTGCATCGGCTGAATGGGACTACACCACACTCGCCAAAGGCCTCAAGTACGCCACCGGTGTACCTGTCGCCAAGAAGCGGTTCGATGAGAAAAAGGTTGCGGCGAGCGTTCAGAAAAAGATCTCAGTCGAACCTACAACCTGGGAAGAGGAAGGAACGCTCTTCGTCGTTGAGATAAACTTTGCACCCAATCAGAGCGATTTTCCTGCAGACGATTATGCTAACGACTTCCAGAAGGCGCTTGAAATCTCGCAAACATACGGTGGTTCACTCATCATCGTTGAAGGACACTCTGATCCGCTTGGCGTTCTGAAAGCCGAGAAGAGGCGTGAAAGATCACAGGTTATCACTCAGATGAAACAGCAGGCAAAGAATCTGTCATATAACCGCGCCCTGGCTGTCCGTGAGAGTTTTCTGGATTACTGCAGGAAACAGAAACTAAATATCGACGAAACGCAGTTTGTGGCAGTCGGACTCGGTATTCTCAGTCCCAAATATAATCCGCCCAGAACCGAACAGGAATGGAATGACAACCGCCGTGTTGTGTTCCGTATTAAAGAGGTTGAGGCAGAGCTGGCAAAGTTTTCACCCTTAGACTAAGGGAGACGAATCGATGAAAATACAAAATGTATTATCCGTATTTATCTGCTTTCTTTGCATTAATTCGGTGTTCTATCTCACCGGTTGTGAAAAGACAAAGACAGTTGATAAATCACAAAAAGAGATTCCGCAGGTTCAACAAGAAGAGGTTCC
>CAYYHI010000016.1:0-22357 GCA_964471745.1 uncultured bacterium | reverse complement strand
AATTCCCCTCGATGATTCCGAAGGTGTAGCGACGTTGACCCGGAATTTCTACTTTATATTCGATGGCAGCGGCAGCATGGCTAACAAGGCGAGCGGCGGTGAGCAGCAGTTCGAAAACAAGCTGGTTGGAGCAAAGTGGGCTGTCAGGCAGTTCATGGCGAAAGTTCCGGATGATGTGAACCTTGGTCTTTATGTTTTCGACGGCAACGGCAGATGTGAGGTCGTAGCCCTCGGTTCTGGAAACCGCGAGCGATTCCTCAGTGCCGTTGAGCAGATTCGAGCAGGTGGTGGGACTCCGCTCTACAGCGCTATAACGTTCGGTGCTGATCAACTTGTAAATCAGTATAAGCAGCAGCTTGGTTACGGAGAGTACCGATTGATTGTTGTTACCGATGGCATAGCCGACAATATATCCAGCGCTGCCAGATACACGGATCGCTTCGGTATACCCATCTACACTATCGGTCTATATATCGGTGAAGATCATCCGCTTCGTCAATTCTCGATTTCCTACCGGGCAGCGGACAACTTTGAAGATCTCGCCAGAGCACTCGAGGAGACGGTAGCGGAGTTGCCATCGTTTGATGTTACTGAATTTCAAGCTTTGCAGTAACCCTGGAAAAGATTTTTTTAATTGAGTGATCCGTCCATCAACAACAGGATGATGTAATACTCTGTAAAAGGGAGTAATGCAATTTGAGTAAATCCTCTGCAACGGGACCACTGCTGATACTTATCATCGGGGTCCTGATTATAGTGTCGATATTCTTCGTCAAACCGATACTGTTCGAGAAGAAGCAGCGAAAGACCTCCGATGCTGCGGTGTCATCTGAACTCATACGTATTGCCGGTGATGGCTACCTTGGTTACTGGTTCATCACGTCACCCGAGATGCGTATGCTTGCGCCACGGAAGGGGATTGAGATCAACTTTACCGATGATGGCGGCGCCTATGCAGAGCGGTTGAAGAAGTTCACCGGCAAGGAGTATGACTGCATTATTCTTCCGGTCAATTCGTACATCGAACACGGCGCCGAATACAAGTTTCCCGGGGTCATAGTTGCTGCCATTTCCGAATCCAAAGGCGCAGATGCCATTGTCGGTTTCGGTGACTTGCTGCCTACCGGTAAGATTAATGAACTCAACGATCCGGACTTGCGAATCGTATATACCAGCCAATCACCAAGTTCCTTCCTGCTTGATCTGACAATCTCTGACTTTGATCTTGACCTGTTGCAGACAGACAACTCCTGGCGGCATGAGGTCGCAAGTTCAGAAGAGGCATACAAGAAAGCCAAGAAGGCGCTGAATGATCGAAGTATCGGTGATGCATTCGTCATGTGGGAACCGGAGGTCTCGAAGGCAATCGAGAAGCTTGGTATGAAGTACATCTGGGGATCAGACAGGTTTGCGGGATACATTATTGATGTGTTCGTATTCCATCGTGATTTCTTGAAGAAACATCCTGATGCAGTAAAGAAGTTTCTACAGACTTACTTTCGGGTACTGGAACGCTATGCCTCTGACAAAGAGCGCATGGTTAATGAGATGAAAAAATCGACAGGTCTCAAGAAGGATGCTGTCGTAACCATGATAAAGAAGATTGACTGGTACAATCTGCGGGAGAACTGCAGTCGTCAGTTCGGCATACAGGTAGATGTCGGCGGTCAGGCTGACGACGGAATTATCAACACGATTATTGCCTGCAGCGATGTAATGGAGCGCGCAGGGACATTTGACAGCAATAAACTCAGAGACCCATACCGTATTGTGAACAGCGATGTTCTTGAAGAATTGGCTCGGTCGAGCGTCAGATCCGTAGGAACGAGCGCTGCTGCTGTTGCTGTTGATTTTGAATCGCTCGATGACGAAGGCTGGACAGCGCTTAATGAGGTTGGCACCATGCGCATCGAGCCGATAACCTTTCAGAGCGGAATCAATCGGTTGGATGATTTCAGTAAGGAGGTTGTCGATAAGGTCGCTCAGATGCTTGTTAATAACTACCCGGATTACCGGGTGGCTGTGCGAGGTCATACCGGTCCCGGCGACCCGGAGGCAAACATGCAACTATCGCTCGAACGTGCCAGGGTGGTTCTTCAACGTTTGGTTGCTGTGCACAACATCGACGCCGACCGACTTCATTCCGAAGGATATGGCGCCAAACAGAAACCGAGGCGTCGAGTTGGTGAGTCGGAGCGGTCGCTTCGTCTGCGAATGCCCAGAGTTGAGTTCGTCCTGTTGGAAGGAACAGCACTATAGCCCGAAGAACTCGAAAGAAGACGTCTGTGCCTGAATTGGACCATTCAGATGAGGGTGGATTATTCGGCAATCGAGTGCCGTCTGCAAGTGATTTCTCACCCAAAGCCATACGTCGAGCTCTCAAGCAGCGCGCTGGAAATCATTGGACAACTCGTTACTCGGCAGTGATCTTTCTCCTTGCCATCTTGGGCGGCGGGCTTTTCGGATTCAGCGAGGTGGTATTCGTTGCCATAATCGGCACCATGGGAGCTGGCTGCCTTTCGTGGGTTTATAACTACTACATCCAGTCGGGCAAGTTCGAACAACGTTACGTTAGTCAGCTTCAGAAGGCGATACGTGAGCAAACTGAACGCAAACGTGAACGCTTGAAAGAGGAACTGTTAGATCTCGATTGCCTCGAAGGCGCTAACCAGCTCGATAAGCTCCAGGCTAAGTTTGAGTGCCTGGTTGAATTGCTTGCCGACAAACTTGATACCAGTGAATTGACCTATGGAAGATACTACGGTATTGCCCAGGAGGTCTTACTCTCCGGAATAGATAACCTGTCAGCAGTCGTCTCAGCGCTGAAGAGCATCAGTAAGATAGACGAGAACTACATCGTTGAAAGACTCGCTGAACTCCGTGCATCTGCCAGTCAGGATTCCGAGTCAGAGAAGGAAATTGATACGCTTGAAACCAGACTCGCCATACGCAGGAGACAACAGGAAAAGGTCAAACATCTTCTCCTGGAGAATACGGAAGCCATGACACAGTTGGATCAGACTAACGTGGCTATCGCCGACATGGATACGGGCATGGGTGAAGCTGAGGTTGACATGGAGAATTCCATGAAAGAACTGGCTGAAATAACCAAGCGCGCACAGCTTTACTCGAAGTGAAAAACTATTATTTCACAAGTTAATAGGAGGAAAACCTATGAATCAGCAACCACAGGTAGCTGTTGAGGGAGGAACCTCTCTGGTTATTGTTGACGAGAGCAAAATTAATCAGGAACTGGCACTGGTTCCGCTGGATTCTATTTCAGTATCCGATGTAGATCCGGCAATGGAAGCTCAAGTTGACAAATACGTCGGTATGCTACTCAGCAGCGAGTTCGATAATGCAGTCAAACGAACAGCAATCGATGCGGTTGGCTTAAAAACACAACAGGAGTCTGCAAGCCGCAGTAAGATGCTCAGGCAGCCCATTCGCAACCTTGCTAAAGCCGGTGAGGACGGAGGTCCTGTTGCCAAGTCCATCGTCAGCCTGAAGGAGCAGGTTGAAGGTCTTGATCCTGTGAGCTTTAATTTCAGTGCTTCAGGCTGGATGCGTTTGATCCAGAAGATACCCGGTATCGGCAAGCCCATCAACCGTTATTTTACAAAGTTCTTGAGCGCTGAAGCTGTGATCGATGCAATCATCAAATCACTTGAATTGGGACGAGATCAACTCAGCCGGGATAACACAACACTCTCCCAGGATCAGCAGAATATGCGCAATTCACTGGAAAAGCTGACCCGGGCTATCCAGTTGGGTCGTTTACTCGATCAAAAGCTACAGTACAAGCTTGATCGGGAGATCTCTCCGGAAGATGAAATGGCGGGTTTCATCAAGGAGGAACTGGTTTTCCCTCTGAGACAGCGGATTATGGATCTTCAACAATCACTGGCAGTAAACCAGCAGGGTGTGCTTACCATTGAGATAATCATCCGTAATAACCGTGAGCTGCTTAGAGGTGTAGATCGAGCCGTTAATGTCACTGTAATTGCTTTGCAGGTGGCAGTGGCATGTGCATTGGCGCTTGCTAACCAGAGGATTGTACTTAAAAAGATCGACGCACTTAATGAGACCACATCCAGTCTTATCGGGCACACTGCTGAGAGACTGAAGGAACAGGGCGTTGCTATTCAGAAACAAGCTTCTCAGTCGATGCTTAATATGGAAACGCTGGAAAAAGCGTTTCAAGATATTAAGACAGCGATGGACGACATCTCCAAGTTTCGCCAGGAGGCATTGCCGCAGATGGCAAACAATATCCTGAGACTTGACAATTTAACTACGGAAGCCGCTGAAGTCATCGAGAAGATGGAGCGGAGCAGTAAAGCCCGACCTGCCATCGAGATCGACGTCGAGTAACATAGTTTAAGTAAATAATAAGAGGAGAGTTTCACAAATTACCGATTTGGATTGAGAACTCTCATTTTGTCATTCTGAACGAAGTGAAGAATCTAAAACAGAAGGGGGATGACAACGAGATTCTTCACTTCGTTCAGAATGACAACTTAGTTGAACTCAATTTTTGTTAATATTCTTAATAAAGTAAGGAGGGCTTTACAACCCTCCTAAACTCCATTCTTTCTCTGCACAAGGAGGTGTATACAATGCGTTCAATTTTATTAAGGTTTCTGGTAGTAGCTTTAATTGTCCTTCTTTCAGTTACTGCTTTAAGCCACAGCAATGCTTGGGCTAAGCCGAAATTCACAGTGGCTTGGTCAATCTATGTCGGATGGCAGCCCTGGGATTACGCTTACCATTCGGGGATCGTACAGAAATGGGCGGACAAGTACGACATCGAAATCGATCTGGTTCGTATGGATTACATTCCGTCTGTGGAGGCTTATGTTGCCGAGAAGGTCGATGCATGCGTAATGACCAACATGGAGGCGCTCGATATGCCTGCTGCATCCGGTATATCGACTTCGGTCATTATTCTGGGTGACTTCTCTAATGGCAACGATGCTGTGCTGACACGTGACGGGCTCGACATCAAAGATTTAGCTGGAAATAAGATATATCTGGTCGAGCTATCGGTTTCACATTACACGCTTGTTCGAGCCCTGGAGATGAACAAGCTCTCGGAACCCGATGTTACTATCTTCAACACAAGCGATAGCGACATAGCTGCGGCTTTTATTGCCAATAAGAAACAAAAGGCAGTGGTTACCTGGAATCCACTCGTAATGCAGATACTGCAGGAACCGGGGGTGACCAAGGTTTTTGATTCTTCGCATATTCCCGGTGAGATACTCGATCTGATGGTGGTTCGAACCAAGGTGCTTGACAAACATCCACAATTGGGTAAAGCTCTCACGGGTGCCTGGTACGAGGTTATGAAGATCATGTCTCAACGCGGCAGCGCGGCTGATGATGCAATGACGGTGATGGCTGAATCTGCGGGTTGTTCCCTGACCGAGTACAAGCAACAACTAAGAACTACAGCCATGTATTATAATCCCCAGGATGCCGTTGACTACACCTCAAGCGCTGAAGTCAAGGATAAGATGAACTATGTCAGGAAATTCTGTTTCAGCCATGGCTTATTGGGTGAAAACGCCGCTTCAGAAGATGAGGTTGGTATCAAGTATCCTGATGGAAGCATCCAGGGTGACGAACAAAACGTTCAAATGATTTTTAATATCACCTTCATGCAGCTTGCGGCAAACGGTAAGCTTTAATGACTGTGTGATAGTAACCTCTTCAGAGTGTCATTCCCGGACAGGGCTGTTGACCTAATAATTCCGGAGTACGGTTTTTAAGAGGTGATTGGATTGAAGTACTTTAAGATAAACGTGCAGCCGAGCCGAGCCACCTCACTTGTGCTCTCTCTGTTGCCATTTGTAATCTGCATCATTGTATACGCTGCAATAGCCCACGTCCGTCACCGGGAGAATCCCAAGGATAAGCTTGTACCCACAATAACCAAGCTAACTGACGGCTTTCAGCGGTCAGCCTTCGAGCCTGATCGGAGAGGTGAGTATCGGCTTGTTGTCGATACGATCGCCAGTATGCGCAGGTTTCTGATCGGTATTGCGCTGCTCTTTCTTGGCGTGATTATCGGACTACACATGGGGGTTTGGCCCTACAGCGAAGTTCTGCTGTACAGGTTCGTCCTGTTCTTCGATAAGATACCGGCACTGGCGCTGTTGCCGATCCTTTTCATAGTTTTCGGACTGGGTGAGGTCTCAAAGATAGCTCTGATTGTCATCGGTGTCATGCCTACAATTGCTCTCGACACCTACCTGAGAGCTAAGGCAGTACCCAGGGAGCAGATCACAAAGGCTATGACATTGGGTGCCAGTAACCTGGAGATTGCGTATCGAGTGGTGCTTCCTCAGATATTCCCGAAGGTGCTGGACACCGTTCGACTCAACTTCAAGGCAGTTCTGCTCTTCCTGATTGCCGGCGAAGCGCTCGCTGCAACTGCAGGTCTTGGCTACCGTATCTTTGTGGTACGCCGTTATGTTGCCATGGATATTATCATTCCCTATGTCATCTGGATCAGTTTATTGGCTTTCCTGGCTGATCTGTTGGTTCGAATGTGGATTAAGAAACGATATCCATGGCTGGATAAGATGTAGAGGTTATTCCATGCCGGGTTACATAATCAGAATGGAGCAGGTGTTCCAGCGTTATCCGTGTCAGGATGGTCAGATGCACATCGTGCTTAACGACATCAACCTCAGAGTCCACCAGGGTGAGTTTTTAACCATGGTCGGTCCTACCGGGTGTGGTAAATCAACCCTATTGAGGCTTATCCTGGGTTCGGAACGTCCTTATAAGGGCAAAGTTTTTATAGACGATCTGGAAGTACTTGAGCCAGACCGCAACCGGGGAGTGGTGTTCCAGCGATACAGTTTATATGAGAATCGAACAGTACGGCAAAACGTGATGTTTGGTCTTGAACTTGAACGGTATTCACTATTGGATCCCTACTTAAAACCACGGCAATGTAAAAGGCAACAGCGAGAGTTCAAGGAAAAAGCCGACGAGTATTTGGGACGCGTGGGTCTTATTGAGCATGGTGATAAATATCCGTACCAGTTATCCGGTGGCATGCGGCAGAGAGCAGCTATTGCTCAAGCGATGGTGATGCAGCCGGAAGTGCTGATTATGGATGAGCCGTTTGGAGCCCTCGATATCGGCACACGTGAGGAGATGCAGATATTCGTGCTTGAGCAGTGGGGACGTGAGCATCAAACCATCATTTTCGTTACCCACGATCTTGAGGAGGCAATCTTCATCGGCTCACGCATTGTCGTCATGAGTCAGTACTATTCAAAGGATGATGGTACGGCAACTCAAGGTTCCAAGATAGTCAAAGACGTTTCCGTCCCCTGGCAGCAACCGGCACCGACTGAGGTCAAACATACGAAAGAATTCAACGAGCTTATGCTATCCATCCGCCACGAAGGGCTCGATCCGGATCACCTGCAGCATATTCATGATTTCGATCTGTCCCATAAGGATGCCGCCTGCCAGGATGCGAAATCCAGCTGGGAGCAATAAGGCGGATTAGTCACACAGGATTAATGCGGGTTTTTACTAACCGTGAGGAATCACGCAGAGAGAGTACACACACAAGGGAAACAACCTATATTGTGCGATGAATCTGAGCTGTGCTTCCTGCCTTATAATTACTCTTAACACTTGCTTCGAGTAAAATATGGAGCTACATTCTAAAGTACGTGAGTATTGCCTTCTATTAGTAATTCCAGACATTTCAACGGGATTGAACCATGCTCCGTTTCAAAGTCCCTTTCATTTTATCAATACTGTTAAGCGCCGCCGTCTTCGCAGGTCAGGATGTCGATCCTAACGCACACCAACTTGAAACCCTCCCCGGTAGTGTCGATTCGGATCGGAGTGTCGTGCATTCTGCGCGCCTCGCTTTCGATGGGAATGATGTCATTCTCGTATGGACACCGCTACCGAATGTACACCCGGAAACCGGGTATTTCCTATGTGAATACAGGATTTACTGCAGTCAGGATCTGAACGACCTGAAACTGCTGTCCACAACAGTCAACCACTATTTCCGCCACCGCGGGGTGCGCAAGCACACGCTTGCCTTCTACCGAGTGATAGCCGAGTATTCTGAAACACCATATAACCATCGATTGCCATACGAACCGAGGCGGGACGATGTCGTTCTACTTGATTTTGAAGATGAGGAACTGGATCTGCAGCCTTTCAACGAAGACGAGGATATTGATCCGGACAACTGGGAGATAACAGATGAGGAGACACTTCCCGGCAGCGAGCACTCCTTAAGATTATATGGCAACACGTGGAAACGATTGTCCGTCGATGCCATCGAACTGACCGACAGCACAGTCTGGTCAATCGGCATCCGCTCGATCGACGGCGATACGCTGGCGGATCTGCAGGTATTCGGGATCAGCGACGGCGAATGTGAACTGTTTTATACCTTCCACGGTATGAGAAGCCCCTGGGAGGAACCCTGGATCGTTGTCTACCAGGATGTGAACCTGCGCGACCAGTGGTATGTTTACAATTTTGCTGTCGGTTATGATTGGAATATCCGTTATGGTTACCTGCCTGAAATAGACGAGATTTATTTCATAAACGATAACGACAACAACGACCCTCCGTCCGATCTGTACTTCGACGAGCTTATCGACATCACAGAGTCAATCCCGCCCGAACCGATACCCGTGGTAAGCTGGCGCTATCTTCACGGACGTTTCGAACCAGCCGTTGTAGGTATGGGTGGAGCAGTGGCTTTCAGCGCCGAAGTCAACAACCGTGAGCCTGAAGAGGTAACCTACTATTGGGATTTTGGTGACGGTAAAATCAGCAACGAACAGAATCCCACACACCTCTATCACTACGATGGAACCTATACTGCCGGGCTAACAGTCAGGGCTGAGGAAGGTAAATTAGGACGAGCCCGGATCAACGTCGGGATCGGCGAAATCCGCGAACCGACCCAGATCACTGCGGGTTTCACCGGTGACGTGATGTTGGCGCGACGCTACGAAGGAGATGATGGTATAATTACCCTTCGCGGACCGGAAGCGGTCTTCGAGCGGATACAGCCCCGTTTCGCCGAACTTGATCTTAGAGTCATCAACCTCGAAAGTCTGCTCACCGACGAGGGTGTGCAGCATCCGACCAAGGGTATTGTATTTAGAGGAAGTCCGGGAAATGTCGCGGGCTTGACCTTTGCCGGTGTTGACATTGCCGCGCTCGCCAACAACCACGTAATCGACTACGGGCGGCGCGGATTGGAAGAGACAATGGTTGTTCTGGACACATCCGGTATCGGAAATTGCGGCGCGGGGATGAACGAATATGAAGCGCTCCAGCCGGTATTCAGGACCGTTCATGGCATCAGGGTCGGTGTTCTGTCTTATTGCAATCGCACCGGACGCGATTACAACGAACGCCCGTTCATGGATGCCGGATATGATCGCTACGGTTACGCTTACTTCTCGGGAGATAACCTTGAGCGCAGCGTGCCGGATGCCGCCGAGCAGTGTGATCTACTGGTCGTATATGTCCACGGCGGATGGGAGTATGAGGATATGCCGTGCTGGGAAGACCCGGACGAGCTATACCCACCGGATCACGAGGAGCGGATACGTTTCGTTGTCAGACGGGATTCGGCGACTATAGAGTTGGAACATCTTGCCATAGACCTCGGCGCAGGTCTGGTAATAGGTTCTCACCCGCATGTTCTTCAGGGTTTCGAGGTTTACAATGGAGTAGTAATCGCGCATTCACTTGGTAATTTTGCCTTCGACCAGAACTTCTTTGAGACCTGGCCCTCGGCTCTGGTCTGTGCTGAGATCAACCGTGATGGCGTTGAGAAAGCATGGGTTGAGCCGTTTTTCGTAGACAACTACTATCCCACACAGGCAATCGAAGGTCTTGGACGGAAGATAATCGACCGCCTGGCGGGGTATTCGACGGAACTGAGTACATTTCTCGTACCCGACTACGACAACATGCGGGCTGAGATCGCCATCGACCTTGACCGCGTTTCGCAACGGGTGACAGAACACACAGTTTCCGGTCAGATGCGGTATATCGAAGCTGATACTGTTTATCGTTCAGAACCACTGAGATTGGATGACGGCGGTTTTCCTTCCCGTATTGTGAGTATAGACGCGGACGTCCGCGATCCCGAGTGGCGGGTGTCGCTTGGTCGTGAAATCCTACTGGTGGGCAACATGGAGCAGGAGGGTGCGCAGATCTGGAACTACAACTCCAATCGTGAGGGAGCTGACGAGGAGTCTGTTCACGGCGGGAGATTTTCGTCATTCATCACCCTGCCGGCGAATTTCCAGGATTACATCACCGACATGAAGCAGCGCATTCCTGTGGATGCAGGCGTGGACCGCTTGATACTATGTGGGTGGCTGCGTACTGAAAACGCCAACAATGCGGGCTTGGCTGTACGATATTACCGTTACCGCTATAGTAATGACCCAAGATATATCTATGGCGACCAGGATGTGGAACGACGTCTGCAGGGCGACAACGACTGGACTTTTCTGTGGGATCAGCTCATCATTCCCGAAGGCACATCATATATCAACCTGCGCTGGCAGTTGTACGGTCCTGATGCGGGAGAGGGGTGGGTCTGGTCGGACGATCTTGAGCTTATCAGGTGGGAGGAGTTCGAGGAGTTCGGCAGAGGTTTTAACATCGACAGTCCATCGGATCTATATTATCTGCAGGTTGAAACGCCGCGTGAAGTCGAAGAGGTGGAAGTTACTTACCGGACAGTGAGGATTGAATATTAGTTTGTGATAATGAAATCTGGGTTGGCTATTGAATAGTCGGGGCACAAACCACATTTATCATTGAAAATAGTTTATTTGTGAAGTGGATCAATGTGTCTCCGACTTTGCTAACGACTTATCAAGTGGATTAATATCTACGTAAATCCCCCTTTAGTTACCCCTTTGGAAAGGGGGAGAGGGGGGATTTTTGTGTTCAGTCAGGTCTTGCACTGATGTTAAATTCATTCAAGTCAACAGTTGAATTGAAATGGAGGTTACGCAGGATATCAAGGGTATTCAGATAATTTGCTTGTGTACTTTGATGGTTTGTGGAGTGGGGACGCCCTCGTCCCCGCCTTTGATTACAGACTTTTCATAGCGGGACGAGGGCGTCCCGCTACCACGTATAATAGGTTTTGTTTTGTTATTACGGGGTGCAGATTATAGTGAACACAATGTAGATTCACCTTGTAGGAGGACGGGTCTCCGTACACACATTGAAACACGGGTTGAGCAGGTGGGCGGTAAAGACAATCAACCCGTGCCACACAAAACAGAAAGTACGTCCTCCTGAATAAATATCTCGGACATAAGTCAACTACAAACTGCACCCCTTAATAACACAGAATCAGGGTGACATAATATCAAGGGTATTCAGATAATTTCAGGCTAAAGGAGATTACTTGATTGATTATATTTACAAATTTAGAATTTTTTCAGTAAATAGTCTTGACAAACGAGATGATCATACGTATAATCTGATTAGTAACAATAATCATTACTATTTAGGAATCACCGATGAGTATTTCAAGTACGCATAGAAAAACAATACAACGAGAGGTGATTCTCGAGGAACTGCGTAAGGTCACAAGTCATCCGACTGTTGATACAATCTATGAAATGGTTCGTAGACGATTGCCACGAATCAGTCTGGGTACAGTCTATCGCAACCTCGAAGTACTTGCTGAGCAGGATGAAATTCTGAAATTGAATATCGATGGAGCAAAGATGCGCTTCGATGGTAATACGTCGGTGCACTGTCATATCCGTTGTGTATTCTGTGGCAGGGTTGACGATCTGCCTGTAAAACCGGTTGTTACACTTGAGGAATTAAACTCGAGCAGTGGATATGAAATCCTCGGTCATAAGGTGATATTTTACGGCAAGTGCCCCGAATGCCAGAAGGTGGATAGGTTGTAGGAAATAAAAGGAGGATACAATTTTGTTGTTAGCTGATCTTACCATAATCGAAGTGCTTGGACAAGCGGTCAGGCAGGAGATCGAGGCTTACAAGCGCTATCAAATGCTTGCCTTGCGAATAAAGAATCCGCTGGTGCGGGAAAAGTTTTATTCGCTGGCTAACGAAGAGAAGGCTCACCGCGAACTTCTTTACAATATGCTTCAGAAGTATACCGGTGAAGATAAGCCTCCTCTTCCGAAAGAAGCACCCAGAAAAGGCAGTATCGACGACTCGAAGCTGTCGCTGCCGGAGGTTCTTCAGATTGCCATCAAGAAGGAACAGGAAGCGCAGCAGTTTTATACGGAAGCTGCCAAGTTGGCGACCGATCCTTCCGGTAAGCGTGTTCTTGAATACCTTGCAGGCTTTGAACGAGGTCATGAACGATTGCTTCAGACTGAGTATGAGGCTGTGGCAGAATATCCGCAATGGTTTGAGATTGACGGTGCGGATATAATGCTGGTTGGACCGTAAATGTAAAGTTTTGTAGAACCCGTTTAAATAACCCAAAAGAGGAGGAATCATGGATTTTAACTCATTTGACGAAATCCTCGATTTCGCAATAGCACGCGAAGAAGAAGCATACGAATTTTATAATGACCTGGCAGCTCGGATGGATATTCCTCATATGCGAGCAGTATTCGAAAGCTTTGCCAATGAGGAGTTGGGTCATAAATCCAAGTTGTTGGCGATCAGGGAAGGGGAAATCGAACCGCGTGTCATCAATGAGGTTGTTGATCTTAAAATCAGCGACTATGTGGTCGATATAGAGCCCGGTCCTAATATGGATTATCAACAAGCTCTTATAGTGGCAATGAAACGGGAGAAAGCCGCTTTCAAGCTCTATCTTGATCTTGCAGCCAAGGTTACATTTGAAGTATTACGCAGTACGTTTTTAATGTTGGCGCAGGAGGAAGCCAAACATAAACTGCAGTTTGAGATTGAATATGATGAAATGATGGGTTAAAACTCAGGAGACCGAAATGACAGTTGAAGAAGCTATTATTAGTGCGCTCGATTATGAACGCAAGGTGCGTGACTACTACGTTCTGGCTGCAAGGAGCATAGACGACCCCAAAGGAAAGGAGGTCTTTGGTGCGCTTGCCGATGAAGAACAAGGTCACGTTGATTATCTCGAATCGCGTCTTGAACACTGGCGGGAAAACGGCAGTCTCGACACTATCGAACTTACAACCACGTTTCCATCCCGGCAATGGATCAAGGAAGGTATGGCACAGATGCGGAAGGTTAGTCTCAAACGCGACTATTCAAATGAAATCAAAATGCTGAAGGTCGCCTTGAAACTGGAGGAGGAAGTCAGCGATCATTATAAGAAATTGGTTGCGGGATTACAGGATGAAGCGCAGGTTATGTTCCGCCGTTTCCTTGATATCGAGGATGGTCACACCGCTATCGTTCAAGCCGAGATCGATGCTCTGGAAGGAAACGGTTTCTGGTTTGACTTTGCTGAATTTAACCTTGAAGCGGGATAACATCCACTGGACGGGAAACACTAGTACTTACTTGTATAAATAACTGGTATTTAAAAAGTCACGGATTTGTCATTCCCGCGCAGGCGGGAATCCAGTTCCTTGTTTTATAGCGACTTATGTTTCATTATTGTGTTTATACCGTTTTATTGATGTAAGTTTCATAAAAATAGTATTCTGGATTCCCGCTTTCCAGTCTGTCTGAGAAAACAAGAATAGTGGTGTCATGTGTCCTCACATGACACTATAGTTTATTGTTATTACAGTACATAGCTGTCACGTGGGGACACGTGACAGCACTAACAACCCTATTCTCGGAAAGACTGCTTCGCGGGAATAACAATGAATCACTGACACTACCTAAAAAAGGAGGTACTATAAATGTCCGAATTAAAAGGTTCAAAAACAGAAAAGAACATTCTGACTGCATTCACCGGTGAATCACAGGCGAGGAACCGCTATACATACTTCGCCAGTCAGGCGAAAAAAGAGGGCTACGTGCAAATCAGCCATATCTTCGAGGAAACCGCCAACCAGGAGAAGGAACATGCCAAGCGTCTGTTCAAGTTCCTTGAAGGAGGTGAAGTTGAGATTACCGGCTCATTCCCGGCGGGTGTCATCGGCAGCACTTACGATAACCTGATGGCTGCTGCATCCGGTGAGAATTACGAGCACACTACGATGTATCCGGAGTTCGCCAGGACTGCCAGCGAAGAGGGCTTTGACGATATTGCGGATATTTTTAAGGCGATTGCAGTCGCTGAAAAACAGCACGAAAAGCGTTACAATGAACTCGCAGCAAATATAAAAGCGGGTCGTGTCTTCAAGCGTGAAGGCGTCGTAATCTGGCGCTGTCGTAACTGCGGCTATCTGCACGAAGGAACTGAAGCGCCGGAAATATGCCCGGCGTGTGAGCATCCACAAGCGCATTTTGAGTTGTTAGGCGAAAACTGGTAATAGAAGCAGGAGATTATAATGAGTACAAAGGAATTACAGGAAAAGCTTGTCGATATTCTTAACCGTTGGAAGAGTGTGGAAGACGCTTCGGTGGCATCCACGGGCAATATAATCGGCAAGACGAACAACCCGGTCATCAGATTAGTAATGGAACTTATTCAGCGGGATTCACAGTTTCATTACCGCGTTCAGGATTTCATGGTGGATATACTCGAGGGTAAAACCATCACCCTGAATCCTGACGAGTTGGAGGTGATATGGGACGGTGTTGAGAAACACATCGAAATCGAAAAGGACACGATCAAGCTTGCCCGAGAAGCGCTTGAAATGCTGAAAGGCAGGAAGATGGTCGTTCACGAATATCTTCTCAACTACTTGATGATGGACGAGGAGAAACACAACGTCATCCTGGAAACACTCTCAACAATCAGGAAGGGGATGTACCCTTACGGTTAACATTAAGGAGGATGTAAAAATGACCGCATTACTACAGGTCTACAAATGCGAAATCTGCGGCAACATTGTGGAGGTTGTCCACGATGGTGCGGGGAAGCTCGTCTGCTGCGGGAAACCGATGGTTCTTCAGGAGGAGGGCGTCACCGACGCCGCGCTCGAAAAGCACGTGCCGGTCATCGAGAAGACCGAGGACGGCTTCAAGGTAACAGTTGGCAGCGTAGAGCATCCGATGGTGGACAGCCATTACATCGAATGGATCGAACTGCTTGCAGACGGAGTT
This sequence comes from uncultured bacterium, assembly GCA_964471745.1. Taxonomy (GTDB): domain Bacteria; phylum Electryoneota; class AABM5-125-24; order Hatepunaeales; family Hatepunaeaceae; genus CAYYHI01. The sequence goes on along the minus strand of CAYYHI010000016.1, from coordinate 7,168 downwards.
GCCTATCTGAAGTTCCTGAAACCCGGCGATAAACCGGTAGCCGATTTCTGCATTAAAGCAGAAAAGGTTTCCGCCCGGGAGTACTGTAACATTCACGGTCTCTGGAAGGGAGAGTAACGTGCTGCCCAAAAAAATGGAGGAGGCGCTTAACGCCCAGTTGAACGCTGAGGCTTATTCCGCCTATCTGTATATGTCGATGGCAGCCTACTTCGATGCGCTCAACCTAACCGGCTTTGCCAATTGGATGAAGATTCAGGCACAGGAGGAGCTGTTTCACGCTCAGAAGTTCTACGATTATATCAACGAACGAGGCGGTCGCGTCATTATGGAAACGATTGCAAAGCCCGAGACGGAATGGGAATCGACATTGGCGGTGATTGAGTATACTTACAGGCACGAGCAGAAGGTCACCAGCCTCATCAACGATCTGGTTGAATTATCCAGATTGGAAAAGGATAACGCGACTTACAACTTCCTCCAGTGGTTCGTCTCGGAGCAGGTTGAGGAGGAGGCATCCGTCGATGCGGTACTGCAGAAACTGAAGTTGGTCGGTGATTTCGGACCAGGTATCTTTATGGTCGATCAGGAGATGGCACAGCGGGTGTTCACGCCGCCCGCGGCTGAGGCGGGAACATAGGTTGTTGAAGGTTTAAGCAATACACAATTTTCATAAACTTTGCATTGTAGTGTGTCCGATGATTATGAAAGTGCGATTGAGTCATCATTCCAATGTAAATTGGAATCCAGATAAGTTACTGCTATCATGGAGGTTACTGGATTCCATCTTTCGATGGAATGATGAAGCTCGGTACGTTGTTCACATTCTCGGTCACACTGATTAGCATGATATGTAAAGGTGCAAACAATAAATGGTTATGTATCCTCACCGTTTGGGAAAGAAGGATTCAGTTCCTGGTGAGGATACATGACAAATCTGAACAACCCAAATAATTTAGATAGAAAGGATGAAACATGTCAAACGAAATAATCTTATCAGATGCTGATTTTAATAAAGTAATATCGGAGTCTGATATACCAATTCTTGTCGATTTCTGGGCGCCCTGGTGCGCTCCGTGTCGTTTCGTGTCACCAGTTTTGAGTGAGATCGTAAACGAGAATGCTGGCGTACTGAAACTCGGGAAGTTGAATGTGGATGACCACCCGGCTGTTGCCCAAAGGTATGGCATTACTGGTATACCGACAATCATTCTCTTTAAGGATGGGGAGCCGGTTGAACGCATTGTGGGTGCACTCCCCAAACAAATGCTGGAACAGGTGCTCGAACCTTATTTTGTTAAACATTAATAGATGACCACCTTACTAAGAATCCTATCTGAGAGTTGGTTGATATTAGGGCAGATGTCACCCTACCTTCTTTTCGGATTTCTTGTTGCCGGTATATTATCTGTGGTGATTTCACCTGCCTGGGTCGAGAGAAACCTGGGTGGTCGTGGGTTTGGTCCGGTTCTGAAGGCTTCGCTGTTCGGTATTCCGCTGCCGTTGTGTTCATGTGGAGTTATCCCGGTGGCGGCTTCGATCCGCCACCAGGGATCGAGTAAAGCGGCTACAACCTCCTTTCTCCTGTCAACACCCCAAACAGGAGTGGACAGCATTGCGATCACTTACGGTATGCTCGGGCCGGTGTTCGGCATATTTCGTCCGTTGGCGGCGCTGATAACCGGCATAGTAGGGGGTGGGTTGGTGATGTTCTTCGGTAATAAAAAAGAAACGGATGATGCCGGGGAAAAAACCGTTTGTACCGATGACTGCTGTGTGACGCCTCCCGGACAAAACCGTTTTAAAAAGCTGCTCGATTATGGATTTGTCAGACTGCCGCGTGACATCGGGATTGCTCTGCTGATAGGCGTATTGATCGCTGGTCTTATGAGTGTGATCGTACCAAAGGGTTTTCTGGAGGCATATATTGGCAGCGGAATACTTTCCATTATACTGATGATGTTAGTTGGTATTCCAGTCTATGTTTGCGCAACCGCTTCTGTTCCAATCGCGGCAGGATTTATTCATATGGGTGCTTCCGCAGGTGCAGCATTAGCATTCCTGATCGCCGGACCAGCCACTAACGCCGCTGCTTTCACTACTACCTGGAACATCCTTGGAAAGCGAACTGCTTTGATATATCTAATGACAGTCGCCGGCAGCGCCGTCGGATTCGGGCTTCTGCTGAACTGGATAATGCCATTCTTCGATACAGGAATAACCCGAATCGCTAACCATAGCCATCCGGGTAACGGAAGTGGTTGGCTGGCGCATCTCTGGGCGGTGTTGATGTTGCTGGTTATGGCAAACTCATACCTGATGTTAAAGTATCGGAGTAAACACAAGCGTGAAAGTCTTTCGGAACTAACCGTGGATGTAAATTCAGGTACACAACGATTGGAATTCATCGTAACCGGTATGCACTGCAGTCACTGCGCCGACTCAATAGAACGCGGACTAACCGGAGTTAGTGGTGTACGGACTGCACAAGTAAACCTTGAGAGCGGTCATGCACTCGTTACGGGAAACAGCCTTGATAGAGATAAACTTTTTAGCGTCGTAAAACAACTCGGATATGAAGCCAGGGAGTAAAGTTATGGACATTTACGTCTGTTCTGTCTGCGGTTATGAATACGATCCTGAATACGGGATACCGGAAAACGGGATTGAACCCGGAACGCCGTTCAATGAATTACCCGATGACTGGGTGTGTCCGGTGTGTGGGGCAACCAAAGATAAGTTCAATAAACTTGAAGATTAATCAGTTGCAATCAATGAGCAGGCGCGGAGACCTGCCCCACTGTTGAGATTATATCTTTGCCTTGTCAATAGGTCATCACCAGTTGTCCAAGTGAAAGATGTGATTGAGAATGCATATTTTAACTGATTCAGTGGCGCAGGTCTCCGTGCCCGGGCAGAATAAAATGACAGTATGCACAATTCCTGCTTACCCACTTGAAACAGCGAAGAACAAAAGAAATCAAGCATGAAACAACGATTTAAAATTTTCACAAGCTTTGTCCTTGCCTGGACATTCCTCGCGATCGGCATATCCGGACTGGGACTATACCTGTCTCCAAAGGGACGGATTGCAAATTGGATTCAATGGCATCTATGGGGTTTTACAAAAACTGAATGGGAGCAGTTACATACTGTTTTTGTAACTGTCTTTCTGATAGCTGTTATCCTTCACCTGTTCTATTTCAACTGGAAGCCGTTTCTTGCCTATTTCAAGAAGAGAATAAAAAGTGGGATTCATCATCGTTTTGAACTGATAACCAGCATTATACTTTTCATAATTCTTTTGGGTGGAACAATATGGGAAATTCCACCGGTCTTCAGTATTATTACGCTTGGTGAGAATATTAAACAATCCTATGAGGTTAAAAAAAATGAACCTCCCATCCCACACGCTGAGGAGATGACCATCAGAGAATTTGCAGATAAAATACTCTCCAAGCCGCATGACGAAGTGATCGAACGTCTCGAGAACAACGGATATTCAGTATCCGGTCCCGATCAGACAATCGGTGAAATTGCTGAATTGCATGATGTAGCGCCGAGTTTAATATTAACGATAACAAAAGGTAATCAAAGCGAGGAAGTTGAAACGAAATCTTACTCCGGTTATGGCAGGAAGACGTTCAATCAGGCTTGCGCTGAGTTGGAATTACCTGTGGACTTGGCAATAAAGAGACTAAATCAAGCGGGAATTTCGGAGATAAATGGTGATGAAACTATCAAAATACTCGCAGATCGTTACAATCAAAGTCCGACTGAGATTGTAAATATTATTGCCGGTGAATAATTATCCATGCACAAATATGGAAGCATAGTCACCGATCTCTTAAAAGATCCTGACCTCGATAGAGTTATCGAAGAGGTTAGCAACCTTCCACCTAAAAAGGTTATCAATGCTCTCCTGCCGAAGATACTCAGCACTGAAGAAGGGATTAAACGGCGGGCGATAACCGTTGCCGGTGTGCTGATAGCACGTCTTGCAGTAAATGATTTGGAAGCGGCACGTATATTCATGCGGCGTTTAATCTGGCAACTGACCGATGAATCCGGCGGCTGTCCGTTGGGTGCACCGGAGCTGATGGCTGAAGCGATGGCTAACAACCGCAGTCTGGCTGACGAATATGCGAATATCTTGATATCGTATATTATTCCCGACGGCAACTACCTGGAATTTGAACCGCTGCAACGTGGGGCTGTTTGGGGAATAGGAAGGCTGGCGGAGGTTTATCCTGACCTTGTTTGTGATTCGGCGCCGTATTTGAATCAGTTGTTGACCTCACATGATCTGCACATCAGAGAGAACTCACGTCAAGCACTTGAGAGGATCGGTCAGGTTTCTTAGTATATAAACGCAACTCCATATTATTTGGGGATTTACGTAATGGATGTACTACTCTTATCACGGCTGCAGTTCGCAGTTGCGACCCTCTTTCATTTCCTCTTTGTACCGCTCACCCTTGGTCTATCCATTCTCATAGTTTACATGGAATGGAAATATGTAAAATCCGGCGATGAAGAATATCTGCGAATGACAAAGTTCTGGGGGCGGTTATTCGTCGTCAACTTTGTGATTGGCGTCGTCACCGGTATTTCCCTGGAATTTCAATTCGGCACAAACTGGTCGCGCTATTCCGAATATGTCGGCGATATCTTTGGATCATTGCTGGCAATCGAAGCAACGCTGGCATTCTTCCTCGAATCGACGTTCATCGCTGTTTGGATATTCGGCTGGAAACGGGTATCAAAGAAGATGCACGCTTGGAGTATAACTATCGTTGCACTGGCTTCAAACATCTCTGCTTACTGGATTCTGACCGCCAACGCCTGGATGCAACACCCGGTCGGTTATACGATACGTAACGGTCGAGCCGAGCTGACCGACTTCCTTGCTGTTGTAAGTCAGAAAACTGCAATTATGGCTTTTCTGCATACGGTATCAGCCTCCTATATTTTGGCAGGATTCTTCGTAATGGGTATCAGCGCCTATCATCTGCTGAGAAATCAAAACGTTTCCCTTTTTACCAAGTCGTTTCGCATAGCGTTAACTTTTACGCTTGTTTTCTCGATCTTTGAAGTCATCCAGGGACATCTCAACGGCAATATGATCGCCGAACAACAGCCTGCCAAATTAGCCGCTGCCGATGCTCACTGGGAAACCCGGACTAATGCACCTCAATCGTTGTTTTCTATTCCCGATGAGAAGAACGAACGTAACCTGGTCGAATTCATCAAAATCCCCGGAATGCTCAGTATGCTCGCATTCAATCGAACAGATGCTGAAGTAAAGGGACTGCTTGATTTCCCGCCTGAGGAAAGACCGCCGGTGCTGCTGACTTTCGTTTCATTCAGGACGATGGTCGGTCTGGGATTTCTGTTCCCGTTGTTGACGCTTATCGGCTGGTTTTTACGCAAGAAGCTCCAGAAATATCCATTGTACTTGAGGATTATGTTGTTCGCAATACCGTTACCATACATCGCCATTGAACTTGGCTGGATGGTGGCGGAAGTCGGCAGGCAGCCGTGGATCGTTTATGGTGTAATGAAGACTGCTGATGCGGTATCACCGATAGCGATGTCGCAGGTAGTGATGTCGTTCTTCGGTTTCTTAGTGGTCTATTCGATGCTTGGCATAGCCAATTTTATCCTGCTGGTAAAACTGGCACGTAAAGGTCCTGAAACGGCACACGTAGAACCTTCAAATCAGGAGGTGACAGCCTGATGGAAACGATTTGGTTTTTACTGTGGGGCATACTCTGGGCTGTATATTTCGTTCTCGACGGTTTCGATCTAGGCGTCGGAATACTGATGCCGTTCATCGCCAGGGACGAAAATGAGCGCAGGACGGTTTTCAACGCCATCGGACCTTTCTGGGACGGCAACGAAGTCTGGCTGATCACGGCAGGAGGCGTCACCTTCGCTGCTTTTCCGGGGACTTATGCGACGATGTTCAGCGCGCTGTATTCGGCGTTGATGTTGATACTCTTTGCCCTGATAATCCGCGGCGCCGGGTTGGCTTTACGCGAAGAATCGCATAATAATCCATCCGCTCGGGGATTCTGGGACTGGCTGTTCATCATCGGCAGCTTTGTAGCAGCTTTACTCTGGGGCGTTGCTTTTGCCAATCTGTTCAAGGGAATACCGATCGACGCTGAAGGTGTTTATCACGGCACCCTCCTGACTCTGCTTAATCCCTATGGCTTACTGGGTGGATTATTATTCCTGGTGTTCTTTTTAATGCACGGTTCAATCTGGCTGGCTTTCAAAACGGATGGTGATCTGCATAACAGAGCGGCTAAGTTGTCTGAGAAGCTCTGGATAATACTTGTAGTTATATCTGTGATTTTCCTGGTAACAACAGCATTTTCAACAGATCTTTACAGGAATTATCTCGATAGTCCGATTCTATTTATGCTGCCTTTATTGGTAGTAGTATGTCTGGTATTAACCGGTGTGTTTATCCGGCAGCTTGCAGGGAAGAAGGCTTGGTTTGCATCCGGTGGATATATCTTCTTTGCAACCATGTTCGGTGTGGTCGGAATGTATCCCAATTTGCTGATTTCCAGTATAAATCCGGAATTCAACCGCACGATCTACAACAGCGCTTCCAGTCCATTGACGCTTAAGATTATGTTGGTTGTGGTGTTGATATTTTTACCGCTGGTGATAATTTACCAAGCCTGGTCCTACAAAGTATTCAGTGGTAAGGTTGGTAAGGAAAATCACGGGTATAGTGAAACGTATTGAATAACCGGGGTTGTTTAGTACCCGCTTGCATAAATTACCGGTATTAAAAAAGTTGCAATTTTGTCATTCCAGCGCAGGCGGGAATCCAGACAACTTACGTAATATCAAATACTTATCTGGATTCCCGCCTGCGCTGGAATGACAACCATATAGCCACACCCTTTCAGATTTTATTTGGAATATACATGGGGTATCCATACGATCAGTGAAGACCCAGTAATAATCGAAATTAACATTGCATCCCACTATTGTATCCTTACCTCCAATCCTCCCAGAACCTGCCTTCCCAATCCCGGATAGCCATAAACCTCTTCATAATTTGCGTCGAATATATTCCTCATCACCAACTTAAGTGTAATCCATTGCTTGAGAGAGTATGAAACGTTTCCGTTAACCACAAGATAAG
>CAYYHI010000015.1:28983-30409 GCA_964471745.1 uncultured bacterium | reverse complement strand
GTCTTCAAACTGGTCGAACGAATCGATGTACATTCCTTCCCGTGAGAAGATGTGCACCTTACCGCACCCTTCGTGGTTATTAAAGCCGCTGATGCAAAAGTTTTCGCCGTCGAATTCTATTCCCTGCAAGCAGTTGTCGTGGCACTGGACAGCAGCATCAATGGTTCGTCGCTGGTCCCAGGGGTCGTGGTCACCGATGTCGGGAAAGCGTTTTTCGATGGTCAGATCGAGCGGTCCGTTGCCGGGATTTAACACAGTAATATCAACTTCGAGGCTTGAATCCGGTCTAATATCCAGTGTAAATTCATGAGGATTAACTTCACAGGCTGCGAAGAGCATTTCGATGTTGAACTCAAGGTCTTGTCCATCTTCGATCTCGATCTGTGCATGATAGGGGAGATACTCATTCTCTTCGACAGTTATCTCGTAAGTCCAGGCGGGGATGGTATCAATTGCAAACCAGCCGCTGGAGTCGGTTTCGATTTCGTAACGGATGCCCTCCAACCGGATGTCGACTTCGGGCAGCGAATCACCGGTTGCCGCATCGATGACATAACCACTCATCCGACCGAAGCCCTCCACGATGAAGCCAGTGACGGGGATTTCGATGCTGTACCTGTCGATATCGTTTGGGATGATAACCACCGCTGACTCTCGCTGACCGAATTCATTTTCATCAGGGCGTATAACCGAAAGCCCTATGCTGAGGCTGTCATTAGCGGGCAGATCGGCTTCGGTGGGTTCCAGCACGAGCCAGTCGTCGTGTCCGCGTATTTCAATTTCGAGAGCCACGTCGGGCGCATCCTCCTCCTCAGATTGGTGGAAGACCCAGATGGTATCAACTGTTTCAACGTTCAGGCTAACGAAGCCGAAATCGATGGAGTCAGGTCTGGCGGTTAATTCAAACGGCGTCCCGAACCAGAAGCAGCCCATATCGGCGCGTGAACCGTCCTGGTCGGGATCGGAATCGGGGTCGCCGGTGTTAATGCAAGGGGAATCAACGGTCAGGTAGTATATTTCTTCATCGGGGTTTTCGAACAACGGGTCTTCGTCGATGACGCCGTTCTCTATTTCAATATTATCATCTTCAAAGTTCTCGATGTCACAATATGCTGCTCGCATTGTAGATCCAATTATATCAGCAGAGCGTGTATTCCCGCAAATTATACAGTTTATAGCTTCAAGGAGGCAATTCTGATATAGAAGTATACCCGCACGTCCCCTGTTATCCACGATGGTATTGTTCCTGAATACCTCAACACGACAACCTGCTCCGAGAAAAACTCCTCCCTGATTATTCTGGCTTATCAGGTTTCGGATTACATCTGGGTTGCTGTTGTATTCGAGATAGAGGCCGCTTCCTTGTTGTGTAGTTGATGTATTATGTGAAAATTTTATACTTTATTTTTTTTTGCAAAGACCACAA
>CAYYHI010000015.1:21788-28973 GCA_964471745.1 uncultured bacterium | reverse complement strand
ATGTATTATGTGAAAATACATTGTTTTCAACAAGTGGTGACGAGGAATGACCGAGAAATAATCCACCCCCCGAATACCTGATTGTGCGATTGTTTGTGACGATATTATTTGAGAATTCACCGCCAGATTCACGATATCTTACCGCTCCTGCATTAACACCAGATACGTTTGATTGGAAAATGTTACCTGTTACAGTTGGATTGCAATCGAGGAAATAGGCAGCGCCTCCTTCACCTTCTGCATTGTTCTCACGGAAAATGCAGTTTGATATGGTTGCATCACATCGATTGCAATAAAGCCCCCCACCACGTGATCCAGAATTATCATATTCTCCGGGTGCAATGGAGTGTTCAACTATACAGAATGAAAGAGTGGTTGCATCATCCGCGCTATCAAAGATTATTCTGCACCATTCGATGTCGTCATCATTTCTGCTGAAGAGTATCTGATTTTCCTCGTTACCCTCAGCAAGTAGTGTTCCCCGAATGGTAAAGCTGTATTCGCCGTCAAATAGAACTTCCACTCCTGGTTCTATTTCCAGCTCATCATTACGAGGTACGGTGATGTTGTCAATGACTATGTAGGGTGTGCCGTCAAGATCCCAAGTGCCTTCAACGTCTCCTGAGACATCGGTTTGACCTATAGCTGTGAGAGATGTCATTGATAGGAGCATGAAAATGAAGAGTATTATTCTTATCATGATGTTCTTCCCCTAAACTTAACTTTCTTTAATTCTTAATTACACGGAGCTTGTACTCAACTTCATAAAAACCACCTACCCACCTGCACCAGATCCTTTCACACAGAAATTGATTTGAGTTAGCAAAAAAGTTGAATACTGTCCTGATCAAACGCACAACTATCTGTTTCCATTTAACTTTTCTTATGATCATTCGTTCTGGCCAATAATTAATCTTAGCATATTCAAGTTTCAGATTAACTTCGGGGAGATAATTAGGATGTTCAGTAAGTTCGTGTAAATCAAAATCGTAGTGTTCAAACGATCGAGTGCTGTAAAGACGCTGATGAGTCAAATCATCATAATAGGACGGGTTCGAAAAATGTGGAACGAGGATGTGCAGTATCGCACCGTTTCTGCATACTCTCCACATCTCTCGAATCACATCAAGTTGATCTGCAATATGCTCAATACAGTGGTTGCTGTATATTCCTTCAACTGATGAGTCCTTGAACGGCAAGTCCCTTGCATCCGCCACAACATCAACAGTATCCACTTTTAGAATATCCACACCCAGATAACCGGGCAGTTTATGAAAAGAACTCCCCAAATCTATCTTCATAGTGGTGACTTCATGTTTTCATATTGTGATTTCTCTATGTTGACGAATCCAATTATATAAATATAGAGCCGATTTTAAGATTTGTCAAGGTTTTATATAGAAGCATGGTAATTATTTCAGCGGTAAACGTATCCACAAAAAACAGGGACGGCTTCCTGCCGTCCCTGTTTGGTTATTGTTGTGGTGAATTGATTTAGCCAGCGTGTTCCTTGATCCACTTGGTGGATACGGACTTCGGTCTGGTAATCGCCGTACCGAGCGCGCGGTTGATGACGAGCTGCGACAGCATTCCCATTGCACGGGAAACGCTGAACAGTACCGTGTAGTATGCAAATTCGGTAAGTCCGTAATGGTACAGCAGCGCGCCGGAACCGGCGTCGACGTTGGGCCAGGGATTGGCGATCGGGTTCTTCCCAGCCTTTACGCGCTCTGCGGAGAACTCCTCGAGAACCTTTGGTACAACCTTGAAGACGCGGTCGACGGTCATGAATACCGGATCATCCGGCATGTACTTGTGACCGAACTCGTTGAAACCGGCGAACCTCGGGTCGGTTACACGCAATACAGCATGTCCGTAACCCGGTACGACCTTGCCCGAACGAAGCGTTTCAAAGGCGAAATCGTGAAGCGCCTCTTCCGACGGAACGCCGCCGAATCTGTCCATGACCTCGAGTATCCAGCTCAGGCACTCCTGGTTGGCGAGTCCATGCAACGGACCGGCAAGACCGTTCAGACCGGCGGATACTGCATAGAAGGCATCCGAAAGCGCTGAACCGACGGTGTGGCAGGTGTTTGCCGAAACGTTGCCGCCCTCGTGATCGCTGTGGAACGTAAGATAGAGACGCATCAGCTTGGCAAGGTCCCCCGTCGGATCAGGCAATCCGAGCATACGGGCATAGTTGGCGCCCCAGTCGAGGTTGGTCATGTACGGAATCGGATCGCCCTTGCCGTAACGAATGCGATAAACACCGGCGGCAATACCGGGAAGGACGCCGAGCAGACGCAGGGAGTCTTCCAGCATGGGAATCCAGTATTTATCCCTGGTCATACCCTTGTCGTACCAGGCTTTGAATGCCGATTCTCTCTCCATAACCAGAATAGCCGTGTCCAGCATGCACATCGGATGCGAGTCAGCCGGCATCGATGTCAGAACGTCCCAGACATAATCCGGTACGTGCGAACGCTTAGCCAGGTCGAGCTGTAACGCTTCTGTGGCTTCCTTGTCCGGTTTTTCACCGGTCAGAAGCAAATAGAAGGTCTCTTCAGGCCAAAGGTCTTTAATCTCAAGAAGCGGGTAGCCGCGGATTATAAGACCTTTGTCCGGTTCAACAACAGATGTGTCGCAGATCATGCCCTTGACGCCCCGCATACCACCGTATGCCTGCTTGACGGTGACCTGGGAAATCTCGTTGTCGCCGACTCCCTTGAGAACAGCCCCTACTTCCTTGCGAATTTCGGGAACGAGTTCTGCGAATCTTTCCTGTAATGTTGCCATTGGAATAACTCCTGATGGTTATTTGTCCGCGGGGTAGGTTTGCTGCGGACGATTTTACGAAAATCTTAAATTTGTCTCCACATGATGGAGTGTTTGATATGTTAAAGATTGTGAAATATATTACACTATAATACTTTAAATGTCAAGGGTTCGTTCGATGATTATACGATTATTGTAATTGAATATCGTATAATTGGTCTTGGGATGACTGGTCAGAAGAACGGCAGTAGTATCAGTGGCACAATCCATAAAAGACCCTGCAGAATGAGTGAGAGCCTTGTCTGTGACGCACCCATTGCCGTAACAACCGCCAGGGCGGGGAACGCAGGGGTGAATAGACGAAACTCTACCTGGTAAAGCTTGACATTGTGCCAGATAAATCCGACTGCCACCAGTGCAATCGCAGCAAGTAACATATTTTTGCGAGGTTTCATACGAATCGATTTATACACGCCCAGAAGGAAAACAGCCCCCCACAACAGAATCCACAGCAGCGAAACACTCTTCTCCAATATCGATCCCCAGACATCCATCAACGGCACTGCCGCCAATCGTAGAAAAGTCATTACAGCGGGTATCGGATGATGAATAGCACCACCGGAAACGCCGACAGCCTGCTGGGGCCAGTACTCCTCGGACAGTGGTGCGCTTTGCCCGGGAACGAACTGACCGTAGTTGGACAGATTTCGCAGCAGCAGCGGCATAATCAGCATAATCGCCACCAGGAAAACCTGAAGGCGTGCCATCCAGCGGTCGCCTGTCGATGCTTCGGGTGACGCTGCGAACCATGCCAGTGGAATGAGAGTCAACCCAGACATCTTAGCCCAGACTGCTGCGGCTATGAAAGCTCCAGTGAGTATCTGTCGTATCGATCCGCCCTTGCCGAGCCTGCACATCGACAGACTGTATATCGCCAGAGCGGATAGACAGTAAAGCAGCGCATCGTTGGTGACAATGCTGGTAAAAATCACCGAATTGGGTGCGAGAAGTCCCGCTGTCAGAGCGCCGATAGCGATTCTTTCATCCTTGAACCACATTTGAGCAGTTCGGTAGATGAATATCCCCGCAATCAACCCAAACAGCAGCGAGGTGAGGCGTGCTCCGTATAATCCCGCACTACTACCGAAGTTCCGGAATAGCTTGTAGACTGGCGCTGTAAGTATGTAGTACGTCGGTGGATGAATATAAGCATCTGTGAGGAAATTCAGGCTGTCCGCAGAATCTATCCAGGTGGGCCAGCCGCCGCCTTCAGCTATGTGCCTGACATACTGTAAATGCAGCGGTTCGTCGTTGTATCCCGGCAGGATGTTCCGGTCTGGATAGAGCGGGATAGCGATGAGGAAAAGCACTCGCAGAACGACAGCGACGACAATCACAATCAGAACGGGTCGTTTATCATGTGGGTCGGTCATGACAGATCGGCAGTTAACAGCAGGATGTCGCCTCGATAGCAGCAGTCGTATTCACTGTCGACAATTTCATCACTGAAATGATAACGTTCACAGACCGCGCCAACGATATTTACTTTTTTCAACAGGGTCTTTTCATCAGGGAAGAAATGGATATGATAATCTTCGGTATGGGGCAGATATTCCTGGCATGGAACCAGTATCAGCAGTTTTTTCGTCGCGACCCGTTTCATCTCAGATATCGACCTGTCCAGGTTCCGCACGTGTTCGAGTGTATGAGCGCAAACGATCACATCGAAGGAATTGTCCGAAAACGGCAGCGCTTCGAGGAACGTCTGTAACAATGGAACACCTTTCCCCAACCGCTTCTGCGCTCTGTACAAAGCTAACCTTGAAATATCAATTCCACTTCTTAAACCGCACCTGCTCGCCAGGTTTTTAAGCAGATAACCATCGCCGCATCCGCAGTCGAGAAGTGTTGAACCTAATGGTATCTTATTCCTGATCTTGATAATATCTGAAACGGAGAGATCCTGCTTATCGCAGTGTTCCCAGGATCTGTCATACAGCTCGACCCAGGTGGACGAATCAGCGTCATCTGCCTTTTTTTTCCAGTCTGTATCAAACCAATCACCAAGTGAACCGGCTATCCTGTGTCGGGAAACGATCCGGTTGCACAAATGATGCAGCAAACGGGGAGTGATCTTTTTTAGACTTGATTTAATACTCATTTTATTTCGCTATACTATTCCAAATCAAGCTGATACGTTACCCTTAGAAAATGCCTCGCATCGAAGTTCTCCTTGAATTTCATAAGCCCCCAGGTTGGATCACCCAAGACCGATGAAATTCCGAAATCCAACCATTTGAATCCCCGCCGTTTTGCCCATAACAGGGTGTTATAAGTCAGGAAAGAAACCGGTCTGAGGATTTGCGATTCAGCGATATGAGCCATATAGAATTCAAGCACAGTGTCCCGGTTGCAGAGGAAGTTCCAGATTACTGTAATCATCCTGCCTTTGTGCTCGATGGCTGCCATCATCAACCTGTCCGGAACTAAATTGTGCAGCCGTTCTATTTCCTCGCGGTTGTGCGCGGGAACAACACCCAGCCCGGTGCGGTTCTCGACCAGTATTTCCCAAAACCTGTTGTATTCCGCCTGGCTTGGTTTTTCAATGATGCGAAACGTCAGACCTTCGTTGATTGCCCGGCGGTATGCTGTACGAGTCTTGTTGCGGAACTGATCCAGCAGGAGATCTTCATCGAAATCCAGCTTCACGGCTTGCGTCAGTTCCCAGCGGTTGATGTTGAATCCGTGCCGTTTCAGTGCAAAATCGAGCGATTGTTCGGGATCGGGATTGTAGATCACCGGCGGTGGCGTCATCTTGATCCGCTTGAAGCCGTTCTCACGGGCGTATTCAATCAGAGCGCTGATCAAACTTTCGAACTGATGATACTTGAGCTTCCGTGACCACGCCGGACCTCCGTAGGATGCGCCGGGATGTGACATCCAGGTTTTCAGACCATCCTCGTCGCGTTCGGCACCGAGGAAGATACCGACCAGGTTGCCCTTGTGCCGGAAACCGACATGATGCTGTTTGAACCGGCCGGCGGGATGGTATGACATGAATTTGAGCGAGTGAAACAGCGTGCCGTTTGCAGCATCCTGCCAGAAAGCTTCCCAAGCTTCGGAATCGATGTAGGTATCTACTTCGATCGGATGATTTATTTCAGTTGGTGATTCTGCAACAGTTTTCAAGCGTCTCCCATGGGTATAAATTCCTCGATGATCCCGGTGAATTCATGTCCGGATTTGTCATCAAAGTTCATCAGTTTGTCCGAAAATACAAATTATCTTGGGATTAATCATTCCAACGAAAGTTGGAATCCAGAGAACCTGCTGATATTGCTGGAGTTACTGGATTCCATCTCTCGATGGAATGATGAGTTCAAGTCTAATCATTTAATTCTCGGACACACTGTCATGTAATCCTTCTGAAAACAATTCAATTATTTTATCGTTTTTCACTAATGGTTTATCACTGATTTCAAGTTCCAATTTAAACCTTTCAAGCATACTGTCAATGTATTCCTCGTTTTTCTCGATCATGACAAACCTTCGATTTAATGCGCCTGCCACACATCCCGTCGTACCTGTACCTGCAACGGGGTCCAGTATAAGATCGTTTTCGTTGGTTGATGTCAGGATAACCCTTTTCAGCAGTTCAATCGGTTTCTGGGTTGAATGCAGTTTATCGCCGTTGCTGTTTTTCAGTCTTTCCTTACCGGTGCATATCGGCAGTACCCAGACGTTTGCTCTGACTTTGCCAATGCCGAAGGTTTTTGCATGGTCTTTATTCAACGTATACTTCTTTGCGGTTTTATCCTTGACCGCCCAGATCAGGGTTTCGGTGGCATTGGTGAACCTGACGCCCAGCCAGTTGGGCATTGGATTGGTTTTTACCCAGATGACATCGTTCAATATCCAGTAGCCGATGTCCTGCATAATCTTACCGATCCTGAACAGGCTGTGGTAGGTCGATATCAGCCAGATGGTCGCCGTGGGTTTCATCACGCGCTGCACCTTTGTCAAAAGCTCGTGTATAAAGCTGTCGTATTCCTCGTACGAAGCGAATTTATCCCACTTATCGTTCACTGCGTCGACTGTTGTCTTTACTTTCCACCGTTTCAGCTCCTTGTTGGGAAGCTGAAGGAAGTAAGGCGGATCGATGAAGACCATGTCGAAGCTGTTTTCTTTCATCCTGTCAAGGACGTTGAGTGAATCGCCGTGGATTATTGAATTCTCAATGTCTTCAGTATTATAGGAACTGATATTAGAGGCATCCCTGATAAGCTTGGGGAGTTTGATCTTTGCGCTGGAATCCTGTCCAGACAGATCGTTTTGGTTATGTTCAGTGGTATCTACCATTGTACTTTTAAGGTTGTTTCTCTTTTTTCGGTCGTGTCAGCTATTAATTGT
>CAYYHI010000015.1:0-21778 GCA_964471745.1 uncultured bacterium | reverse complement strand
TGTTTTTCCCACGTAATAGTCTGTCTGATAATAAGAGAGCCCGCTGCTGTCACCTCTCCGCAGGTGACAGCAACACTGTGATAGGGTTATAATTAGCCTGTCACCTGCGGAGAGGTGACAGCGGCTTTGATTCATTTTCCGACAGACTGGAAAACGGAAATCAAAATTAGGTTTTACGATTGTGCCCTCTGACAGATTTCCCTTAAAGGGCAACCCTCGCACTCAGGCTTTGTCTTGCAGTAGTATTTACCCAGGGCAACCCATTGGGCGTGGTAATCGTTATATAGTGCCGTATCCTCAGGCAGGTTGTCCATGAACAGTTTCTGAACCTCATCGTAGGTGCATTTTCCATCGATTATTCCGAGCCTGTCAAGCGCCCGTTTCGTATAGGCATCCACCACGAACATCGGTCGGTCAAGCGCGTAAAGCAGGATGCTGTCCGCAGTTTCAGGACCTATGCCCTTAATCGACAGCAATTCATTGCGCAGGTCAATAGTCTTGATTTCCTTCAATTTCTCGACATCACCGTCACAGCGGTCGATCAGATATTTACAGATTGATTTTAGCCGTTTTGCTTTCTGGTTAAAATATCCGGATGGTTTAATCAGTTTCGCCAGTTGTTCGGTTTGCATAGTCAGGATAAGCTTCGGGTCGAACGCTCGACCAGACTTCAGGTTGCCGATAGCTTTTTCGACGTTCGTCCAGGCGGTGTTCTGGGTCAGGATCGCGCCGATTATCACTTCAAAAGCAGTTTCACCGGGCCACCAGTTGCGATGTCCGAATTGGTCGAACAGCTTCCGGTAGATGTCGATTAGCGTATTTGAAATACTGTTATTCAACTGCTGCGAGCTGCAATTCCTGTTTGCTTTATAAACACTCAATGTAATCAAGGCGGTTTCCTATGTCAAGCATATACACCTGCGTTGTAAATCCTCTGTTATTGACCGCTAAATTGTATGTGGTATTAAGAGAAGAGATCGTCTCAAACCACGAAGACAGTAAGCCACAAAGAATATTGAATTTGTTTTAAATCTTTGTGTCTTTGTGACTTTGTGGTAAAGAAAAATCCTGCTTATTCCGTGCCCCAGATATACCCGACCAGCAAGCGCCCGACCTGTCCGAGGCTTTCCGGCGAGCACTTATCGGGCGTATCCTCGACTGTGTGCCAGTACGAATAATCGAAATCGACCAGGTTGACAGCAGGGATACCGACCCGGATCAGCCTGACATGGTCGTCGAAGACCGATGGACCGCTCCAGTCAACGAACGCTGATAATTCCAACCGATCAGCGATTGACCATAACTGCCGCCGAAGATCGGGTGCATTGACATCGGAATATGGTTCAATCGGGATTTCCAGGTCTGCGTCGCCGATCAGGTCGAGCAGGATGGCTTCATCCACCGGTTCGGGGATCTGATGCGCCGCCCAGTATTTCGACCCCAATGCGAATTCCTCCGCGTAGCTCGCGCGTCCCATATCTTCGCCGTCCCACAGTGCGATCAGCAGGTGGCGGGGAGGCTGATGTTCTGAGGCTATACGAGCGATTTCGAGCAGCACTGCGACTCCGGAAGCTCCGTCATTTGCGCCGGCTATGGGCGTCTTTCGCTTCTCAGGATCGGGGTCGAGGTTAGCATGAACCCGCGTGTCCCAGTGTGCGCACAGCATCAAGGTTAAACCGCTCTCGCCCGGCATATAACCGATAACGTTTGTCAGCTCGCGGTTGACGCCGGTCAGGGCTTCATCGGCTTCAAAGCGCTGAAGGTAAACCTCTGCTCCGAAGTTTCTTAAAGTAGTCTCGAACCATTTCAAGCATTCTTTCGCACCGTCCGAGCTCGGATTGCGGGGTCCGAACGAACATTGCTTTTCAAGGTAGGCAAAGGCTTGATCCTGGTCGAATGCGGGAGATTGCGCATTGGAGAGAGTGATTAAGAATAGTGAAAGTATTAGTGTAAGGATTTTCATACGGATTATTCGTTGATTGTGAAACATAATGTATATAGATAGAAATTGATTCGAGAATATTCAGAAAACTCGGTATTCATCATTCCAACGAAAGTTGGAATCCAGTATATCCAGCAATATCAGCAAGTTCTCTGGATTCCAACTTTCGTTGGAATGATGAATCCTGAAACAATTTGGCATTCTCGGATAGACTGTTTCTTTGGAATGATGATGAACTGACTTTTCAACAGGCACTAATTAATTATGACTCTGTATTGTTTACACCGATGACTACCTAACAAGGGCGAGCTTAATACTCTTCGTGAAACTTCCTGCTTCCATGCGGCAGACATAGACTCCTGAAGATATGTTCAAACCGTTCCAATACACATGGTGATTTCCTGCTTCCAACCTTCTATCGACCAGTGTGGCAACTTCCCGTCCTGAGAGATCGAATATCTTTACAGTAACCCGTTCCGGCATTGGAAGGCTGTAAGCAATACTGGTCGTCGAATTGAAGGGATTGGGATAGGGTGAATGTAAATTATATTGTTCTGGTGTAATCGAAACAAAGGAATCAAAAGGTGTCGATAGGACACCAATATCAAAAAGGATCAGAGAACGGTTTTGAAGAACCACTAGTTCAAGGTCTTCATCGTCATCAAACTGACCAATTTCAAGATCGACCGGGTTTGCAGCAAATTCTTCAAATCGGTCGATTAATTCTAAATCATTAACATACACAACTATGAGTTCTCCTTCATCACCAAGGCAAAGCAGGAAGTAATCTGTGTTGTTACCATCAGAGAAGCTGCAATTGGTCATTCCCATGATGTTTTGAACATCGAGAGTAAAAGTTTCAAGTTCTTCAAAATCCGGAAGAGTCAACAAGGTCAACTTAAAGTCGGATGTATCCTCGTAAGCAGCTACGATCACTTTCTCTTCATCGGTAAGTGTAATAACATCTATTTCTCTTAAGAAAACCTCATATCTTGGGTCTTCACGACACCACCATGAATAACTGGACACCACGCAGGTGCGAATCGTATCTCCAGCCTGATCTATATCCTTTAACAAGCACAATGATCCTCCAGATGGTTCCAAATAAGCACTCCCGGATTCATGTCTACTGGAAATTCCGTAAATTACATCCAATTCGCCATCATTATCTGTATCAATCACTACAGAACCTGCTGTATTACCCCAGCTTTCGCTATACCACGCATTAGTTCCGTAATAACCTCTGAAGTAATCTCTTGAAAACAGTATCCTTTTATTTGAGTCCGGAAGAGCATCCTCGAAATAATCAATTGTTGAAATCCGTCTTTCATCAATAACTTCTTCATGTGATTCATGTCTGTAAAAAGTCTCAAGGTTAGTATGATCTTCATAATCTTCTCCAGAAAACACATCAATTCTACTCACATCCGATAGTATAGCTATATAGATTTCGGGTCCATCGCCTGTTTCGAAATCGAAACGGTTCAGAGCTGTCACCGAACCGGGCAATTCCGGACTTTCCCAGACGATTTCGCCTTCGTTGATGATCAGCGCATGTTGACCAACACCTATGAGGAAGAATGTCCGATCATCTTCGTCCTGCCAGTTTGGTCCCAATACTGAAGCGTCTAAATCGAAATCAACTTGCCAGACTCTATCAGCAGGGAAGTCAGCGAAGGTCAAATTTACTAAAATCAGAGAAACAACACTTAGAAGTAAACTTTTTCTTTTCATGATTATTTCCTCATATATTGTAAATTCACAGGAACTTATGAAGTTTTACTTAAGTAAAAGTATTTTTTTGGTGTCTGTAATTAAACCGTATTCCAGCCTGACCAAGTAAAAACCCGATGGCAATGCTGTAGCGTTCCATGTTATGGTTTTATATCCTCCGGTATGCCTACCCTGAGACAATCTCGCGATTTTTCTTCCCGATATATTAAAAATTGACAGGATATAATCACTTTTTTCAAGGGTGTAGAATTCTATCATTACTGTCGAATTGAAGGGATTAGGAAAAGCCCCCAGCAGCATATAACTGCTCGGTTGTGCATTTCTAATATCTTCAACCTCAGTATATTCCGACTCATATACCCCCATATCCGGTGCGTTGCCCATGTAATCGTCTTCGGAGTAGTTGACAAGCGTGTCATTATTCCAGACATAGAACGCAGTTCCGACGTCGACGCAGGGCGATCCTGCACTGAGGTAGAATGCGCCGTCGTCGGCATTTATGAACAGTGGATCGTCGTCGATGTTGTATTCCAGCCAGTTAACTTCACCGTTATCGTTGGTGATTATCCCTTCAAGACCGCCCTCGATGTCGGAATAGGCGACAGTGATGCTGCTGACGGCACTGTCGGGATCGAAATAGATGGTTTCGGGGAAATTCTCGATCCAGACGATTGTGTTGATGAGTACAGCATCCGATTCAGAGCAGAAGATCGTTCCGTTGTCGATATGCGCTTCGTTCCAACTCATCACGCAGTTGATGAATTTTGCGGTACTGTTTTCAAGGCAGGCAACCGCGCCGCCCGCGCCTTCAGTTGAGTTGTGATCGATAAGGCAGCGTCTGAATGTCGGAGTAGCGTTTCTCTCAACCGTAATGCCGCCGCCGGTGTCGATTGATTCATTCAGAGTGATATTACACCCGCTGAAAACCGGACTGCAATCCTGGCTGACTATGACGCCGCCCCCATTGTGAGTTGCGCTGTTGAGGCTGAAGGTGCAGTTTGTAATAATCGGATGACAGTTTATGTACATATTGATGCCGGCGCCGTTCCAACCAGCCGTATTTTCAACCATGGAACAGTTTGTCAGGATGGGATGTGAGTTATCCCCGCACCAGATGCCCCCGCCGCCGCTGCCCGACTCGTTCTCCGATATCCAGCAGTTCTCAATGATAGGACTCGCAGACGGTTCGCAGCTTATCCCTCCGCCGCGCGTTCCCGCATAGTTATTGCGAATAAAGCAGTTCCTGATGGTTGGGCTGGAGTTTTCGCAGTTTATGCCTCCGCCCATATTATCTGTGTGACCGTTGCGAATGCTAAGCCCGATAAGTTGTGCGTTTTCGGTCTCTTCGTTGTTGAATGTCACCACTGTACCGTTCGCATCTCCGTCCAGGACAGTACTTTCGATGTATTCTTCATTACCCGTGGTTATGTAAAGGCTGCCGATGACAATATCCTTACCGTCGAAGTCGATGTTCTCGATGTATTCGCCTTGCTTAACGAGTACAAGATCACCGTCGACCGCCGAGTCGATTGCTGTTTGTATCAGATCGAAATAGCCCTTTATCCAACCGCGTTCACCTTTTAGCGTGACCTTTGTGCCACAGGGCGTTAAGCTGCCACTGTTGCTCTGGCCGTCATATTCAAAGAAGAATGCGAGATGCGAAAACCTGCCGCTGGATTCGCGGAAGGAGTCGAAACCCTGGTAAGCGCCGCCGATGTATTCGACATGCCCGGGGCCCGGTTCGCCGTTCTCCTGGTAACCGCAATAAGCGGATTCGTATACGAGAAGGAGCGCCGTTGCATTGCCGGTCTCTTCGTCGTAAATAAAATCCTCGGCAGTTCCTGACAAACAGGTGTGAAAGAAGCGGTTGTCCTCGTCACCGTCCCAGTAGTTAATCGTCCAGTCGGCGTCGGAATGCACGCGTCCGAAGGGCGGGTCGTCACCCGTGGCGCTGTATTGATGGTCGTAGTATCTTCCTTCGCGCCAGTTTTGGTTGATCCAGGGATAGATGCCGTCACCGTTGCGCCCGCGTGAGTCCCAGAAACTGCCATGTCTGCCGCATGATTGCCAGACAGGCAGATGATCGACGAGATCCATCTGGAAGCTGTATACTTCGGGATCAGGGAAGACGTTGTCACCCCAGTCACCTTCGCCGAGCGGTTGATAGTAGATGATGAACGTATCTGTGACTGCTGCGCCCAGTCCTCCCATGGCGGTCGAGCCGTTGCCGCTGATGACGCCGTCCTCGCTGAGTTCTGTGCCCTCGCCACCGATCAGGATCGGGGTGGTCTCAGCAAACGCAAGATGTGTTATGACAAGGATAAACAGGATCAGATATGTTGAAGATTTCATTTTGAACCCCGCTTGATGTTGTGAAGTTTAGAAACCGGATTAATCAATATACAACCTCCTCTAATGCACCCCCCATGGCATGGGAGAGAGAAAAGAAGCACCATTCTCGGAAAGACTCCAAAGACTAAAGGCTAAAGATTAAAGACTAAAGACTACTTCAGTTTAAACACAAACGTCACCACCCCGCGCTGCTTGACCTGTTCATAGGATTTGTCCAGTGGGTTGAAGCGCCAGGTTTTCAAGGCATCCAGCGATACCTTTTCGAGTTCGGGGATGCCCTTGGTCAGTGGTGAGGCGAAAGAGACTGTTCCATCAGGAGTTACATCAAATGCTATTTTTACAGTTACAGCCTTTTTAACGTCCTTTGGGAACAGCGGCAGTTGTCCACTGACCTTTGCTCTTGGCGAACCTTCCCACGAAATGCTGAACATCTCGTCACCGGCGATGTTTTCAGTTAACGCATCCGGGCTGGTGCCGGTGAGCTGTTCGTCGGAGAGCGGAATATCCCTAAAACCCGGGCGCTCGCGGACGTCCGGTGTGGAGGTTTTCAGGTCAACCCGCTTGTCGCTTAACGGTTTCTCGCCGGTTGTCAGATCGGGTTTGTCGGACGGGGAGGGCGCTTCGATTGCCTGGCGTTCGCTGTCGGGGAGCCGGAGCAGGGGGGAGGTGTCATCGATGAAACGTCGTCTGGGGAGCTCGACAAGTGGTTTTTCACCCACGAACTGCTGTGTTGTCCTGCCGCCGGCAGCCTCAGGAGCCGCGGAAGGGGCAAAGGCGATGGTTGCAAAGTCAAGCTCAAACGGCTTGAGTTCGGTAAATAAAATCAGGAACAGCAGCGCTAAAATGATATGCAGAGCCGCCGAAGCTGTCCAGCCCAACAGGTCGTATCGCCACTGCATTATTGGTCTTCCTGCGATGTTGCGATCAGGAAGCGTTCACCGCCGGCGGCTTTGATTGCATCGATCACACTGACAGCGGTTTCCAGCGATACGCGGCGGTCGGCTTTGATAACAACGGTCTGCATCGCACCATGGACAATGTGTCTGCGTATGCTGGCGGCAAGCGTACCAAGGCTGGTGCGCTCGTTGCCGATATATATTGTGTTATCCCTGGTAACTGTGACGATGATGTTCTTCTCGTCGATGACCTTGGCAATCTCACTGCGTGGTAGCTGAACCTTGATGCCGGGCTGGATGATGTATGTGCTGGAGAGCAGGAAGAAGATCAGCAACAGCAGGACGATGTCGGTCAGGGAAGCCAGGGAAAATGTCGATAACATCTTACTTTTCGGTTCGAGCTTCATTGTTTCCTGCTCAGAAGACCCAGCGTGAGGTCGCCTGCCTGCTCTAACAGACGGGCGTGTTTACCGACGAGAAACGCGAGGTAGTTGTGGATGATCAGAGCGACAATACCGACAGCCAGACCTGAAGCCGTGGTCACCAGCGCTTCCCAGATACCGCCTGCCAGTACGTTGGCGTTGACGTTTCCGCCGAGGTTCTGGATCTGCATGAAGGCGCGGATCATGCCGGTTACGGTGCCGAGAAAGCCGATTAACGGCGTAACCGCTGCCAGCGTGGCAATTGTTCCCAGTCCGGTTTCCAGTCGCGATAATTCGGCTCTGGCGAGTGATTCTATCTTTTCAGCCGCTTCCTGCCGCGTGAATCTTCCTCGCCTGAGTGTGGTTGCCATCTCAGCCACAGGCTTCGGACCGGTTTTGCAGGCGTCCATGTATTTCTCCGGTTCAGCGCCAAACGGGGCTTCTTTCCACTTTTCCAGGAAGCCGGACAGTTCACCGCGTTCCGAACGCAGAGTCAGGTATCTTCCAATGCCGAGTGCGATTACAACCACTGAGGATAACGCGATAGGGATAATTAACCACCCTCCGCGAACCAGTATCTCAAGCAGGCTCATCAGTACTCCGTTTATTTCTTAATCTTTATACCAATTGGATTTATAGTATGCGCTGATATAAACTGTCATCGGCGGCATATCATAGCGGGGAAAATCATAGTATCTGTCATTCAGGATATTATCAACGCCCAATTCGACTGTTATACTATGCTTGAACTCCTTACTAACCGAGGCGTTCCATATAAACTGCTCAGGTCGTGTAACAGTGTTGGTGAAATCAACCGGAGCGTAGTTCGACCAATTTAGCTGGTTTTTCAGGGTAATCATGCTTATGGGAATGGTTCCGGAAATACCGGCGGATACCGGTGATATCTGGGGAGCGAGATCACCGGAGCCGATGCCGACCGTGCGAGCTCTTTCATACCTGGCGTGCAGTTGAACTGAAGTTAGATGGTTTATGGTATAATCACCGGTGATTTGAAAGCCGGAGCTGTTCAGACGACGCGAGACAGGCTGCCACCCGTCACATGTATCAGGAATCGCAAAGATTACATGACGCGTCCTGGTTAGAAAAACCCTGATCCTTACTTCTAAATTGGAATCTATTGATCTACGATAAAGCAATGAGAGATTATTGATCTCTTCGGCGATATTGCCGCGGGCTGTGGTATCGAGCACCTGCCATTTGGTCAGGATAGTGCCCGATTCAGTGTATCTTGCGGTTGGGTTGTATGACAACGATAACGTACCCCCAATCGGCAGCCGGGTTTGAGCCTTCACGTGTGGGAGTATGCCTTGTCGCAATTCACCTGCTGCATCTTCTCCGGTATAAACTGAAACACCACCTCCAATAAGTAAATCCGGGTGCGGCTGAAAAAGATAGCCGGTTGTAAGATGAGTCAATCGAAGGTTGTCGTCGTCCTCCTTTACGTTCTCAAGACCGAAAAAAACGTCCGATTCGAGTTTTCCAGTTGCCAACGACAGGTTGTGCTTAAGGTTAAATACACTTGTAAAACCAGATAGATCACTTAAACTTGAATAACGCCATCCGTCCCAGTTAGCATAACCGGTGAAAGCACCAACCGGTGTCGACCAGGGACTGAGGAAAAGATCAACTTTCAGATCGCTTCGCCTTGCGCGGTGATTATCGAGGCTGTCGAGCAGATTGAATTCGTTGAAGTTGTAAGTTACTCTGGGGTAGATGGAGACATCGCCTTTGAACGTATGAGTTTCGCCGTACCGAACCCTCCAGCCGTATGTTTCGCCGATGTTAATCCTGTGAGGAGAATGGGTCAGTCTGACCGTTCCCATCCGTGTGACCTTCGGCATTGCATAAACCAAACAACCGTTCACTCCGAACATCCTGAAACCGCCGCCGGATATGCCTGCGTTCCAGTAACCGGGTTTCAACCACCTGTCAGTTGACGGCTTGGACGGCAGGGATCGGATCGACAGTGCCGTCAGTTCCGGACGGGATGGTGAAATCACATCAGGACTGACAATGGCAGATGTAATGGATGTTGGGAGCTTGTCTCCGCGGACGCGAGTTGCCTTTTCTATTCCTGAGATGATATACTCAGGCAGTTCTATTTCAGGTAAATCTGCTGCATGAAGCGTGAAGACTGAATTTAGAACTGTAAGTACCGCATAAATGACGGTTTTGAATATATGCAAAGTGTGAAGACGCCTCATGGTCTATTGGTTACTTATTGTATCGAAGATGTTGTCTTCTCTGAGTACTTCACTGGAGCAATTAACAAGATAGTCTAAACATGCAGGCATTTCAATTGTTTTCCCAAGCTTTCTGCATAAAGTACGGGTAACCCGGTTTAAATGCGGAGACCTCATCCAATTTTGAAATCTCTTCATCGGTGAATTCCCAATTGATCGATGCCAGGTTTTCTTCGAGTTGATCTATCGTACGCGCGCCAATGATGATGGAGCAGACATTTGGTTTGGCTTTAAGCCAGTTAAGTGCACCCTGCGAAACTGTGCCGTTATGCACCGATGACAGCTTGTCCAACTCTTCAATTACATCGAATCCCTGTTCTTCGTCGATGTGCAGGAAAGCCTTGTCTGGATCGGAGCGCCTCGCAAACTTCGGACGGGGTTTTTCACGCCGGT
The DNA here is from genome assembly GCA_964471745.1 of uncultured bacterium. GTDB lineage: Bacteria > Electryoneota > AABM5-125-24 > Hatepunaeales > Hatepunaeaceae > CAYYHI01. Next base: position 11,775 of record CAYYHI010000015.1, on the reverse strand, counting down.
ATTTCCCGGTCAGGAAGCCCCCGGCAAGCGGACTCCATGGCAGAATGCCGAGCCCCTCTTCAAGGCATAGCGGTACAAGTTCGTTCTCGATATCGCGATTAACAAGGTTGTAAAGAGCCTGCAGGGTAACAAATTCCGACCAACCTTTGATACGCGACAGCATAATAGCTCTGTCTAACTGCCATCCGCCGAAGTTCGAACAACCGATGTAGCGCACTTTACCGGACTGAACGAGATGGTCGAGAGCAGAAAGTGTTTCTTCGAGCGGTGTATTTGCGTCCCAGCAATGAACCTGGTATAAATCGATCCAGTCGGTTCCGAGGCGAATCAAGCTCTCTTCGACTGCTCTTATAATGTACCGACGTGACAATCCAACTTCATTGACACCCTTACCCATGCGACCTCGAACCTTGGTTGCGATAATGACTTCCTTGCGACGTGGTCCGAGCGCACTTCCGAGTATCTCCTCGGCGAGTCCTTCCGAGTAAATATCCGCAGTGTCGAAGAAGTTAACGCCCGCGTTAAGGCAGATACTGATCATTCGCGTTGCAGTTGCCCGATTAACAGTGCCGATATCAGCCCAGCTCCCTTTGCCACCGAAGGTCATCGTACCCAGACATAACTCTGATACACGAATTCCGGTTTTGCCCATCTGGTTGTATTTCATATATTATTTCCTTATATTGTAGCCTTTTCTGACGGGAAGATTATCTTGTATCCGTTATGCTTGCTGAAGCATACGAAGATTTATTATATTGCTCCCGTTGAGAGTCTTAACTAACTACTGAAATTGTATAAAGGTTTTTGTTTCGTCATTCTGAACGAAGTGAAGAATCTCCGACAACAGGTGAATATAAGACGAGATTCTTCGCTTCGTTCAGAATGACAACATGTTGGAATCAGTAATTTGTTAATACTCTCTTTCCGTTTGTTAAACAGCATTGCTTTTGTCATAATATAAATGATAAAAGGATATTAGTAAAGGAAAGATTATGAAATCCGACATACATCCAACATATCGTCTGGCAACAGTTACCTGTGCTTGTGGTAATTCATTCCAGACAAGAACCAGCGTCGGTGATATTAAGGTTGAAATCTGTTCGAAGTGCCACCCTTTCTACACAGGAAAGCAAAAGCTTATCGATACAGCAGGGCGCGTCGATAAATACTATCGTAAGTATAAGATGGAACGCAAACCTTAAAGATAAGGATTAAGGATGAAGGATGAGGGATGAATCTTAATGTTTCATTCATCTTCCCACGTTCATCCTTCCGTCCTCATTCTTGGAATATTCCCTTCTGGTTTTTCCTACAACCTTACTACCGGATTTTCACTTTTACACCTTAGGGTCTGAAAATGTTATCAATATTATCTATAAGATTCAAACAATTTCCAACAGTCCTGCCTTTCGTTTTGCAGGTTTTAATCCTTGCCATTCCTGCTTTCGCGGACGAAATCGCGCCTGGGTTCTTCAGATATCCGCACACCGACGGTGAATCGGTGATCTTTACTTCTGAAGGCGACCTGTGGAAAGTTCCTCTTAGTGGTGGTTATGCAGTGAGGTTCACAACCCACGAGGGTGAAGAACGTTTCTCCCGTTTTTCACAGGATGGTAACTGGATAGCCTTCTCCGGTCAGGACGATGGTCAGGATGATGTTTACGTAATGTCAGCTTCCGGTGGGGAACCACGCAGGTTGACCTTTCATCCCTGGCGGGACCAGGTTATCGGCTGGAGCCCGGATGGCGATATCGTTTTCCGTTCGTCACGTGAAGTTCCATTCAGAGGGTACCGTATTTACCATGTTTCTCCGGAAGGCGGATGGCCCCGGTCAATCGGTTTGGACAAGGGTACCCTTATTAGTTATGAGCCAGGCGGCTCACGCATTGCCTTTAACCGTTACTCCCGCGAATTTCGCACCTGGAAAGGATACAAAGGCGGCTGGGCACAGGATATCTGGGTGGGGGATATATCGAAGCTTGAATTTGAGAATATCACCAACAATCCTGATGTCAACGACTGGGATGGAACGGATGCGTTTCCGATGTGGCACACCGACGGCAGGATTTATTTCCTCTCCGACCGCGATGGACGTGCGAATATCTATTCCATGACTTCTGACGGTCGATATTTACAGCGGCACACCGACCATAAAAAATTCGACGTACGTTGGCCCTCGCTTGGCAAAGGTGTGATAGTCTATCAGAACGGTATGGACATCTGGTCATACCGTATCGACACCGGCGAAAATGAAATGGTTTCGATCAGCCTGCCTACCGATCGTGTGCAGGCGCGCAACAAGATAATCAATCCGGCTGAATATATCACGGACTTCAGGTTGTCACCCGACGGGAAGCGAGTCCTGTTTTGTGCGAGGGGTGAACTCTTCACCGCTCCTTCAAAGGGCAAGGGTTTATTACGTCAACTTACTTTCAGCTCTGGGGTGAGAGATAAATTCCCCAACTGGTCTCCGGACGGTGAACAGATCGCCGCCTGGTCAGATGCCACTGGTGAGGAGGTTCTATATCTATATCCATCTGCAGGTGGAGATCCGGAAGAGATCGGCGCTGACGGCAGAGGCTGGCATTATCCGGCAGTTTGGTCTCCCGATGGTAAAAAGATAGCTTACAGCAATGAGGAACTCGAGTTAATCGTTATCGATGTCAAAAAAAATCAGCCAAAGGTTGTCGATACCGGTTCGTGGGAGATCAGAGAATATTGCTGGTCATTGGACAGCCGTTATCTCGTCTATTCTCGCCCGGAGGAGAATTATAACAGTGTGATCGGCATCTGGGACAGCAAGGATGATGAATTACACCAGGTTACAGATGAATTCTTCAACAGTTATGATCCGTGTTTTGATCCTGAAGGCAAGTACCTGTATTTCTTATCTGACCGGGTAGCTAATCCACATCTTGACCATCGGGAGGTAACCTACATCCTTGATCGCCGTACCCGTCCCTTTACGATGAGTTTGACCAAGGATGTGCTGTCGCCGTTTGCTCCTGAAGCGGATCCGCAGGAGGAGGATGAAGAGAACGAGTGGGATTTTAGGAAAGGCAAGAAGAAGGGGAAGAAAGAGGATAAAGATGAGGACGAGGAGAAAGAACCCGTCAAGGTAGTGATAGACTTCGATGGTATTAAGAACAGGATCGTACCGTTCCCGGTTCCTGCGGGTAATTATGGTGATCTGAAGGCTGTCAAGGGCAAGATTTTCTTCAGTTCCTGGAAGAATCGTGGTATGCTCGGAGGGGATTACTTCGAGGAAGATCCACAGTGCGGTGTGAAATTGCATAAATTCAATATCAAGCGCGAGAAGCTCAAAGAGGTTGCGGACGGTGTATTGGGATATGATATATCAGCCGACGGTGAACATCTCCTGTTACGTCTAAAAGGTGGTTTCAAGGTTTCCGGGATTGACGAAGGTTTCGGCGGCGGCGGTTGGAAACCGGAAAATGACGAGGATAAGGAAGATGAATATGTCGATCTGAGCGGATGGGACATGCGGGTTGATGTTCGCGCTGAGTGGCGTCAGATGTTTAAGGAAGCTTGGCGCGGTCAGCGCGATTTTTTCTGGGATCCGAACATGCACGGCGTTGACTGGATTGAGGTATGGCAGCGTTACTCGCCGCTTGCGGCGAGGATATCTACGCGTGACGAGCTTAACGACCTGATCGGCGAGATGTTTGCCGAGCTTAACTGTTCTCATGCTTATGTGTGGGGAGGAGACCGGAGGAGTGCTAAATGGCGCGGCACGGGCTTGCTCGGTGTGGATGTAACGCGGCATCCGTCAGGCTTCTATCGTATTGACCGAATTATCGAAGGACGAAGGTGGACACCGGAGCTTTCAAGTCCATTCATAGCTCATGGTAGACTTGCTGATGAAGGTGAGTATATAGTTGCCATTAACGGATGTTCCACGGCTGAAGTGGCGAATTATCTGGAGTTGCTGAGAGATAAAGCCGGTGAGATAGTGTCGGTTACGTTGAACGATAAACCATCGTTGGAGGGCGGGCGAGAAGTGATTGTCAAACCGCTCATGCGTGAATACTACCTTCGGTATAATGACTGGGTTGATGACCGACGTGCTTACGTGGAGAAGAAAACCGATGGTCGGATTGGGTATATTCATTTAACCAACATGATGGGAACGGGATTGTCGCAGTTCACCGGTGACTATCTACCTCAGCACGATAAACAGGCTCTGATTATGGACGTGAGATATAACGGTGGCGGGTTTGTTGCACAGATGATTCTATCTCATCTGGCACGCGGGATGTTTGCTGTAGGGCGTCCCCGTCACGGCACACCTTACCGTACGCCTGAAACGTCTTTTTACGGGCACATGGCGGCAGTATGCAATGGTGAGACCGGATCCGATGGTGAGACTTTCACTGAGGGTTTCCGCAGGTTGGGGCTCGGACCGATTATCGGCACCAGGACGTGGGGCGGCTGGGTCGGCATCAGGGGAGGGAAACCGTTGCTTGACCGCGGCGGCGTCACACAACCGGAGTTCACCGGCTGGGGGGTCGAAGGCAAGTGGTTAATCGAAGGACACGGTACTGATCCGGACATAGAGGTTGTGGATAATCCTGCTGATGTTATTACCGGGAAGGACCCGCAACTGGATACAGCGATCGATTATTTGATGGATCAGATCAGCAATGAGCCGAAGTTATGGCCCAAACAACCGCCATATCCGGATCGCAATACCATAGTAAAACCGTAGTACCGCTGAGGAAATGCATAGGACAGGTAGGGATGAAATGTAACAGAGGATTAAATTGATTGTGAAGTGGATTAAGGATAGTATCTGACAGGAAGAAACAGATTGTGTTTTATTGAACAGCCCCCGCATTGTGGGGGCTGTTTTTATTCCGTTATGGTTATTCCAGCGATCATTCACATTTAATCAATACCCGACATAGAAACATCGCTACTTAAAGCTGCATGGATTTTTAGAGATTCCTGTTGATTTCGATAAGAAAAGCTGAAGAAATGGAAGCATTTGCCGATAAAAAAGTTAGGAGCGGCAAATAATGCCCCGTTAAAATCAAACGGATATTATTGAGTGAAATCCTAATACCTTGTAATGAAAAAGCTTAGGAATGAAATTACAAGATAAGAGGATTGGCACCCATCATGCATTTAAGTATTTAACAGATAATGCTTAATAGAGGAGTAATAGTATGTCGCTAAAATGTGAATGCGGATCAACACAGTTTAAACCGATAGGAATTCAGGAGAGTTGGCCTGGTCGTCAATCCGACCAGAGCCCGAACGTATTGTTTCTGGTTAATTGCCTCAAATGTGGTACAACCAAGACGTGCAGCAGACTCGATTACGCGTTGATGCGCAACGAGGAAGCTGCTGAAACCTTGGATAAATCCTTTTATACCGTCGGTTAGGAGCCGATTTCCCGACCAACCCTCCCGTCAAGCTGCCTTTATTATTTGCTGACCCTATTCAAGCGGTTGTTTCAATATATTCTTTAGAATTTTACCGGGGCGGAACAGTGTTTTTCGCCTGGGTGGTATGTATATTACCTGATCGGGTTTCTTTGGATTGCGTGCCTTCGGCTTGGCTGCGGTCCGTTTGACTTCGAATACACCGAAGTTACGGATTTCAATACGGCACTCGAGTGGCCCTTCAGTCATCAGTTCACGCAGGCTGTCAAAAACCGCATTTACAGCCTTGGCAGATTCTTTCGCGTCGAGACCGGTTTTCTCGATCGTCTTTTCGACGACGTCTTTCTTGATGTACGTTTGTGCTTTCATTGACGATTCCCGTTAGTTATTACTTAACACTTAGTTATGGATTAAGCGGCAAAGATGCCATAGAAGCGAGTTTTTGTGTATTTCTTTGAATATAAGTTATTTGCCGCTACTTTACAGTTATGAGCGCAAAATATAACATATCAATTCCTGAAAGTAAAGTATTTTTGTGATTTAATTCGCACTTTGAGTTGATCCGCAGCTATTTATGTCGCTACTTTATAGAGATTATGGCTTGAAGACCTGATAATCAGCTTTCGGGGATGAAATGAGGAATCTGTTCAGGGCAGGCTGAAAACTGGAAAAGGCAGCAATGTCTGAAAATTTACACATCCAGATAGATTGGTTAGTCAAAGTGATTTGATATGAATCAGCATACTATCTGTATATATGAAGACGAGGGCTGCGTCGATTTCGGACCGCTGACACAGACTCGGGCGGTTTGGGACCTGAGGTGCGGCGCTCTTACAATGGCTGAAAAAATTGAGGTACGAATGAGATCGGTTAAAACCCGATATCATGTAAGAAACGACCTCAAGCTGTTGTATCTGGAGAACGGTTATTCTGTGGCGGATTTAAATCCCATATTGGATAAGGGCAGTTGGATCTTCCTGAGTGGGCGGGTTATTTTTAATAATGATGCCTATGATCGGTTTCTCTCTGCCGCTGACGATACTGTCTTCACTTCAGACGGTGCGGTGGTTGCTTTCAGGTTATCCGGCGGTAATCTGAGGTTGGTTGACCCTACCCTGGGCAATCCTGTCAATTACTCAGGGTTCGATGGTTTAAGGAGGGTCGAGGTAAAGGCTCAGGTTATGCACTATCCCTGGCAAATAGTCAATGCCGCCGATGATCAGATAGGTGCCGATCTCGAGCTTGTCGTCGTCGATAATCCCGGCAGCATTCCGGAAGCAAGCAGGTTTGTAAGGAAATCAGTCCTTGATAGGGTAAAGGTTACCGGTCGAGTAGATGTTCGCCCGGGGGTGATAGTCGATGCTGAAAACTACCCCGTCCGGCTGGAGGATGGTGTAAGGTTGGGACCAGGCGTATTGATTGACGCAGCGGAGGGTCCTGTATGGATAGCGGCAGGCGCGAATATTCAGGCTGGAGCTATACTGACAGGACCGGTTTATGTTGGTCCCGGATCTATCGTTCGACCCGGGGCGAGGCTTTCAGACGGTGTTTGTCTTGGTCCACAATGCAGGATAGGTGGTGAAGTTAGTCGGTCGGTTTTCCAGGGATATTCCAACAAGCAGCATTCGGGATACCTGGGAACATCCTTCGTGGGGAGTTGGGTCAATCTCGGCGCAGCCACGGACAACAGCGACCTGAAAAACAACTATCGTCCGGTCGATGTAACTATAAACGGGAAGAAGATCAACAGTGGTGATCTGCATGTCGGTGCTTTCATCGGCGATTTCAGCCGTACAGCCATACACACCCGTCTGAACAGCGGCACTGTCATCGGTGTGTGCTGCAATATTTTCGGTGTGGATTTCCCGGTTAAAGGGATTCCAGCATTTACCTGGTTTGGTTCAGACGGTTACCGGGAGTATCGCCTTGAGAAGGCGCTTGAAACTATCCGCACTGTAATGTTGCGCCGCGGTAAAGAGCTGGCGCCGGCGCTCGAAACGTTGCTGCGAGAAATTTTCAGCAGTACAAAGCAGGTGCGGAAACTGGTTTGTGTGGCATAAATAAACGATGTTATGATGATATTAACTGAGGGATTCTGAGGAATGAGTTTCGGCGCAGTAATAGTCGGAGCCGGAAAGGGCGAGCGTTTGGGGATGCAGCAACCGAAGTGTCTTGTGCGTGTTGATGATATTCCACTGCTGCTTATGTCAGCCTGGGCGTTTGAAAGGGTGGAGCAGATAACAGAGATAGTCCTGGTTGTGCCTGCTGGATGTGAGGATGATGTACAGATCGCTTCCAAGGAGTTTGAACTTGAACGTGTGAAATCTGTTGTATCGGGAGGCGACAGGCGTCAGGATTCCGTATTTAACGGCATAATGGCATTATCGACGAGTATAGAATACGTACTAATCCATGACGGCGCCCGTCCACTGTTGACTGTTGAGATAATCGAACGACTCCTCGAAGCGTTGAAGGATGAGCCCGCTGCCTTTGCAGCAGTTCCCGTATCGGATACCATACATATCGACCGTGAAGGCAGCGCTGTTAAAGGTCCGGAAAGGATCAACCTGGTTGCAGCACAAACGCCGCAGGGATTTGGGAGGGATCTTCTGTTGGATGCCTTTAACAGATGTAAACAGCGCAGGCTTACTTTCACCGATGAGGTTGCCATGGTTAGAGAAGTTATCGGGGTAAATGCGAGAATCGTTCCTGGTGAAATAACGAATATCAAGATCACCGGACCGGAGGACCTCAGACTTTACGATTCCTTGCTCAAGGAGCGTGTCAGGCAGATGAGAGGAAGCCTCAAATGATGAGGATCGGCGAGGGTTACGATGTGCACCAGCTTGTTGTCGGAAGACCGTTGATACTGGGCGGGGTGAAGATCAGCTTCTCGCATGGTCTGCAGGGGCACAGCGATGCGGATGTACTTGTGCATGCGATTTGTGACGCGCTATTGGGCGCTGCAGCGCTGGGCGACATCGGCACACATTTTCCGGATGATAACCTAATTTTCAAGGATATTTCCAGTCTGAAGCTCCTGAATCAGGTCCGTACAATCCTTGAGGGTAATGGCTTTCGTCCGGTCAATGTTGATTCGACGCTGGTTATGGAGTTGCCGCGCATTGCTGATTATACTTACGAAATGCGGCGTAACATCGCCCGCGAATTGAAGCTTGAAATAACAAACGTCTCGGTTAAAGCTACTACAACTGAGCAACTCGGCTTTACTGGTCGCGGTGAAGGTATAGCCGCCAGGGCAGTTGTATTGGTGAATGAGATATAGGCTTTGGTTTTAAGTTATTAATCGTTGAAACCTGGAAGGGATTGTTTCAATTCCAAATTTATCGTGGCGTCATGTGTCCCCACATGACGCTTGAAACGTCACTCTACCGCCACGTGAGGACACGCGGCAGCACGCTTAATTCTATACATGAGGAAATATCACCGTGTTTAAACCAATTAACTTAAATCCCAGAACCAAATCGCAAGGGGGCGGCTTTAGTTCTTTCGGGACACGACAGCTCGGTTCGGTTGTCAGAAGCGTTTCCCACAAAGTAGGAATCGATACAAATACCGATGAACCACAGCAGCGGATAAAGTACCTGCCCGTGGTCTGGAAACCGACCCGTTCGACGGTCGTAAAGACAGGGATTGTTATCATTGCACTGACTGTGGCAGCGATAGTCATAAGGCGACTCTGGAAACGATTTATGTCGGATTTGGACTGAACCCCCCGGAAACAAAATCAAGATAAAAATTTTACTTAAGAAACGCGCGTATCCTGACGAATCCGGCGGCAAATCAGGGAATTGATATATGTGTGGTATATGCGGCATATTTGAACCTGAAGCAACAGCCGAACCGGACAGGAAGCTTCTGGATAAAGCAACCGACCTGATGACTCACCGTGGCCCCGATGGTCGCGGGACGTGGCTTGAGCCTGGTATCGGTATCGGTCATCGAAGATTGGCTGTGATCGATCCGGAGGGCAGTCCGCAGCCGATGATCAGCGGTAATGGACGCTATGTTATTTCCTATAACGGTGAGGTTTACAACTTTATTGAACTGAGACAGGATTTAGAAGCCAGCGGTGTTGTTTTTCATACACGGGGAGACACTGAGGTTGTATTGGAAGCGCTGGCTAAATGGGGCACACCCGCGATCGATAAATTTTCCGGTATGTTTGCGCTTGCCTTGTGGGATCGACGGGAAAGATCACTGCTCCTCGCCAGGGACAGGCTTGGTGTAAAACCGCTTTTCTATTCGGAGGTCGGCGGCAGATTGATCTTCGCTTCGGAATTCAAATCCCTCCTGATATATCCCTGGATTTCACGCGAACCGGATCCACTCGGAATAAACGCTTATCTTTTTAACTACCAGGTTTCCTTTGATGGTCAGACAATATTCAAAGACATCCGATCACTCCAAGCCGGACACTTTTTAGTCCACAACCGGCAAGGTTCCAATATCAAACGCTACTGGGAACTAAAACCGATCCCGTCATCCCGTAAAAAAGTTGAATGGTCCCACGACCGAATGGGGGAAGCTGCCCACGAACTTACTGACCTGATGAAGAAAGCCGTCCAGTCACACATGGTTGCGGATGTACCGATAGGAGCATTTCTATCCGGTGGAATCGACTCCTCTGTTGTCATCTTGCACATGTCCGAACTGTCCGGTGAAAACGTAAAGGCATATTCGATCGGTTTTGAAGATGAGGGTTTCAACGAGTTTGAATACTCTGTTCCACTGGTCAGGGAACTCGGATTGCAGCACCGGTTATTGAAGTTCAAACACGCAGATTACTTTCCGCTTATGGAGAAGTTGATCTCACACAGGATGGCTCCGCTTTCGACACCGAACGAGGTACCGCTGTGGGCGCTGTCGAAGCACCTGGCGAAGGATATTAAGGTTGTGCTGTCAGGTGAGGGTGCCGATGAGCTGTTGGGCGGATATGCACCACTACTGCGCAGTCCTCACGATTACCTGGCTGCGAAAATACTGCGCGAGAATCCCGGCAGACTATCTGCCGATGTCCGTCGAGCCATACGCGCCGGTGTGAGACGTCAATACGGACGCATTGGTTTCAGCAGTCTTTTAGAGCATTTTCTGATGGTATATACATGGCTGAATGAAAATGATAGATCCGATGTTCTATCGCAGGAGTTCTTCAACGAGGTTATTGAGCAACGAATCAGACAAGTGTGGCAGGATCGCTTTGATCGGGCTGAGGATTTGTCAGAATACGATAAATACATCTATATTCTTGAGACCGTACATCTACAAGGATTGCTCATGCGTCTGGATGCTGATACCATGGCGGCTTCCGTTGAGGGTAGAGTTCCTTATTGCGATAACCAACTGGTGGATTTCGTGTGGAGTCTGCCTTTTGAGTATAAACTGCGCTGGAAGAGCATTGAACATCGACGGATGTCGCTTGGACTCAACAGTCTGGAAATTGCTGAGAAGCTGGACGTCTCGAAATTCCTGCTGAAGCAAGCCTATCGAAAGCGGTTGCCCCAAAATATTATAGATCGTGAAAAGAAGGCATTTCCCGTACCGCTTGAAGTTTTATTAAAGAATGGCTACAAGGATCAAGTGTTGGATAGAATCATCGGGAATCCTAAGTTGAGAACCTATCTAAATCTTGATAACATAGATGAATGGGTAGAAAAGACACTGGACACCGGTTCAGGTTCGATGAAGGTCTGGATGCTGATAAACCTGGCGATATGGTTGGAAAAGGTTGAGGAAGGGATTTAATGCTAAGTTACAATCCTAATGTACTGCCAACTTAATGAGTTTTTCAACAGGCACTAATTAATTGTCATTGCGAACCAACCGGTGACGAGATTGCTTCACTTCGTTCGCATTGACGCTTGTGGTCGGTGAAGCAATCTCTGAATGTAAGACAATTAGCGTGACAATACCCAATCCTACATTTTCCAGTAATTTTAACATCTTCAGTTGATAATCTACCACATTTTGTATATATTAGACTTGGAAATGCTATACAAAGTGCATCTTCAGACTAAAAAGTCAACATCAGCGGGGGTTTTATGACTGGTAAGATGAACAATGAAAAGAGCAACCAGGCTATTAGGCTTGGTGCAAAGATAAAGACATTGCGCACTAAGCTTAACATCAAGCAGGATGAACTTGCAGAACGCGCGGGAATTAACCGTTCTTATCTGAGTATGTTGGAGAACGGGAAATCCTCACCCACAGTGGACGTCTTGGAGAGGTTAGCCCAGGCGCTGCAAATTAGTCTATCTGAGCTTATGTCGTATGATACTAAAAACATTACAAGTTCCCCTAATCATATGGCACTTACAGATAGCTCGACGGGATTTGACCTGGGAGA
>CAYYHI010000014.1:0-30901 GCA_964471745.1 uncultured bacterium | reverse complement strand
GGATTGAGGGATACTGTAACGGATAACGGTCTCAGAGTTGAAAGGATTGGGGTAATTATGGTTGACAGTGAATGATAACGGCACAACAATAGTGGGATCTCCAATTGAAAGATCGTGCAGGCTGTAAGAGGGTTGTTCGCCGGCTGAATTAAGATCGGAGAATATGTTCAACGAATCACCGATTATTTCCATATTGCGATCGGCATCCCAATAACGCAGATAGAAAGTGTCTCTTTCACGATAACCGTCCACTTCAACCGTTGTTGTATCATCCTCCCAAACTGCCAAACCCAAGCGATGTTCACCATTTAAGACCGACGCTCCGATACATAAACCATCCGCGTTATACACGCCGACCTCATCTCCCTCTTCAGGATTCAAGTTTTCAACATTTATGGATGTTAACAACACGGGATGGAAGTCGTAGGTTCTTGTAAATCGGAAATGATCCGGTGTCGATTGAGCATAATTACGTCCAGAACCGCGATAACTGTCAAGCATCTCTTCAGGATAAATCAAAATAGCAGCCTGGTTCAGCTTGATTTGATAGCCGTATCCCCGCTCCAATTCACGCATATTATTGAAAAATATCTCTTCGTCAGGAACGTAGAACTCACCCCAATGGTTCTTGGCTATAATCAGAAATCTGACCTCCTCATCTTCAGGATCCCAGAGGCTTACAAATGCGTCGGGCGCTCCAAGCTGATATAATGGAAAATAGGCGACCATACTCCAACCAATAGGGACAGGTATCTCTTCATCGAAATCCGCTCTCCGTCCTAAGGTTACCCATGCTGCGTCATTGTACAGTTTAATATAATATCCCTGGTGGTAATCCCAACAGGGGATGTTACAGAACACCCATTCCGGTTTCCAGAAATTGCCGCTATAATCCTTAAGTATGTCTATCTCATCAACCAACTCATCAAATATGAGGTAAATACCATCCTCGTCGTTCAAACCGTTCGACACGTTATAAAACGGTATCAGATTTGAAGATATCATCGACCAACCTGATTCGAGCTCCATCTCCAGCCGTTCTCCATACTCGAGGGCTCTGCCTGCATCGAGTTCTCCATAACCCATCTGGTCATCCCATCTTCCGTATTTACCATTATCGCCATAATCGATTCGTCCTCTTGCCCAATCGTTATCTTTCTGGGCTGTTGTTAACAGTATTTCTTTAACTTCTGATGCACTAATATCGCACTGCCCCACTACGAAGTCATCTTCGTTCCAATGATGAGACATAAGCAATGCTGAAACGCCTGAAAGACATGCACAGGCGCCGGATGTAGCACCGCTGTGACAATCATCGATTCTCTCTATCGGATCGATGGGAACTTCGACGCCTTCTACTTCCTCTGTTGCTGTTGTATGCACTAAATAATTATATGCATCATCCTCCCATTCGTACCCCGTCGGCACAACAATGTCCAAACCATCACCGTGTTGAGTTCCGCACTGCATTGGAATATTCGGATCAAAATAAGACCATCTTCTATTATGGTAACTTGCGCCAACTGCCATTGTTGTTTCAAGGTTGGCGGGAAAACCAACACTTGGATTATCGTGGTTACCGGATGATACACAAACAAGAATACATCTCGAATGAGCAACATCTAACAAATCAACTATACGGTCATATCCCGCACAACTTAGACTCATATTAATAATATGTACATCAACTACTCCGTTGACAACGTAATCCAGTGCCATTCCTGCTTCAAATTGTGTCATCTGGTAATCAGGGTTTTGTATAAAATCTGGTCCATGTTTTGCTGATATAATCGTGCAGCCGGGATTATCTTCACCCCAGCCCCCGGCGATTCCGGCGAATTCTCCCCCGTTGTTAGTAACCGCACCAATAATTCCAGCCATTCTTGTTCCGTGTGAACACTCGTCACCCGGCACCGCATCGCCGATATTATGACCGTTAACAAGAACTTGCGCCCAATAACCAAGCAGATCGTTCTGCCAGTATTGACCGGGATTGTAAGGTTCGAGATCACCATCGTTATTCTGTCCATTCCAGCCCTCGTCATCGTAAGTCCATCCATCTTCTTCATCAAACCGTATTACATCACCGTCTCCGTCTGCATCTTCGTCGAGATTCCGCCATATATGACCTATGAAGTTGTTGTTTTCGTCGCTGTAACCCAGATCCGGATGGTCCCAAAGGATACCGCCATCAACCAAAGCAATTTTTATGTTTGGGTTGCCCTTTTCAATCTCCCAGGCTGCCTCGATGTTTATGTCATCATCGTAGTTATTACCATCCTGGTCGGAAAGATAGGTCTATGCTTCATAGCAGGCGTCGTTAGGTTGACACAAAATAACTACCGTATTATTATGAGCTTTAAGAACAAGAGACTGCTGAAGGTATGAATCGCAAAAATCAAGCGGGTCAGGTTCGGGGTATTGGTTGGACTTGATTAAATGCATACCGATACGATCAACCATTACAATCTCTCCTCCAAGTGCAGAGTTCAAGTTATCAATATCTTCCTGTGTGGCTGTATCGGTAAACTTGACAATAATCTGTGTTCCAACAAGCTCAAAGTTCACTCCTGCGTCAACTTCATACCACTGTCCCTCAATATACTCGTACTCGCGACCATTGAACGTAATCGCCGAAGATGTATTAACCGCGATAAAGAGTACATAAAACAGTGTAAGTGTGGTTATTAACGCTTTCATTTTCGTTCCCTCCTCACTATGAATTCAAGTTCCGCCTACTTACCTATTTCAATATAGTATAATTTTCACCTAAATGCAATCCCTAACCCCTTGGATGAAAAGTCTTCACCACCTCGTAGAGGTGCGAGCGGTCGATGTGAGTGTAGATCATGGTGGTTTCGATGGATGTGTGACCCAACAGCTCCTGTACGTCCCGCAGCCCCGCACCGCCCTCCAACAGGTGCGTGGCGAATGAATGTCTAAGCGTGTGAGGACTTACATCCTCCCCGATGCCGGCTTCAAGGACATAACGTCTCAGTATCTTCCAGAAGCCCATGCGTGACAACGGCTTACCGAGATTCATCGAGAGAAATATCGCATCGCGCGTGCGTTTCTGATCCCTGACCAGCTTGGGTCTGACTTCGGACAGGTACTTTGCCAGAGCGTCGCGAGCGTATCCTCCGACCGGAACCAGCCGTGTCTTGTCACCCTTGCCCACGATACGCAGGATTACACCCTGCATACGCAGCGCATCCAGTTGCAGCCCGATCAGCTCGCTGACCCGCAATCCGCAGCCGTACATCATCTCCAACATCGCAAGGTCGCGGATGCCTGCCGGAGTGCCCTGATCCGGTTGTGCAAGTAGCTTTTCGACCTGCGGGATGGTCAGGACGGGCGGGAGCCTGCGCCGGCTGCGAGGTCCAATGACCACCCGCGCCGGATCGCTCTGACAGATCCCCTCACGGCAGAGGAAGGCAAAGAAGCCGCGGAAAGCCGACAGACGCCGGTTAACCGTGGCGGGAGCGATGCCGAGGTCGTACAGTTCGTTCAGGTAGTGTGAAATGTCGACGGATGCGACGTCCTGCCAGCTCTTGATGCCCTTCCTCCTGCCGCAGAAGTCGATCAGGTCGCCAAGGTCGCGCTGGTAGGCGGCGCGGCTGTTGGCAGCCAATCCCTTCTCAAGCGACAGGCTGGTCAGAAACGAAGCGACGGCATTCCAGGCTGTGTCGGTGTCCATTGTAGGGTGTGTTTAGTTCAGTTAATACCTGTAGACCCGGGGTAAACCCCGGGCAGGTATGGAGGAGCTGATTTCAGCGTCAATTCATCGGTGAGTATTTATCGAATCTTTTTTATCAGTTATTTTGTTGCGCTATTATATTCGGTTAACTCCATCAGCTGGTTGATAATGTTATAGGTCTCCTTAAGCAGTTCGGGACATAGATCTTTCTTTATTCTATCCATTGCGACTGCGACAGATTGATAACGATGCAGTCTTTCAAGCGCTCTATGACCCAGATTGCTGTCCATTACTGTCACGATCTTGGGGAAATGGTTGTGAAAAACTTCCAAGACGGCTTCTTTCGGCAGGTCTTTGGCTTCCTGGGTGAACGCCCACATGGTTTCCTGGTTATGCAGGCTCTCAATGGCATTCCGCATTACACCCATTTGCGCCACCGCCATGTTGCGCTCCTGTAGCGCGTTGTAAATCAGGCGAGCAACGGTATCATCGTCATAGACGATTTTACTCACAATTCCGGATAAATCCCAGGAAATTTCGATAACCAGGTCGTCGGGTTCCTTTTCGTATTTCTCAAATTGACACTGGATCCAGTGGATCTGCTCCGACGTGGATCTTATCCGGTACATGAGCCTTAAGGCGTTTCCCCCTTTTTCCTTGAGCCACTCGTTGTACTTTTTCCTGTTAGAAACATACTCTTCGAGGAATAAATAACCGCGCTTTTGCGTTGTCGTTAAGGCATTCCATTCATCAATGGTTTGACCAGTCCAAGTTATCTTATGGCTGTTGTATAGATATTTATCACTGGTCCGATCGCGCAGAGCCACCATGATTGGAAGAGTCTTTATTACATCCTGAAAAGACTCGAAGATCCTTTCAGCTATGTCTGGGCGCATTTATTGATCCAGCATTTGGGTTTTTAAAGATCCTCCTCAAACCAGTTATTGAACCTCCGCACTCTGATGATGAACTCAGAAAATGTATTTAAGTGGGTTATCTGGTCTACGCCCGGATTGGAAACCTGGTAAGTCGCTTCCGTGATGCTTTTCTCGTCCATATAATCCAGCATTTCTTTCAGCGTGGCTCCCTGACCTTCCGCCGTAGTACGCGGCACTAACCAGGCTTTTTGGTATGTATAGGTCGGTTTGGTTCCCGTAACCGCCTGCAACTCGGTGTTTGAGGCTTGGATTTTATCGACGTTGTTGTTGCCGCAGACGAGGTGCAGGGAATATCCGTCGTCGTAAGCGGACTTCATGAAGGAATAGGATATGCCGGTTGTTTTTGAGTAAGCCATTTCAGCTCCATTTGCTAAATTGTTGGAATGTATCGGTTGGTTCTGACCGTGATCAGATGTATTAATCTTAAGCAAATCGTCCTGCCAAGTCAACAGCTTTCATAACTATTCAATCAACCGCATGAAATTATTTCCGTTCTTACCTGTTTTGAGTTCAAGGCTCTGTCGGTGTCCATTAGGTTAAGTGATTGGCAACTGTTCTCAACTCATGACCTCCGGGCGTACTTGCTTGTCAATACCGAAATCAGCATACCCAGTGTCACATATCCCATTACGGTCTCAAAGAAAACCACCACAACACCCGCGTCGTTTAACGGATTCATATTGCGAATACCGAGGTTGGTAAATACATCGAATGATACGAAGAACCACCTGAATATCGGGGAGACATTCATAAGTTTGTCCTGTTGTATCAAACCCTCGCCGGTATTGACTATCAGAAAGTCCGGAATAAAAGTCAGCAGCCATTGGGGCGTCTCGAATGGCGCGTTGGCATAAATACCTGCGAAAGCCCAGATTATTAGAAATGCCCAGAATGCTACTACCGCCATCGACCCCCCACAGTCGGTGAATATTTTCCAAAGCCAATAAATAATGGGATGTCTGTCTTTGAACCTGTACAAAAACTGCTGATCCTTCACATATCTATATAAATCCCCAGCCTGAACTGTATCGGCATCGTCTATCCTCACACTTGTGAAATCTGTATAAAACCAGCGGTTGAAATTGAGTCTAATCATCTTCTTAAGCTGTGGTCTGGGCAGTAATAAATCTCTCCATTTCGGCAGGAATTCAGTAGAGTCGAAAGTAGTAGGCTTTCCGCTTAGTTCTTCTAAACGATCACTACTTAAATTACAATCCTCACTTAACTTCTCAATTTTACCAACGGATACAAACGACAGGTCAGCCCCTTCAAGGTGCGTCTCCATTAGATAAGCCTCTTCAAGGTGCGCCACCCTTAGATTAGTACCTTCAAGGCGTGCTTTCCAAAGTATAGCCCCTTCAAGGTGCACCTCCCTTAGAATAGCCCCTTCAAGGTGAACTTCATATAGCTCGGCCGCTTCAAGGTGCCCCTCACATAGATTAACCTCCTCAAGGTGGGCTCCATCTAGATTAGCACCTTCAAGGTGCGCATTCAAAAGATTAGCCTCTTCAATGTGCGCATTCCTTAGATCTGATCCTTCAAGGCGTGCTTCCCTAAGTACAGATCCTTCAAGGTGCGCCCTATACAGGTAAGCCTCTTCAAGGTGCGCCTGCCTTAGATCTGATCCTTCAAGGCGTGCCTTCCGAAGTCTAGCCCATTCAAGGTGCGCAAAAGGGCAAACAATCCTTTGTAACTCCTCTTCTTTCCAATCGATCCCTCTTAAATCCAGTTCAGGCACAAGAACTTCCGGTGAGCCAATATCCATAGAAGTTTGAATACCCTCACCATCATATACGTCAAAGTCTTCTCCCCCCTTTTCGCGGCTTCTCCATCAATTTCAGCAGGCTTTTCCCCCTTCAATACATCAGCAATCTCGTCAGCCAGACCGGGATATTTCGTCCATCGCTCCCGCCACTGCTTGATCTGTTTATCTGTTGGTAATTTATTCTTGTCCATATCTGATAACCTCTATATTGCCAAGGTTCCGTCAGGTCTTGCCGCGACTCAGTGTTCGAACAACGACATGCTATGTTTCAGCAATACAGATACAGCAATTGTACATTAATCAAAGAATGTCGCGGTGTGACCTGACGTTATCTTTAATCCACCATGTCACACGCCGCATTGTTATTTAATATCAGATTGCTCTGAATAGCAGGAAAGCGGCGGCGCAAGACATGGTGGAACACAATATTTTCCCCCTACCAATCAATCCTGAACCCGGGTTGGAGGAACGGGTTACTTCGCTTTTCTTCACCGATTGTAGTCTGAGGTCCGTGACCCGGGAGAACCAGACAGTCGTCGCCCAGCGGGAACAGTTTCTCGCGAATCATCTTCAGCAGCATGTCGAGGCTGCCGCCGGGGAAATCAGTGCGCCCGATCGAGCCTGAAAACAACACGTCGCCCACAACCGCAAAGCCCTCCGCCGTAAGTACGATGCTCCCCGGACTGTGTCCGGGCGTGTGAAAGACCTTCAGCTCACCGTCGCCGACCTTGACTATATCACCCTCGTCCAACAGTTTATCGGCAGGCGGTGAAGTGGTCGGCATACCGAACTGCGCGGACATGTTCTTCCATGGATCGGTCAATAGCTCGGCGTCATGTCGACCGATGACGATAGGCTTGTCCAGCGCTTCCTTCATCTCCCGATTGCCGCCGATGTGGTCGCCGTGACCGTGCGTGTTGATGATGGCATCGACGTTCAAATCCAGTTTGCGGATGCGCTCGAGGATGATCTCCGCCTCACTGCCGGGATCTATGATTATCGCGTCGTTCGTCGGTTTCCAGGCGACGATGTAAGCGTTAACCATCAACTCGCCGACTACCATGCGTTCAATCAGCCATCTGTCATCAATGGCACTCAACGTGCAGTAATCCCCTCTCGTTTGTCCAAATCATCAAGAAACAGCAAGTTCAGGCACGGAACGCCGTCACCAAGAAACCTGTCCATCACCCCGTTCGGATCTCCCTTGTTAGGCAGTGGCTCTAAGTACCATCCACCACGGTCAAAGCGCATCCTGGCACCGCCGCCCAACGAAGCCTGACCACCACCGACGTTGATATAGCAGAAGTAATCCCGGGGATTCCCATAGAAACGAATCCGCTTGCGAATCGCATCCCGCAGGCTGGTGGGTTTGATTAACGGCAGCAGACTGCGCTTGACAGACTTCATCGCTATATCCTGCCCGTAATCGCTCCACTCTCGACCCCGGTCACCGGTTCCGCCCAATGTCACGGCGCTGCTGCCGACCTTAAGTACGCTCTCTTCCCTCAGCAACCTCTCTATTTCGGGCCACGAAAAACCAGGCTCATTTGCTCCGTAACTTGATGCGCCGACTGAGGATATGCAACTCACATCCGCATCCAGTTCCTGCAGAGCCGCCAGAACCGCTATATTCAACGCCGGGAATGAGCCGGACATCGAAACCGCAACGTCGGCGCCCTTCCATATCTCATGTTTCGTCAATTCCCGAACCAGCCACCCCGCCCAGCCTGGCTTTGTCGACAGTTCCTTGGCGTATTCATAACCGATTGTCGTGGTTACCGATGAATACTCCATACCAATAACACCGGTGTGATCCGGGTCGCGAACCGTATCCGCCAAGTCGAACTCAAGCTTGAACTCCCACAAAACCTTGAATGCTCGCTGTACGGTCTCTTCGGCGCGCTGAGCCATGGCTTCGATCGCGGTTGAATCCCATTCGCTCGCTTCAACCTTTTGCGGTACGAAAGTATAAGCCATCGTAATCAGCAGTAAAATAGTCAGACGATTAATCATGGATGCTTTCATCTTGAATGTATCTTTTATTGTCATTCCTGTCTGGCATCCCCTTGTGATTTATCTCTTGAGTCAGCAATCCCCAGCACCTGCAGCGTTTCCGCAGCAATACGCAAGCCTACCTCCTCTTCTTCGTCAACAATTACATTCGCTCCGGCTCGTCTTAATTGCCAGCTATGTAGATGATACCTCGCCCGCGCGATGATCATCATTTCCGGCGACAGGGAACGAATCAACTCGACTGTTCGACTCACAGTCGAAGGATCCGGGACAGTCACCACAACCGCTTTTGCCGCTTCAAGATGCAACTGTTCAATAACCTCTGAGCTGGTCGAATTGCCAATGAAAGTCCGAATCCCATCTATTTGAGCCTTTGATGCGGTTTTGGGATTAAGCTCGACGACTATAAGAGATTCCTGTTTTTCCATTAAGGTTTCAGCGACACGCTGACCAGCCGGACCGAACCCCACAATCACGATGTGACCGCTCAATTCCTTTTCTTTTCCAAATGACAACGCACCAGTTGGATGCAACGTTCGGAGCGGAGTCGCAAAATACTTGCAGACGAACTTTGCGGCAAGCGGTGCTGCAGATACCAGATATGGCGTCAAGAACAATGTTCCGACCGTCACCGCGATGATCAACTCAAACAGGTCGCTGCCAATCAATTGACTCTGACGCGCCACTTCAGCAAGCACAAACGAAAACTCCCCCACTTGAGCAAGGCATACGCCCATCGCTACCGCATTGCCCGGTGCAGACCGGAATAAGCGCGCCACACCGGACACAATGACCGCCTTGCCGAACACGATGGCTGCCACTACCACTGCAACTATCAACCAATTCTCCACTATCCATGCCGGGTTGCATACCATCCCGACCGAGCTGAAAAACAGTGTCAGGAACAGCGTCCGCAAGGGAGCAATGTCAGCGCGGATCTGCGTTGCGAAAGGGCACTCGGCGAGCAGTAATCCAGCTACAAATGCGCCGAGAACCGGGGATAACCCTAACTTATGGGAAGCCCACGCTGATCCGATCGCAACTACAATTGCAATCAGGATAGGAAATTCACGGTTGACAGCAGCTTCTTTCAGCTTTAACAACCGAGGCACGAGATAGTTCAACAGCAGGTATAACACGCCAACCAGAACAACAGCTACTACAACTGCCCGGCTTAATTCCCTGCCTATTATCGCAATCGAATCACCCCTGCCCAAAACTGTCACCAGTATCACGAGAGGAACTACAGCGATGTCCTGCAACAGTAAAATGCCGAGTGCATTCCGTCCGTGAATACTATCAATCTCCGCGCGGCTCGCCAGCAACCGCAGCACGGCGGCAGTGCTGCTCAATGCGATCATTGCGCCGATTGCTATAGATGACCGCAGCTCCACACCGAATATCATACAGGCACCGGTCGCCAGAGCGCCAGTCAACAGTACTTGAACAGTGCCTCCACTAAAAGCGATCGCTCCAATACTGCGTAACCTGCGCCATGAGAACTCCAGTCCGATAGTGAACAATAACAGCGCTACGCCGAGTTCCGCCATTGTAGCTACATCCCGGTAACTCGGCATCAAATTAAACGCATTTGGACCGAGTAACACACCAGCAAGCAAATAACCGAGTATCGCACTTTGTTTCAAACGTTCGAACAGAACGCCTAAAACTAACGCTGCAAACAGTAAGATCAGTACATCAAGCAGTGATGCCCAAATATCCATAAAAACGAACCTTTAGGTACCATGAGTAAAGTGACAACCCCGAAATGCAATCAGCTCCCGGGCTGTATTGCTGAGCAGCGGGAAATACTCGGCAATCCCTCTCACACGTCATTAACAAGCATATAATGCGTACCCTTTTTCAATCCTTTACGGACAAGCACACCTTTATCCACTAATATGCCGAGATATCTGCGCGCAGTTGAATTGCTGATTTTCAGGATTAGAGCGCAGTCGCTGCTTGTGATCTTCTGGTGTTTCCTGACCAGAAAATCAACCAGCGTCGCGATGCTGATCCGTGATAATACCGGTTCATTAAATTCGTTTATCCGCTCGGTTAATTTACCAGCATTCACTATTCCCCTAACGGATGCACTCGAGTACACCAAATGCTGCGGTTCGATAGTCTTGCCCCGGCACAAGACCATGGCACGAGCGATGACGTTTTCAAGCTCTCGCACATTGCCGGGCCAGGAATAGGATTTCAGGTCTTCGACGGCATCCCTCGATATACAACGGGCTGACAGGTTCGTGTTTATTCTGATATAACGCTCCAGGAAACTGACGGCAAAGCTCTCAACATCGTCCCGACGCTCACGCAACAGCGGCAAATGGATGGGTATAACGGCAATCCGGTAATAAAGATCTCGCCTGAAAGCCCCGGCGTCAACCAACTCATC
Organism: uncultured bacterium; assembly: GCA_964471745.1. Lineage (GTDB taxonomy): Bacteria > Electryoneota > AABM5-125-24 > Hatepunaeales > Hatepunaeaceae > CAYYHI01. Next base: position 20,087 of record CAYYHI010000014.1, on the reverse strand, counting down.
AAGCGGCTGATTGCTCACCGAGATCAACCTGAAATCCACATTTACAATCTCACCCCCGACTTTCTGCAATTCCCCTTCCTGGAGGGCTCTGAGTAGCGCCGTTTGTGCGCTTGGAGAAAGCTCACTGATCTCATCCAACATCAGCGTCCCGCCGGCTGCTCTTTCAATCCAGCCGATCTTTCCTTCACGGTCAGCACCGGTGAACGAACCCCCGGTATATCCGAAAAGTTCCGACTCGAGCAGGCTTCCCGGCAACGCTCCACAGTTGATTACAACGAAGCTCTGACCAGCCTGCGCGCTGTATTTATGGATCTGCCTGGCGACCATCTCCTTGCCCGTTCCGGTTTCTCCCGAAATGAGCACGGGAAAATTGCAACATGCCGCACGCGCCGCCATGGAGAGCTCCCTTAGCCATACTGGATCATCACCTATGAGATTATTTTTCATAAAACCAGCGATTTCATCATCTTCGCGATCCTCCGTACCCCAGAGATCGAACCGTTCAGTCCTGATGCGTTCGCCTATCTCCAGGTAATCGCTCGACTCGACATCAAGCGCCGAAGCCAGCAACCGCTCGATCTCCTGTTCGAGGAGCTGAGAATTCTCTCCCTTTGACGACAGGTATCCATAAAGCTGATTGCACAGATAATGAACCGGATTGTCGCCCGGCAAGGAAGGGCTCTTCCATCTGTCAGAACCGCGCCATTCCGCAAATAGTCGCGGAAAGGCTTCCCGCAGGTTTCTGTCCTTATGGCTGATGAAATCATAGACGAACCGCCGCACTACGTTGCGCTTGATGAGATCGCTCGTTACAGTTTGGGTGTTTTCGTTCTTCATAATCATTTATATCATTGTAGGTTTATAAACCCGGATACGAGTTCTCCGGGCTACGTTACTGTTTCTTGGTCCCTTAAATATTTAGGTTAATGAACTTCCTCAATAGTACATTTTTTGTCCTGATAAAATTATCTGAACCCCGATAAAACATCTTCCGTATTGCTGAAATAGAGATGTCGTGATCAAACTCTGTCGTGTATCCACATTCACGCAGCACTTTTCCGGCTGCAACTTCACAGATAAATCGTTGTTTTTTACTAATACTATGCTTCCAAACATTCAATCTGTCAGGTTTTTTAGATCGGTCGATCCATCCCAGTAACTCTTCTACTTGTCCCTGTTTTCGACCTTGATTGACATAATTCCCCAATTGAGTGCCGATATTATTTTGCTGAAGCATTAAATCTTCCCATTTAAGCTCAAAATATCTGTCTCCCAATTTGGATCCATTGCGGCGACCGAACGAAACCATTCTGGACCAATAAGAACTTCCGGTAAACAGATTTTTAGGTCCCCATCTGTATTTAAGAAAGGATATCGCGACATCCCGACCATCCCGTATCGGATGAATGAAACGAGCAGTTGGGAGAAGCTCAGCAATAATATGCATGTGAGCCAGATCGCCTGGGAATTTATATCCTAATCTGGAATGATCTAATTTTTTAGCTATTAACTGAAAGGCTGCATAAAGAACTCCGGTATAGGTCGGCTCCTGAACAAGTCTTAAAATCTCATCCGGGTAATTTGCTATACCGTCTCTTTTATGAAGGAAACCGAATTCACCCGCGTTATAGACAGCCTGTACCAGTCGTTTTAGGTTTTCAGACTTCTTAAGATCACCGAATTTTTCGAGCTTTCTATATATAGGGATAACAAATTGCGATACCCGATAGAAGCCGATATCCATACTATGTCTTAGCATTCTCTGAAGATGAGTTGTTCCGCATCTGCCGCTTCCAACAATTATAAAAATGTCTGGGTATTCCATTGTCTTAAGTCTCAAATTAGATGATATTTATTTGTTGTTTCAGGCTTTACCTCCAGAAAATATGTGTCTGGGCTACGTAGCTTTCTTATTAGCAGATCAGCTCAATCTTCCTTGGAGCCTCGCCGGAAAAGGTTTACGATAATAAAGACAACTCCGATACCGATAAGAAAATAGGGCCAAAGCTTAATATCAGGCAATAGCTGATCCAGGACGTAAAACAAACCGATAACAACCAGGATAACGCCGAAGGTTATGCCCTGTGCCCGCTTGTTGTGTCCGGTCATGGTTCCTCCCTTTGCTTTAAGTTTCATTCATGGATGTGAGGTGTTTGGGTTACGTTACTACGTTACTGTTTATCCCCGGATACGAGGTATCCGGGCTATGTTACTGAAAATAAAATATCACCTCACTAACCTCATCCGATAAAACTCTCCCTTTCGCAAAACCTCTTCTACAGCATCATTCCTCGTCAAATACCAAGCTACTGTCACCAGGTTATCACCTACCAGTATCCCCAGCAGTTCCACTTCATTGATCAACATCCCGCCAACCGGCTCGTCCACATCGAGGTAGTAACGATAGAGGTCTTCCCATTTTACACTCTTCGCCCAACGGTGAAACGTCTTGACATCAAATGTGAAGTTGTTGGGCCAAAAGATGAGATTGACCTCCCTATGCTCCAGGTAGCTAAGCGGTGCTATTATCCTATGCCCTGCCATAACACTGAGTTCCCTGCCGATTTGAGGGATATTCGCATCGTTCATACCCATCATATCGACTGTCCTAAGTCCCGAGTAATATGGTATCGCACCAGCCATCCCCAGCGCTATCGAAACATCCGTCCCGCCGAATAAATCACCAAGCTCCCTGCCGATTCCTATCCAATTCTCTCCGGGACTTGTAAGCGGTCGCGATAACGTATCCACGTTCTGAATTCCCCATCCGCCTATCAGTTTACCGAACGCCAGACTTGTGTTAAGCGTCCCCAAAAACAGGGCAAGGATTAAACCGTATTTTAATCTCGTACTTGTTTTGTGTTTGGCAATTACAAAAACAATCAGAATCAGAATCAGAGGAATAATGGGTACGAAGAAGCGAAATTCCATAAAATCGCCACCGACTACAATCACATAAAAAGTCCACGCTGAAGTGATAAAAGCCAGACATCCAACGGGTGTGCTAACCTTGAGGAACTCACGCCAGAAGAACTTCACAACCACGATATACGGAAGCAACAGATAGCATAAGCAGAATAGATAAGTGTAGAACAGACCATATTTCACACCGGTCAATCCGTGAACTCTCGCATAGTATGTGTTCGGCAGGATTGCCCCGTAATAGCAGAACTTCCAAATAATGTAGGGCAATAAAACCAGGACGAAAGGCACGACCAATAAGACCAGATTCATCGGTTTCAAATGCCTGTTTGTTCTGAAATAAATGAAGAGGCTCACCGCAGTCAGAACCACCCCGTCCGGTCTGGTCAGAAAAGCTATGTTCAACAAAACAGATAACGCCAGCGTGCGTTTTACATTCCATCCGTTATCAGTACCAAGTACGATGATATATGCAACTGCTAGGAATTCAAGCAGTTGCAGTGGAGTTTCGAGCCCGGACGTTGCGAAGGAGCTCACCGTCCAATTCGTCCCAACCAGTATCATCAGTATAAAAGCGAGGTTGCGATTTTTCAGAATCCGTAATGCGAGGAGATATGTCATCAGCAGGCAGGCAAGGTATATCGGGATTGACAGCGCAATGGCAATGTGTTCCGGTTGAACACCAAGGCTGTATCCACCGGCGGTCAGCATCACCCATAGGAAATTCGAGTAACCTTCTACTCTCTCGCCCGGGTTATAGACCAGCCCCTGACCATCGACCAGATTCTTTGCATAGCGGAACGATATGAACGCATCATCGACGAGCTTCGGATGATAGAAAGTAAATATCATCAGAAGCACAATAACGAGCCAGAATATCAGACGGAAATGGTTGTTGTATAGATTGAGGTTAATCACTTGATTAGAAGTATTAGATTAACTGGTGGGGCAGACATTCCTGTCTGCCACCTTATCCCCCCAGTAACGTAGCCCGGACACCTCGTATCCAGGGTTTCCTTATTTCGGTTCTCCGGTCACGACAATATCAATCTCACCTCCCCCGCCAGCTTATGTGCCGCTCTGATCGGTTCGGGCAGGCGGTACCTGGTGCAGGTTCGTAAGATCAGTTCAACCGCGCTGTCCACGCCGATCAGGTGACCGGGTGACACGAAAACAGGACTGACGCCGGTGCGCGTGCGGACGACCCTGCCGACCTCCCGATCCTTGTAAGTTAACGATGAAATCGATCCTTTCAAACCGTCCGGCATCTCAAAGCTGCCGACCAGACGGCTCTTGCCGCAGCCGACCGTCGGGATCCCCAGATACAGCCCCAGATGACAGGCGATGCCGAAACCGCGCATGTGAGCCGTGCCCTGACCGTCGCAGATCACTGCGTCAGGTATTACGTCAAGCTCGCGGAATGCTTTAAGCAGAACCGGCAGCTCGCGGTAAGCAAGCAGTCCGGGTACATAGGGAAACTCAGCCTCTGCAGATGCCGTAACGCTCGTGACAATCCTGCCTTCAGATACGCTCCAGATCACAACCGCACCAACCATGGTTCCCGTACTCCCGTACGACGAACAGTCCACACCGGCGATCAGATCGGCATCTTTTACGTCACCTTCGAGTAAGAGACGATAGACAAGCTCCTTCTGCAGAGCTATCGCTTCACTCGCATTCGGGGGCCAGGGCAGGTCGGCAAGACGCATCAGTCGGTTATGGATCCTTATGCAAGGTTTTAATTAATGGAAAATTAGACTTGCCTGGCGTCATTCTGAACGCAGTGAAGAATCTCGATTGTGTCCCGGTACGAGACTCTTCACTTCGTTCAGAGTGACAACATTTACAGGGTACGAGACTCTTCACTTCGTTCAGAGTGACAACATTTACAGGGTATGAGACTCTTCACTGCGTTCAGAGTGACAATAACCACGATAGTGACAATATTAATGGTTGATCTTACCTCACCGGTCTGATCTGAAATAGTTGATCGGTACCGAGAGCTCTGAACTCAATGTTGTCCTGGATGTTCATGTTCTTGACGCTTCTAAGTTTCTCAATCGTCCTCTCACCGACCGAGTAAATCACCTTTTCAACCGATGCATCACCCAATCCGAAATGAACGACCAGGCTGGACTGGCTGCCCACGCCCTTGCCACCCTCGATGTTGCGTATCTGTCTTCTACCCTCTGAATCGACCACCTCCACGACGCCGCCGATACAGGACTGATTAGTTAAATGAAGGCTTTTCACGGTCAACTCCAGCCAGTTGCCTCCCCGTGTTTCATTGCGGAACAGTTCGACCCTGCCGCTGTTGCGGGTGACCAGGTCGAGATCGCCGTCGTTGTCATAGTCCGCCAGCGCACAACCCCAGCCGTTGAAGATACGCGCCCCGGAAAGGAATGTAACGTCCGTAAAATGATCGCCGTCGTTGCGGTAGAGATACGACCGGCGATCCGGATAGACCGAAGTTATGAACAGGTCGAGGTCGCCGTCGTTGTCCAGGTCTCCCCAGAGCGGTTCGCTGTGGCATTCGTCGTACTTGATACCCCACTGGCGGCGCACGTCGGTGAAGCCTTCGTCATAACCGTCGTTGCGGTAGAGCATCGTCCGGTTGGAGAAACCGATGTAACGCGGGTGCGCCAGGTTGCCGACGACCAGGTCGAAATCACCGTCGTTGTCGAAATCTCCCCATTGGCAGCCGATCGAATGCCCCCACCAGCCGTCGACCTGCTCGCCATCGACCTTGTACCACGCCGCCCGGTTGAAGAACCAGCCGCTGCCGTCGTTGATCCAGAACTGGTTCTGCTGCAAACGGTAGTTGCCCACATAGAGGTCGAGATCTCCGTCGCGGTCGAAGTCGCACGCCACCGGACTCCTGCCGCATAAATGCTTGCCATACGGCGGAATTATACCGGTTGCTTCGGTCTGTTCGTAGAACGTCCCGTATTCATCCTGGATCAGAAGCCTGTCGGGCCAGCCGCTGCCCATGTCGGATGCCGAGTCGTAAGGTCTCTCGTAACCGGCGACATACAGATCCAACCTGCCGTCGCTGTTGAAGTCCCCCCAGATTGCAGCTTCGGTCGAATTGTAATCCCTGACATCACCCGACGCGTCGGTTACATCCTCGAACGTACCCTTGCCGATGTTACGAAACAGTCGCTCGGTCTTGCTGCTGTCGCTGGAAGAGGAGAAACAGAACAGGTCGAGGTTGCCGTCGTTGTCGTAATCGCCCCAGATACCGCCATGACAGCCCGGTGCATCCAGACCCGCCGAATCGGTTACATCGACGAACCGTCCGTCAGGAGAAGATATGTAGTGCTTCTTCATACCCGCGCCGGTGTTCAGATAAATAAAGCTCCCCGTATCATTACGATAGAGCCTCCGCCCACCGATCAGTAAATCCTCGTCGCCGTCGTTGTCATAGTCCCCCCAGGCGAACCGTCCACCCTTTGCATCGCCAAGCCCGACATCATCGGTAACACGCTTGAACGTTATCCCCGTGTATCCCTTTCTCTTGCGGCAGAATTCGAGCAGTTCATCGTCGCTTTCGAAGCCGTAAAGCTCGCGCAGAACGCTGTCGGCGAGACCCGGGTGATAATTTCGTACCTCACCCTCGAACAGCGTCTCGACAAAGGCGCATGTCGCGGTTGATGTATCGCCCTCAGCGAGAAGTACTCTGCCCATTTGGTATTTCTGCGCAGCCTGGGTCGCATATTCATCGACGCCGTACTCTGCCAGGTCGAGGGATTCCTTGGCGAGTTGCTTTGCCTCGAGTAACTCGTCTTCGTCCAAGCGGAACTCTGCTAATTCCAACGGGATTTTCGCCCTGATCTGTGGTCCGTACAGCAGCCATTCCTCGACCGGGACGTGGGATGGTCTGGCGAGCCTATCCCTGAACCGATAGGCTTGCTCAGCCCAGGCGCGCGCCGAGTCGACGCTGCCGTAGTCCTTCATATACGACGACGCCGTAACCAGCACGTACGGATCATCCAGCGCCGACGCAACCCAGTCTTGCGCTTCACGCACAACAGCCGCGCTGTCTTTGAGTTCGCCGTAAGCGGCAATCAAGCCACGCCAGGCGTTGTTCTTCCAGGAAAACTTATCATACTTGCGAATGAACTCCTTAAGGTATTCAACGCGCGCTTCATTGTCCTGCCATATCGGATACAGTCCGTCCCAGTAGCGACCACCGACGATGTCGATAACCGCCTGACTGTCGGGAAAGGCTTCGATCAGCCAGTCACCGCGTGATTTAGCGAGTGTATCATCGAGAAATACTGAAGCCCAATAGGCAAGAAGCACATTCCGGTAGTCATGAGCTCGGACTTCAGGTGGTTCCTTTTCATAGTCAACAGGATCGATTAGTGAAGTATAATGTGTCTTTAAAGCTTCGAGCTTAATATGTTCGGCAAAAGGTTCTGGGAGAGGCGTAGCGTCAATTATCAATCCTGTTGATTTGTGGTTTTTAAACAGTTCATCGCCTTGTCGATCGATTAGACGACGGATCGAATCCGACCTAATTGTGTTCTCCCTTGCCAGCGCCAGCAGCGACTGCCAGTAGTGGAGGCGAAATTCGATATTATCGGGGAATTTATTGATAGCCCAATGCCAGTTCCAAACGGCAGCTTCCCAGGCGCCATCAGCTTCATAACATTCTCCCCAGATCACAAATCCGACGCTGTTGGTCGGCCCGGCAGTAGGGCTGACCAGTGTTTGTGCTTCGTCGATCAGCCCACGGCGTAATAATTCTCGGGCTTCCTGAAGTTCCGAATCGGGAGGGATTACGACTTCAATGTGCACAGCCCTTACGCAGCTCAGTAGGATAAACGCAAGGAGGACACAAGTGAAAATGCTGTAACTCCATCTTATTGTCAATTTGACCCCCATTATTCAAGCATAAATACTCTAAGGCTCGAGTTTATAATGAATAGTTTTCTCTTTGTGTCTTCGTGCCTTAGTGGTAAAAAGAGCTTACTAACCACCAAGCCACAAAGTCAAGAAGAAAATAGCAAGTATTTATCTGGAGCTACTTAATCGAAATCAACTCTATCTCGAAGATCAGCGTTGCATTAGGACCAATGTCAGCTCCCGCGCCGCGTGGACCATAGGCGAGATCGCCGGGAATGTACAACTCCCACTTGGCGCCCTCCTTCATCAACTGGAGCGCTTCGGTCCAGCCTTTTATCACGTCTGAAACCGGAAAAGACACCGGTTCATCACGGTCATAGGAACTGTCGAATACCTTGCCGTCGATCAGCCTGCCCTTATAGTGAGTGACCACCGTATCCGACAGCTTGGGAGTCCTGCCTGTCCCCGGTTCGATCACTTTATATTGCAGACCGCTCTCCAATGTGACAACGCCTTCCTTCCCGGCGTTCTCGGCGAGGAATTCTTCTCCCTCCTTTTTGTTCTTTTCAGATGCTTCTTTCATAGTCTTGCTGTGCCTTTCCTTCAAGTTAGTTTGGAATTCCTGCATCGTCTCGCGCATCTCATCTTCAGTCATCATGAGCTCAGCGTCATCGATGGCGTCCCGAATGCCCTGGGCGACTGCAGCCGGTTCGATTTCCATACCCTGTGTCTTAAAGTTCCGACCGATGTCGTTGCCGATACAGTAACTAACCTTGTCCTGCTCGGTTTTAAGCTCAACTCTCTCGCCGGTGGATAACTTATCCTGACAACCCGGTAACACGACGATCAGTGAGAGCAGTAATAATTTTCTCATTTAGGTTCCTTTATTGAAGTTTATGGTGATGCCTGTAAACCTGTTCTGAGTTACTCTGATTGATATTACAGGTGTTGATTGTCCAAACCTACTGGATTCCGGATCAAGTCCGGAATGACAAATCCGTTAATTCGCCTTCTTTCCCCCCGTTACAACCTTCCACAACAACAGCGTCATTATTCCGAAAGCGATGAGCGACAATACTGCCGGAACAGGCGGGTTCTTCACGAACGGCGTGGAGATATTCCCCAGCCATTCAGCCTTTTCCTGTCCATAGACGAACAGGGCAATCAGCACACCGAGCGTGGCATCACCCGCCACCAGACCTGAACCGAACAACACACCATTCTCGCGCGAGGATTTGAGCCTTGCTCCTGTCTGAACTTTCTCAAGAATACCCCGCATCGACCCGCCGACCATTATCGGTACAGACAGGGCGAACGGCAGGTACAATCCCACGGCAAACGGCAGCGACGGCACACCGAACAGCTCGACCGTTGCGGCGATCACCATACCGGTCAGCACGAACGCCCAGGGCAGGTTTTTGTCCATCACGCCTTCGACGACCAGTTTCATCAATGTCGCCTGCGGCGCCGGCAAGGCTTCGGAACCGATGACGAAGGTTCTGTGCAGGAGCAGCACCACTGCACCGGTTACGGTCGCGGATGTGATTACCCCGATGAACTGCCCGTATTGTTGACGATACGGCGTCGCTCCGACCAGGAAGCCGGTCTTCAGATCCTGCGAAATATCGCCGGCGGACGAGATCCCCACGCAGACTATAGCACCGACGATCAAGGCTGCAAACTTGCCCGCATCACCCGTCCAGCCAAAGGCGGTAAAGATCAGCGCAGTTCCTAACAGCGCGGCGATGGTCATCCCGGAAACCGGCAGCGACGAACCTCCGACCAACCCAACCACTCGCGAAGCAACCGAGGCGAAAAAGAACGTGAATATGACAACCAATAGAGCGCCGAGCAAGTTAAGCTGCAATGTCGGCAAAACCCAGATCATAAACACAATAATTACAGCTACACCGATGACCAGACTGCCCGGCAGGTCCCGGCGCGTGCGGGGATCGTCGGGATTGACTTTAACTCTGAAGCCCTTCATAGATGCCTTGAAGGATCCGACAACCGTCGGCATCGCCTTCACCAGCGAGATGATCCCACCAAACGCAACCGCGCCGGCGCCGATGTAACGAATGTACCTATTCCAGATGTCGCCCGGTTCCATATCGGCAATCGGAACCGTCGAAGGATACAACGGTTCCGGGAGATGTTCGCCGATGGTGGCAATCAGCGGTATCAATCCCAGCCACGCCAGCGCGCCACCGGCGAGCATCAGCGCCGCAATACGCGGTCCGATGATGAAACCGACGCCCAACAACGACGGATCACTGTCCAGACCGATCTCGCCCTTCTTGAAAAACGGCAGTCGTAGATGCGGGTTCTCCAACCATAGTCCGCAGACGTGGGGATCCATCAATCCCTTGTACAGTGCACCGATACCCAGCCCGGCGAAGACAGTCTTGAACTTGGAACCGCCCTCTTCACCGGCGACCAGGACTTCCGCGCAGCCGGTACCTTCCGGGTAGGGAAGTTTCCCGTGTTCGCGCACGATCAGATAACGCCGCAGCGGGATCATCAGCAGCACGCCGAGCACGCCACCCAGTGACGCTACCATAAACAGCGTCGCCAGGGATGGTGTCATCCCCATCATCAACAGCGCGGGAATAGTAAAGCAAATACCGGCGGCAATCGATTCACCGGCTGAACCAACGGTCTGGACGATGTTGTTCTCCAGTATCGATCCGGTTCGTAACAGTCCGCGCAGTATCCCCATTGATATGACCGATACCGGGATCGACGCTGTAATAGTCATGCCGATCTTCAGCCCTAAATAAGCATTGGCGGCACCGAAAATGATGCCGAGCACGATGCCGAGCAGGATGGCGCGCAGGGTGAATTCGGGGAGAATATCCTGGGGGGAAATGTACGGACGGTAATCCTTGCCGTCCATAATGCGGTAGGCGTCGGGGTGCAGCCCCTTACGCTCGGCAGGTTCGTTGTTATTCACAATACCTCACAGTTATTCATCTGTTCCGATACAAGCTACAAGGTATTCAATGAGTTGGGGGGGAGTCAACAGTAAAACGGCTGCGATTTGTGATTAATGGGTTTCTCTTGGATGTAATGTCCTGCTGGGAGGAAATACTTCTATATCATGTGGGGAGCGACGACTTATGGTTATATATGAGATAGTTTGAATTACCCGCTGGCAGACGCCCTCGTCTGCCAGATAAGTACTCGATGTGCAATAGGTTTACTGGCAGACGAGGGCGTCTGCCAGCGGGTTGGTGACGATTTCAATGAGTTTTTCAACAATCACTGAATAGCTTAACGTTCACGACAGATTATCTAAGGACGCCGACTGAAGTCGGCACTCCCCATTAATAAGTTGAATCTCCACATCCCCCCCTACCAAGTAGAGGGGGACAAAGGGGGGGTTACCTTACAAGCATTACCTTTCTGGCAAAGATACGCCCAGATGCCTCCAGTCTAACAAAATACAACCCCGATGACAGATTGCTGGCTGTCAGATTTGTGGAATGAAACCCTGCCTGTTTGAAACCTTCAACCAGCGTCCTGATCTGTCGACCTTCCAAGTCAAAGAGTTGTAGCGACACCGACGATGCAGCCGGTAGACCGTATCTGATTGTGGTTGTGGCGTTGAACGGGTTGGGGTAGTTTTGATAAAGTACAAATGATGATGGAGAGAGGGAAACATCGTCCTCGACCGAATCCCATCCCCTGAGCGTAGCTAATCCGAGGCCATGAGAATCTGATAAATCTCCTCCAAGATAACACATTTGCCAGGTAGTGTCATCCTGAAATACTGCACTTGGTACTGTTTTTTGCGCATCCCATTGATCATACGCGCCGTTGGCTAATATAGGATTATCCGGATCTTTTTGCCATGATATTCCGTTATCTGAGTTCGCAAATCCTGTTTGAAGTCCCAAATCAGGACTAAATCCAGTAAACCACATCAAGTATTGGTCGTTTGTATGCAATACAACCGGTGAACCAACTCTCGCAACATCCCACGAATTTTGTGGTCCTGGTTCAAGGATTGGATTTTCTTCAGATTTGGCCCAATTTATACCGTCTTCCGAAGATGCATAGCCAATTTGCCAAATCTGTGGAAGACCTTGATACCACATTTCAAAGGTCTCCTCAGTCTTGATAACGTATGGAGCATTAACACCAGCACCTTCCCACAAGTCACTTCTCCCCAGGACCGGGTTACCCTCGTATTCCGTCCAGTGTACACCATCTGTTGAGGTGGCATAACCGATAGCGTATGAATCGTCTCGAGCTACTCCAGCATACCACATCCTTAGAGTATCCCCATCTTGAATTACAGTCGGACATCCTATTCCATTTACATTCCAGGAATTATCGGCGCCTTCTGTCATAACTGGATTGTTTTCGTATTCCGACCAGCCTGTTGCCAGATCTGATGAAGTCCATAATCCTATGCCCCAGGATGATCCATCGAATCCACCTCCATAATACCTGTAGACATCACCATCGAAAATCACATGTCCTAAAAGGTTTACAAGGACTCTGTGTTCGTCGTTCCACGCCCCCGATTCTCCAATCAAGTCAATCACTGGATTCTGCTCATGTTTCTCCCAGACCTGTCCGAAGCCGGGCTGAGCTTGCGAAGTCTGTGTCCCCACGAGTAAAAATAAAAAAATGTAAAGACACATACCTGTAGCTGTTAAAATGTTGTACTGTCTGTTCATGATAGAACTCCTTTGTTTTTATGTGTTTATCTATCGGGCAATATCACCCGGTTTATTTAGGTCTTAATGTATATGTTTATTGGGTTTAGGCTCAAGCCAGGTTTCAAATGTAGAGTAACCTGGCAGGTATTGTTTCACTTGAATCCAGATGGGAACCAACCCGGTTATCGTATCAACATCACCTTCTGTGTGAACACTTTATCATTAGCATCCAATCTCACGAAATACAATCCCGATGACAGGTCATTTGCGTTCAGATTTACCGAATGGAATCCCGCTTGTCTGTATCCATCGAACAGCGTCCTCACTTCCCGTCCTGACAGGTCGTAGAGCCTTAGTGACGCCGATGCCGCAACAGGCAGGCTGTAAGTAATGGTGGTGTATGAGTTGAAGGGGTTGGGATATAATGAAACAATCTCGAAGCGACTCGGCAAAACAGCAGACCCATCTGACGGTTCCCCGATACTCATCTCGTCCAGTCTGTTCTCCCACCACATAATTATACCAACCTCCATGTCACCTCCACCAAGGATATCGACATCACCGTCACCATCAAAATCAGCCACAGAATTTGAACTGGCGCCTTCAAAGAACTGCGATATCTGGTGCTCGGTAAAGGTCTGCTCGCCATCGTTCTCCCACCACGATACTCTATTCTCACCCGCATAAAGCAGATCGACGTCACCATCGTCATCCGCATCGAAGTCCATTACATACGCCGCGTAGCCAGGCTCTGAATATTCCGGAATAATATGCTCTTCGAAGTTCTGATGCCCGTCGTTCTCCCACCAGGTAATGCCGTTTTGTGTGCTGAGAATATCGATATCGTTGTCACCATCAATATCTGAAGCATAGACAGAATGCATCCCTCCCTCTTCATCCGAAATAGTATGCTCCGTGAAGTTCTGATCGCCATTATTCTCGAACCAAATTATTCCAATACGAGAAGTCGCGCCGATTACATCAATATCATCATCGCCGTCCAGATCGACAGCATAAACCCATCGGGCATTAAGATGCTCCCTAATTGTATGGCGAGCGAAGTTCTGATTACCGTCGTTCTCCCACCATGTGATCTCAGCGGCTGCGGATAGGAAATCAATATCTTCATCACTGTCCATGTCTATTGGGAAGACATGTTTAAATTCTTCATAATCCTCGGAAATAATGCGTTCCTCGAAGTTCTGATCCCCATCGTTTTCCCACCAGGCGATTTTAGACGTTTCTTGATACCAATGATACCCCGCACCGAGTACATCAATATCGTCATCACCGTCAATATCCACTGCGTGAACGGACTGAGTACCATTAATATCATCGGTAATAAGATGCTCAGTAAAATCCTGATCTTCTCCGTTCTCCCACCAGGCAATTCCATCTCTGAAAGCCCCGCCAAGCACATCGATGTCACCATCATCGTCCATATCCGAAGCCTGGGCTGACGTTACGTACTCGAAATCTTCGGTAATCAGATGCGTCGTGAAGTAACTCTCCTCGCTTTCCCACCATGCCATGGCGTCTGCTTGGCAAGCTGTACCAAGAACATCGACGTCATTGTCCCCATCAATATCCGTTACATAGATCGATTTGGGATAAGAAAAAGTCCCATCAATAATGTGCCGGGTAAAAACCTGCCGTCCGTTATTTTCAAACCAACTGATATTGGTTCCACCCCCTCCAAGCACATCGATATCGCCGTCGTCATCCAGATCCTCTGCATAAACCAACCCAGCATAATAGAAATCTCCCGCTATGGTGTGCTCTGTGAAGTTCTGATCCCCGTCATTCTCCCACCAGGTGACAGCGTTTAGATTATCCGAAGCGCCAAGTACATCCACATCGCCATCTCCGTCGATATCTGTTGCATAAACAGACTTTACCCAGCCGAAATCTCCCGTAATCATGTGCTGAGTGAAGTGCATCTGCCCATCATTTTCCCACCATTCGATTGAATATAATGCACTCGATGCGCCCAACACATCGATGTCACCATCCTCATCCATATCCGTGGCATAGACAGATGACACACCCCGGAAATCTTCGGCAATCTTTTGCAGTATGAAGACCTGTCGCTCGTTGTTTTCAAACCAGCTTATTCTATTATCGCCGGCGCCGAGCACATCCAAATAGCCGTCACCGTTCATATCAATCGGTTGGATTAACGCTGCTCTGTAAAAGGAATCGATGATGGCATGATCGGTAAAGTTCTCGTCACCATCGTTTTCCCACCAGGTGAACTTATGATTGCCGGCGACAATCAGATCGATGTCATCATCACCGTTCATATCTGCAGCATACATGGAATGGGCAAAGGCGGAATCTCCCACAATCTCATGCTCGGTGAAGTTCTGGTGCCCATCGTTTTCCCACCAGATAATATGATAGTCACCAGCACCGATCAGGTCAATATCACCGTCTGAGTCCACATCCTCTGCATGAGCAGTACTCGCTCCCCACAGGTTATATGTCAACATGTGATATTTGAAAGTTGTCTCTGCCTGGATTGAAGAGATCGTAAGGATTAAAGTGGCTGCCGCGAGTGAGCTGATTAAAACAGCACGTGATAATTTCATTTCTACCTCAAATAAGGTTTAATGGGTTTTATTTACCTAACCAGCATTGCTTTATTGAATATAGTTTAACCTGAAGTTTACAACAATACGAAACTCTCGAAAGATATTACTAATCACACACCCATATTAAGACGAAATCAGTTAAGTGTGAAAGTTCAGAAGCCTTCGCAAGTCTTCCATGCGGTCGTCGGAATCTTGTTTCGCTTCAGTAAGATAGGCTTCTTTAACTCTTCTGTCAAGATTTTCCATCATGGATTACAGTCCGATCACGCTTTCATATCTTTGGTAACCAAGCCTGCTTCGGTTTTCACCTGCTTTACGATGTGCCCCGATTCCTTCGCTGCGTCAAATCCCGGCATATCCCATGAAATCTGCTTGATCCCTTTGCAGCATGATGACCATCCCCCGTTTTCGCGAAGGCAGGCTCTGGTAGCGGATGGTCGAAATAATCTTCCGGGTCAGTCTGATCGGCTTGAACTTGACTAAAGCAAAAGACTTGTTTAGATTACCTAAACTATCGTATTCATTTCATTAAGCGAAAAACGGTATGCCTCGAGCCAAACCTCGCACCGAACGGGATAAATCTGGTTTTGACCTAACGATTGGGCGCATCCTAACGTTACTCTTGATTGTAGGTGCAGTTATTGTAATCTACAAGTTCGGCTATCCAGCGTATCAGAAATATAAATACCGCTGCTCTATCGCTTTTTCTGACCCGGAAAACAACTTCGACGTGCTGATACTCCCTTTCTCACGACATCGCGGTCATAAGGAATGGCTGATATAAGAGAACATCGTCCGTCGATTGCATGAGATGAACATCGAACATTTGGATGTCCGCTACGATTCGACTGTCACCACCTCGGATTTTGATGCCGGTCGCAAAATCGGTGAAAAGCGCCGGGGGGACATGGTAATTTGGGGGGACTTGGAGGCGATGCCTCAGGACTCGTCCATAACCAGTTTGCGCTACGTTTTGGTCAATCCATTCGATACGAGCATCAAAACAGCGGACGAAAGCGGTAACCTGAAGTTCCATAATCTTAGCGAGATAAGAGATGGGTATATTTTGGCAGACGTTGACTACGTGGTTCGTTACGTTGCCGGCTTATTCATGTACCGGCGCAGGGTATTTTCAAAGGCGCGAGATCAGTTAAGTTTATTAATCTCGGAATATCCTGACACTTCCGCAGTACTCCATTCCTACTTAAGTAATTGCTTCTTTCATTTAAATGATTTAGAGAATGCGAAAAAGGAGTTGAGTCGCAGCCTCGCAATCAACCCGGAAGATGCTATAATCCAAAGCAACTTCGCTATTGTGCTTAACAACTTAGGTGATACAAGCGAGGCAAGAAAACACCATGAACGTGCGATTGAAATTAACCCTGAAGATGCTGAAGCCCATAACAACCTTGCTAATCTGCTCAAAAAACTGGGAGAGACGGACAAAGCCATAAAACACTATGAACGCGCGATTGAAATTAACCCGGAAATCGCCGAATTCCATAATAATTATGCAAACCTGCTTAAAAACCTTGGTGAGAAGGTTGAGGCAAGAAAACACTTCAGACGTGCTATCGAAATCAATCCGAAATTTGCCGTAGCCCATAACAACCTCGCCGTCCTGCTTTACGACATGGGTGAGAATGATGAGGCTAGTAAACACTACAAACGCGCAATCGAAATCAACCCGGAATCAGCCGAATTCCATTACAACTTTGCAAACCTGCTCTCCGAACAAGGTAATTCGAACGAGGCTAGTAAACACTACGAACGAGCTATCGAAATTGACCCGGAACTTGCTATAGCGCATTTCAACTTCGCCAACTTGCTTACAATTTTAGGTAAAACAGACGAGGCAATAAAACATTACAGGTGCGCGATCGAAATCAATCCGGAGTTTGCCAAAGCCCATAACTATCTCGCCATTTTGCTTTTCAATTCGAAACGTTACTCCGAAGCCATGCACCACGCAGTCCAGGCTCGCAAACTAAACCCAAATCTACCTGAAATCGACCAGCTAATTCGAGACATCGACAGCGCCTTAGTAGCATTAAAAACCACCGACCTTTCAACCGAAAGTGGGGAATAGATAAAATTCAGTTAGTAGCCCGATCATGAATCCAGAAACCCTTGACAAATGATGATTTATTCTCTATCCTCAGATTGAGTGTATGGTAAGGCAGCATTATTGCCACCGGTGAATATAGATAGCTCGTGAAATAATCCAGGTAACCGTATGAATTCTGAAGTAGATAACAATCAAGACCTTATAGACACGGTCTACCTCAATACCATCCTCAAAAGCCAGTACCGCGCCGCTTTGACAATGCTGCGGCGAACGATTGAGCTTTGCCCCGACGACCTCTGGCTAAGCGACGACTACAAGAACCGTTACTGGCACATCGCTTATCACACCCTTTTCTACACGCACCTTTACGCCCAGGTTGACGAGAAAGCCTTCAGATCGTGGGCGCGTCACCGCGATCAGTATCAGTTCATGGGAACTCTGCCCTGGCCTCCACACGACAAGCCCGACATCGGCGAACCTTACAGCAGGAAGGACGTGCTGGCATACCTCGACTTCATTGAAGCGATGATAAACGACTGGGTTGACGCGCTCGACCTGACCGCCCCCGAATGCGGCTTTTGGTGGTACAGCATGTCCAAGCTGGAGCACCAGTTCAACAACCTGCGCCACCTCCAGCACCACACCGGACAGCTCACCGACCGCCTGCGCAACGCCGCCGGAGTGGGAAGCGATTGGATCGGCGGTATGGAGGCGTAGCCCGGATCCCTTGTGGTCCGGGATTCTTGCTTTAGTGTTTCCGGATATCGATATGAGTATGTCTGTATCTTACCATTTTATTTTCGTAATTAACCCAGGATTCCCGGACCACAAGGGATCCGGGCTACGAAACTGTAGATATTATCATTAATCGAACGTTTCAACCTCATCATTCCAAACTTGATTTGGAATCCAGAAATCCTTCTTCAGAAATGTCATTCCCAACTCAAGTTCGTCATTCCAAACTTGATTTGGAACCCAGAAATTCTTCTTCAGAAATGCCATTCCCACACTAACCAAATGTCATTCCCAACTTGATTGGGAATCCAGAACCTATTGACAAACGTGAAATTAGAGTGTAACTTCGGTATTAGAATGAAGAACAACTCACCGACCGCCTGCGCAACGCCGCCGGAGTGGGAAGCGATTGGGTTGGGGGGAAGGGGGTGAATGATACAATTCTTAATAATTCCGGATAACAATGGTTCGAGGTACAAATTAAAATGTTAATTTCCCTATTGCATTATTCTCTACGGTGCTATAAATTACGGTGTTGTTGGAACTACTTAAGCTTCAGTAAGACAGAATAACTCATTAGAGGAGTAAAGCTATGCAAAAATGGGAATACTTATGTCTATCCCCAGACGAAGTTCAAGCCAAAGCAAAAAAATCCAAGAAAGGAACTGGAAACCTTGCTTTCGACGAAGGTATGAATGTTCTGGGAGAAGAAGGTTGGGAATTGACTGCAATCGGTTCGCCTAGCGATTCTGGTCTCTTCTATTGTTTTAAGCGACCTTTATCGAAATCACAGACATAACGGTTCGGGGATTTTTCATACATTTATGCGAAATTCCAAGGATAATTTAAAATCTTCCGGAAAGAGAATGTTGATATGATACTACTGATTTCATTTTGAACTAAAATGGATGTGACGTTGCATCCAGAAGTATCCCGAACCACAAGGGATCCGGGCTACGAAACTTCGCAATGCCGCCGAAGTGGGCAACGATTGGGTTGGCGGGAAGGGGGCATGAAAAACGGGACCTATTAGGATTACATGCACACAAAGTGACAGTGTCACGTGTTACATCGCCGGTAAGCCGATATTTGTCGATGGCGGGTTGAGTGTGGGGATTTGAAGGGATTAGTTTTAGTTAACACAGCCGGGGGTTAAGGCTCTTTGTTTCACTGTAATGGAGAGAAAAAGCTTGGTTTCTCTCTATTCAAACTTTGCTGGTACTAAAAAAGAAAAACGAATTTAATCTATTTTTAAGTCGCCCTTCGCGATAGCAATTATGTAAGTAACATCATTATCAATTATTTCTTTTACTTTATTAAAATATTCTAATCCTTTATCTTCATTAATTGAAGCGATTTCTTCAATCAACTTCTCTAATTTAAACCCAAAATCTGACAAATAATTAAAAGATTTTATCGGTAATACAAATTGGTATCTGTGCAAACTAGAATCCCACTCTTGAGCAGTTTCATTGAGTTTTTCGATCAATTTAATCTTTTCAACAACTTCGACATTATCTGAACCCCAAGCAGCGTATATTGATCTAAACTCATATAATATATGCAATATGTTATTATATACTTCTAACCTTTGATCCCAAAGTCTTTCAGATCGAAATTTACCTAATGTAAGTTTTACCGACACTAATGAGGCAACAATTGCTGTTACAATGATTACAAGTATTTGCCAAAGGTATTCCATTTTTAATAATATACTAGATATTATTCATTAAATACTCACGCTCCACACGGTTTTGCTAAAGTTGGTTTTTTAGTAATCATGTTTCCTCCTTATCGGTGCTTTCACTTCTGTAAATATAAACAGAACAACATCATATTGTCAATAGCTGCATCCGATTTATTGAAGACACTTTTACGAAATTGCATATTCTGTTCCCGCCGGGTTTCAAGTTCGCTGCTAATCATCAGCCTTCATTAAAATCCAAAGCCGCGAACGTAACCCGGCGGACTCTAACTCACAATCCAAACCATCGTCCTGCCTATTCCTGCGCCACTTGATCACTTGATACTTGTTCCGTTCCCGCCAGATTACGACCGCCCCCATCTTCATAAAACTTACCCAATCAATCTCTGAGCTGTCTTGAAATCTGACACGAACAACAGATCTGATTTTCAACTTATGACTTCTGACTTGCGACTTACTAACTTCGTGGCAGCGGGACGCCCTCGTTTCGTGGCAGTGGGACGCCCTCGTCCCGCTGTAAAAAGTCTGTCATCAAAGGCGGG
>CAYYHI010000013.1:0-32891 GCA_964471745.1 uncultured bacterium | reverse complement strand
GTAAAATCAATGCATATCAAGTACTTATCTGGCAGACGAGGGCGTCTGCCAGCGGGTTTGTTACGATTTCAATGAGTTTTTCAACAGGCACTGGTTAAGTCAAATATTGAATGAATAAAGTTATCATTTCGTTCCCTTAAATGCAAGTCAACCGTTTTGAAAGCCTGCGATACAGGTATTTTCCTCTATGTTTTCTTCTCAAAGTTTGGATTTCCTTGAGTTTATTTATTACATTGTCGTCAGTTATAGAATTTTTCTGTTTTTTAAGACAAAACATAAAAAAATTCAAAATATTACGAATATGTGCTCTACCTCACACATATCCTATTTTAATTCAATTATCTTTATCACTGAAAGCATGGATTGCATCATTCTTGAAGAATTTGCACCATTACACTTAAATTCTTTAATTCATGTCCAAAAGGGCTTGCGTAAGTGAATATCTCGTTATATATTCTCTTGAATTGTTTCGCTTCTGGCGCTGCTAATCTTGATTCCTGCTTCATAAGCGCGCATAAGCAATATATTAACATTGTCTTCTGTCGCGGACTTCCCGTTTAGGCTTCTAATGAGTAGCTTAGTTGATAAAAAGTAAATTCAAATTAATAACCCTTATAAAGGGGACCAAAGCATTTTGGAGGTTGGTATGCTAAAGGTTCGGATTTTATCCCTACTGGTTCTTAGTCTGGTTCTGGCGGGTTCGTCACTGGCGAGCCAGGGAACCCTGACGGAGAACAACACTACAAATAATGGCTCTATCTCTTTGGAAGATAAAGCCTACTTCCAGGAAGTAATCATTCCTGCGAAAGATGCGGGTACAATGACTGCCGAGCAGCGTGAGTGGTTTATCGCTTACAAGCAGCGGCTTGCGGAAGTATCCGATCAGGCAATTATGTCTCCCAATCCTCGTCGAGACGATCGCTGTGATCCTGACGATGCCGGTTATTACTGGTTAGACAACGATGAGGAAGACGGTCCGGAATTCGGATGGCTAAGCCAGGACGATTTCGACGATGTACGAAGTTGGAATCTCGGTGATGACGAAAACACCGGCGCTGTAGATCTTGGTTTTACCTTTCCATTCTGGGATCAGGAATACGATCAGGTTTACATCGACACCGACGGCTACTTGTCATTCACCTATGCTGGTACGGCTTATAACATTGCTGTCGCCAATTTCCCGGTAGAAGCCAACGCCGGCGCGATTTACCATTCGATGATCTGCGTCCGTCAGGTTGACTTTGGAAATAGTCAGCTTTGGTTCTGGACAGATGATGAAATGGCGGTCATATGGTGGTGTGGCAATGGTTCGGAAAACTACCAAACGGTTCTTCACAGCAATGGCGAAATACTTATACAGACAGGTGAAGGCTGTGGTGCACGCAATATGGGTGTCAATCTGGGTGATGGCGATCACGGCTGGTTCATCGGAAGTTATGCCAATGGCAGTGCGATAGCCATTTCACCTGGACTTGAATACGAGGAGGGAGCAGGCATCACCCTTCGTCCCGAGGAACTTGCTTTCGGCGATGCCTTCGTCGATCAAATCGTAACGCTCGAAATTAACATCATGAACAACGGCTCGGATGACCTGGTCATCGATGCTATCAGTTGCGACAATGAAGTATTCGGCGTTCCGGAATTAGATGAAGAACTGATTCTGGCGTCTCTGGAGAGAGTCGCTCTGGAGTTCACATTCACGCCAGATGGTGAAGATGATTTCGCGGATGATGTTACCATCCACAGCAACGCCGTGGATCAAGGAGCAGACGGCGACGGCAACACGTTTGTTCCGGTCTCAGGCAGAGGTCTCCTGGCGCCTGATATCTTTGTAGAGCCGGTATTGATCGAAGACAGCCTCAACACGGGTGATATAGAGGAGCATCGCGTTACTATCGAGAACAGAGGCAACAGCGACTTGCTTTATGAGGTCGACGTTGAAGTCACCGCTGAGCCGGGTGATGACGAAGAGCGCGGTCCCCGCCGCGATCGCCGTGGAGATCCCGATGACTTTGGTTGCGAATGGCGAGACAACCTCGAGGATGATGGTCCCGAATTCGAATGGATCGATATCAGGGAATGGGATAACGTCACTACTCAAGTGCAGTCTGACGATCAGATCAATGGTCCCTTCGTTTTCGGTTGGGATATGCCTTTCTACGATCAAGCCTTTGACCGTGTTTGGATTTGCAGCGACGGTTGGATTTCTTTCCAGCGCTCTGAATATGCCAGAGGTGTACCGGATATTCCAAATAACGATCAAAGCTGGTTCGCTACTGTTCTGTGGGCGGACGGCGACTGGCACGGCGGTGATGGCTTGGGCTTTGAAAGCGGTCCGGTATATTTCTGGACCAATGAAGAAGATATGGCGATCGTCACTTACAACCAGTGGTATTCCCGCTATCAACAACCTTGTGCTGATATTCAGATCATTATGAATGCCGACGGAATGATCAAGATACAGTATGGTCAGGACTTCGGTCTCGACGGCAACAACTTCAACAACGGTCAATACGGTAGCGAAGCCGGTATCAATGGTTTGGGTGGCGACATGGCAGGCTTCCAGTTCAATGCTTCCGGTCAGGGGGAGGACTATCTGCTTGAAGGTCTCGCCATTCAGTTCGGTCCGCCGTCTGCCTGGATCAGTTGGATCGCGGTTGAACCGACGGAAGGCACCATCGAACCCGACGATGCGGATGCTTTGACGGTTACGTTGGACGCCAACGAACTGATCGAGGGTGACTACGCCGCTAACGTAACCATCACCCACAACGACCCGGATGATGAGGCTGTCATCGTGGTTGTGGAGATGTTTGTTACAGGCGCACCCAACATCCTGGTCGAGTGGGACGATGATTACGGCTTTCCCGACGTGGTCGACTGGAACGCCGCTTATCCCGACCTCTATACCGGCGGTCCTTACACTATGATCTTAAATGTTGCCAACAACGGCACCGCTGAGCTTAACATCAGTGATATCTCCTGCGAACATGAATATTTCAGCGCAGAACCTGCTGAATTATTAGAGATGGCGCCGGATGATGAGGCGGAAGTAACCATCACTTTCAACGCAGACGAAGCTGGCGATTACGACGATGCCACCGTGGTCTTCACCTCGAACGATCCGGGTGATGAGCATTATACTGTAAACCTTCATGCACGAGCCTTAAGACCGCCTACTTTTGTGATCGATCCCGATATACATGAGAACTACGAGCTTTTCACCGGTAATACGGAGGATGTCCGATTTGTTATCGAAAACACCGGCAATGCCCCGCTACGGTTCACGGTTGATCATGAGATAATCGTCGACGGCCCCGATGATCGCGACGCCAATGCCCGGACGCTTCGCAGTACAGATCGTGCCCTGGGTCCTCGCCGTGATCCACTTGAAGATAACGAACTCGACGGCTTGTTGTTCTGCTGTTTCCAGACCAGCTCCACCTGGGGATGGGTCGATGACGGCATGCGGCAGGATCCGCTGTTGAACGAGGATAATTACCATTCCTACCACAACGCCGGCGATTGGGATGAAGTTGACTTTGACGAATACGACGTGGTTGTTGTGGCAGGTCGAGACAATATGTGGTCGCAGAACATGGCAGACAACTTTGAGCGTTTCGAGGAGTACATCGATGGCGGCGGTGCAGCTTACTATGAAGTCGCCGACGAAAACAGCCGGGTTCACAGCCCTGGTGATATCTCCAATGATAACGCTAATGGTACGTCCAACGGCGTCCTGGTTGTCAGTCCATATCCCGAAGATGATAACTACAGCCTGTTGGCTGACATCTTCCACAGATCCGAACCGGACTACTGGGAAGAAGGCGAGATCATCGAGGGCAGCTCCTGGTTGCACTCCGGTTATAATATGGGTCAGTTCGAAGACAAATTGGAAGACGGCACAATCGAGTGGTATCAGGTCATCGCCAATTTGCAGAATCAAGATGTTGCCGGCTGCGTAGCTTATGGTTACGGTCGCGGTACGGTGGTGACGGTTGGTCATCCCACCGGTCACGTCTGGTTTAATTGGGCTCGGGATGGCGGTCAGTGGGGTTCCATGGCTGCAGAACTTCTGTTATACCTGGTCGAGTCAACCGGCGGCTGGCTAAGCTATGAGGTCGATGAGGGCGAGATCGAGCCCGACGACGCGATGGAGTGGGTCCTCAATATTGACTGCGAAGGTCTGTTCGGTGGTAACTACGAAGCCGATCTGCTCTTCACGACTAATGAACCCCCGGAGCGTGATGATCGTGTCCATACGATACCCATTCTGCTCGAGGTCACCGGCGCTCCCGACATCGAGGTATCCTGGCCGGATGAGTACGGCTTTGCTGATAATCTCCTTGACTGGAACGCACGCTGGGATCCCAACTGCTTCAACGGTTTCGATCTTGAGATGTACGTTACGATCGATAACGTTGGAACCGACGTGCTTGAAGTCGCTGTACAATTCGATGGTCACGAGGTGTTCTACGTTGCAGAGGATGACGAAAGTTTCGAAGTTGCGGCAGGCGACTCCAAGGAATTGGAGGTTATCCTCCATAGTGAGGAACCCGATGACTATTTCGCTACGATGATCCTGACGACCAACGATGATGATGAAAGGACAATCGAAATCGATCTGTCCGGTGAAACGTTCGATCCACCGCTATTTTGGATTGATCCGGACTTCATCGAGACCGTGATTATAACTCCTGAATCGGAGAGGCATGTACTGGAGGTTGAAAACCGCGGCGACGCTGCATTGAGTATCCAAATCGAACACGAGATCATCTCCGAACCGGAACGTGATGCCGACGCACGTTCGCTGAGAAGCATGAACAACGCAGTAGGTCCGCGTCGGGACGATCCGGGTGATCTGATTGCCAGCGTAGATGGCATCAACTTGGCGAGCAACTACACCCACCCGGCTGCTTACGACTGGGACAACGAGCGGATGTGGATCACCGGATATACCAACTCCTGGGCAAGGGCTTATACTTACGATAATGACTACGAAAACTTTGAGTCGCAAGTCCAGATTGCTCCCGGCATGTGCATGGACGGCGCCTGGTTGAACGGAATTTACTATACGCACACCAATGGCAACACCGTTTTAACCAAGTGGGACGCCGATGGTCAATCGTTGGGACAAGTTCAATTCCCGCATAACATTTACGGCTCGGCGGCGGATGTTGAGGAAAGCTATCTGCTTCTTCAGGAATCAGGTAACAATTATGGCATCCACGTCTATGAGGTCGACGGCGACGAAATCGGCGACCAGATCGGTTTGATTAACAACTGGACGCAGTTCAACAACGGTCAGTATTGTTACGGTTTCGAATGGGTAGCCAAGCATCCTGAAGGGCAGCTCTGGGTGCATCACTATTCTCAGCATACAGTTACCCAGATATTTGTTGACACGGATGAATGGCAGGCTGTCGAAGCGATTCAAAGCTTCAATGTGGGCAACATCAGCCAGGTTTACGACCATTCGGCACACGATGGTCATAATCTGTGGGTTGGTGGTTATCCCGATGCTACCATCCGTATTTACGACGACGGCGTCACCGAAGTATACTGGCTGATGTATGAGCCCACTGTAGATACGCTCGCATCCGGTGAGGCGATGGAGATAACCGTAGACCTCATCACCGAAGGTCTGATTGCTGGAGAATACGAAGCCGATTTGATCTTCTGGACCAACGATCTTCGGTATCGTGATGGTTTTCGCCTGCCTATAATCATGACTACCGTCGGTACGGCGCACATAAACGCTGAGTGGGTCCCCGGTTACATTGAGGACAACGTACCTGAATCGGTGGTTGACTTCAACATCGCGTTCGATCCGGATATGTTCACTGGCGGTCCGTATTCAATTCCGGTCACCATCATCAATGAGAGCAACTCGGATCTTGAGATCTCCAACATCCAATCCGATGAGGAAGAGAATCCGATGTTCACGGCAGATCCTACAGAGCTGACCGTGCCTGCCTATGATGATAGGGTTGTTAATTTCATCTTCGAGGCGCCTTTCGATGAACCGGGCGATTACAACCAAACCATGATCATATACAACAACGATCATGACGAAGATGATCAGGAATTCGAGATCGCCGTCCACGCGGAGGTGAACCGTCCACCGATCCTAACCTTGAATCCGGCGCCGGATGATGGTTACGAGTTCCAGGAAGACATGACGACCGGTGAGGTCATAACTCATGATGTCGTTGTCGGCAACGACGGCGAATCGATGCTCTGGTTCGAGACCGAGGTGGTCGTCATCAGCGAACCAGGTGATGACGAACGCGACCGCGACGCCCGCAGCTTACGCAGTACCAACCGCGCTGCCGGTCCACGCCGCGACGATCCGGGCGATCTGCTTGGGTCCTTCAATGGCATCAATGGCGGCAGCCAGTACTGCTCATTGCTCGGTTGGGATTCCGATGCAGAGGTGATGTGGATGTCCAACTACAGCAATCAAACCATTGCAGCTTACAGCCACGACAACAACTACGAAAACTTCGAAGAGGTTGTGCGGATTAACTACGGTGGCTGTATGGACGGAGGCGTGTATGGCGGCTTGGCATGGATAGGTGTCTGGTCTCCGACGTCATTAAACCGCTACGATATCAACGGTGACATGGTCGGAGCGATCCAATTCCCGACCAGCGTCTATGGACTCGCCTTCGACCAAGAGAACGAATTATGTTTCCACATGACCTCGGAAGCCAACCAGCCCATCAGGGTCTATCAGATGGATGGAATGGACATAGGTGAGCAGATCGGCAATATCAACAACCATTACCCTTACCACAACAACATTTACAACTACGGTCTGGAATGGGTTCCAGCGCATGGAGAAGCCCCGCTCTGGATGTTTGCCTACAATAACGGCATGCTGTACCAGATCGGCGTTGACCAGGAAGAATGGCAGTGCATCGACTATGAAGACGCTGTCAGTTTCAACGCTTACAACGGCAACGCTGGAGCCGGGTACGGCGGCGCCGGTCACGACGGCGAGAATATATGGTGCGCTGGCTACACCCCCGCTGACATCCGCATCTACGACGACGGTGTAAAAGAAACCCGCTGGATTTCTATTGTTCCTCACATTATGGAGCTTGAGGAGCCCATTGAGATCCAACCCGGTGGCGAGGATGTCGTCATGGACCTGTGGTTGAATGCCGCAAACTTGTTCGGGGGCGAATATATTGCTGAGATTCAATTCTTCTCTAACGATCCCATCCAACCTCAAGTACCTGAAGCAGTACCTGACGGGATACTCGACGTCATGATCGACGTTACTCCCGCTCCTGACCTTACGCTCGATTGGTTTATGGGTCATCATCCGCGTGATCCGGAAGATCCTCCGGAATTCATCGACTGGAATCAGTTCCCGGATTATAATCCTGACCTTTACGTAGAGCATGATTACGCGATAGTTGTAACCTGCGCAAACGAAGGAACGGATGACTTGGAAATCAGCTTAATCGTCTCTGATGACGGAGAAGGCAACGAG
Source organism: uncultured bacterium (assembly GCA_964471745.1). Lineage (GTDB taxonomy): Bacteria > Electryoneota > AABM5-125-24 > Hatepunaeales > Hatepunaeaceae > CAYYHI01. The sequence continues at coordinate 25,387 of CAYYHI010000013.1, read as the reverse complement.
AATGAGCACTTCTGGGTTGACTTCGATGAAGAGATCATACTGTCTCCGGATGAGGAACAGGATGTAAACCTCTTGTTCCATTCCGACGATCCGGCAGAATTTCCCGCTGAGGATGAAGAGCTTTACATGCGCTTCGTTTCAACGGATCCAAGTGAGCAAGAACTGCTCATTCCGATCCATGCACGCGCTTATCTACCACCGGTTCTTTCTGTGGAACCTCAGGAAATCGATGAGATACTCTTCACCGGCGAGGTTAATGAGTATCCGATCAACGTTTCCAACCAGGGTGAAGCGGATCTGGTGTGGTATACTAAAAGCGAGATCATTCGGGAACCTGAGGAAGGCGGACGGTGTATTGATGAGCGCGGCTTGCGTAGTATTAATAACGCAGTCGGTCCGCGTCGAGACGATGCGGGTGATATTATTGCTGAGTTCGCAGGACCCAACCGAGCTAGCTGGTATATTTCACCGGTCGGCTGGGATCCGGACAACGACGTAATGTTCATCACTGAATACAGCGCCAGCATGATCCACGTTTGGACACACAACAACTACGAAGACTTCGAGGAGGTGCGTAGTTTTGGCACGCCGAACCCGATGGACGGTGGTTTTTATGAAGGCATTATCTATATCTGCAACCTGAACGTCAACGCCAATCTGCGCCGGTTTGATTTCGAAGGCAACGCCCTCGATGATCTGGCGATGGGCTTTTCGACGTATGGCGTGGCGTTTGATACTGAGGAAGGGTGGATGTTCGCCCGTAACCAGAGTGCTGCCGGTGTCATTCAAGTCTACGAAATGGACGGAAACGACCGCGGTGAACAAATCGCGACGCTTCCGAACCCGACGCAATTCAACGGCGGCAACGCCAACCTTTACAACATCGAATGGGTTGCCCTGCATCCCGACGGACAGATGTGGATCACAAACAACAATGGGAGTATCTATCAGATCGCTGTCAACACAGATGATTGGGAGTACATCGAAACGGTTCAGAGCTTCCAAGTGGGAACCAATCAACCTTACGATGCATGCACACACGACGGTGAACATATATGGATCGGCGGTTATGGGGCTACCAACGTCCGCATCTACGACGACGGTATCACCGAGATGCGCTGGCTGATGTGGGATCCTGAATGTGATACCCTCACGCAGGGATCGGATATTGATGTGATCGTAACCCTCGATGCTCGAGGTCTGTTTGGAGGTGAATACATCGCTGAGCTTCGATTCTTTAGCAACGATCCTACCATAGAGGATTACCTGGCAGTAAACGTAGCCATGGAAGTGGTCCCCGTACCTAACATCGACGTTACGCCCGGTGGTCCTGAGGTAGATGATGGTGAACAAGAGCCTCCGGTCGATTTCGGTGAAGTTTACGTCGGCTATCCTGAATTATACATCGTGCAGATCGAGAACACAGGAACTGATGACTTGGAGATATATGAGGTTGTCTTCGAGGACGAGTCGGTGTTCTGGATCGACGATGAGGATGTTCCCGATGTGCTTGCGCCTGAGGAGATCGCAGAAGTTCCCATCGAATTTGCTCCTCCACTTCCTGATAACCATCAGGATGATCCGGTGTTCTACGAAGAGGTCATTCATTTCTTAACCAACGATGCACGCTATCAGGAAGATAATCCTTATCCGGTGCGCGTGGAGGGTTGGGGTCTTGACGCTCCCATTCTGCGTCTTGGCACGAATGAGGTAGATGAAGACATTTTTGCCGGCGAGGTGTTGGAAGTTCCGGTATCTGTTTCCAATGAAGGCGGCAGCGAGCTGGTCTTCGAGACTGATATTGAGATCATGAATGAGCCGGAGCGGGATGCCGGTATCCGGACGCTTCGCAGTACAGATCGCGCCATTGGTCCACGTCGCGACGATCCCGTGGATCTCGAAGGTCTGTTGTTCTGCTGCTTTGAGACGAACAACGGCTGGAACAACGGTATGTATCAAGGCTTCCTTAATTGTGAGCAGCGGCTCAATGATGACAACTTCCACAGTTACAGAAACGCTGGTGACTGGAATGATGTCGAATTCGATGATTACGACGTCGTCTGCGTCAACGCTTACAGCCAGCCGTGGGTCGCGGAATACAACAACAATCTTGAGCGTTTCGAAGAGTACATCGATGGCGGCGGAGCAACCTATTTCGAAACGGCCGACGCCAACCGCAGCGTTAGTAGCCCGGGTGGAATCATCAATGACTTCGCCAACAGTTCGAGTAATGGTGTTCTTGTGGTGAGTCCCAACCCCAACGACGAAGACTATAGTCTGTTCGCCGAGTTGGCACAAGGGGCACAGCCTGACAACTGGAACCGCGGGGAAGTCATAGAAGGCAACGCCTGGGTGCACTCCGGATACAACCTTGCCCAATTCGAAGATGGAGTCGAAGAAGGCACACTCGAATGGTATCAAGTCATTGCTGATCAGCAACAGAATCAGGTACCCGGTGCGGTTGCTTATGGATATGGCGGGGGAGCAGTTCTCACCTGTGCGCATCCGGTTGGATTTGGATGTGTAAATTACGCCGGTGTTGGCAACTGGCACGGCATCGTTGGCGAATTCCTGTACTATCTGGTTGAGATGACCGGTCCCAACTGGATTGAACTTGATCCTCCAGCAGATACGCTTGCTCCCTTTGGCGATATGGATGTGATTTTCATCCTGAACGCTGAAGGTCTGATAGCGGGTCCGTATGAAGCTGACGTTAAATTCCTGTGCAACGATCCTACGGTTGATCCTGTAGAGGGTGAGATCGTAACTGTCCTCATGACCGTGGAAGGCGCTGCATTCCTGAGTGAAGATGCTGAGCAAACGATCCCGCTTCCTGACGAACTTGGCGGTGATCCGGTTCAGTTACCACCGGCGTATTACGAAGTAGATCCGGAACTCGGCGGTGCGAGCAGGTTCGATATTATTCTCGCCAACTTTGGTTCTGAAGAGCTTACGTTCGATGAAATCGTATTCGATCCCGATGATGGTGAGTTTGACATCGAGTTCGAGGGCGATCCGGAAGTCCCGGCATTCGAGGATAAGGCGGTAACACTGATCTTCACACCTGCCGCTTTGGGTGAGCGTTCAGGAACCATCACCTTCCACACCAATGCGCAGAACGAGGGATTAGAGGATGGTGTATTCCACTATGAGCTCCTCGCCATTGGACAGGAACCGCCGTCAATCTGGATCGATCCCGACAACGATTTCGCTGTATCACTGAATGTCGGTGATGATCCGATAACGAGACCGTTTATCATCGGCAACGATGAAGGCGAGTGGCGTCGTGATTTGACTTGGGAAATCAGCTTTGAAGAGCCCGATGAAGATGAGCGCGACGCTTCAGCAAGAACATTGCGCAGTACTAACGGAGCAGCAGTGGGTCCTCGCCGCGACGTAGAAGGTCTATTCGCCATATTCCAGGATCTGGTTTCCTGGGGATGGTACGAAGAGTGGGTCTTCCGGTTGGTCGATGAGATAGAATACGACAATTACAACAATGCGAATGATCTTGAAGAGGTTGAACTTGATGACTATGATGCACTATGGATTGCTACCGGTGAAATGAGTGCTCAATTCACTCAGAACTGGAATGACAACCTTGAGAGATTCGAGGACTATGTCTCCCATGGCGGCGTGATGTTCATCGAGCAGGGATGGAACGGGAACCATGTTGGCCCAATCATCGGTGGTCTGCAGGATACCCGAACACCTCAGGAGGGTCAGTTGGCGCCTGGACTTGGTGAAGGCGGTGATGAGGAGAACTGGCTTGTCGATCAGATGGGATGGCGACAAAATCAGGCCTTCCCGGGCGGCTCGACATTCCATTGCGTTTATCCGGAGGATGACCTCGATGAAATCGAAGACTGCGATTGGTATCAGGTAATAGCGATTGGCACAAGTACCAATCAACCCGGCATAGTAGCCTATGAGTACGGGCGCGGTTTTGTCATAGTTTCGGGGTCGCCTACTGGTCATCAATGGCGTTACCACAACATAGACGGTCAATGGGGTTCCTGTGGTGAAACGCTTCTGGAGTGGATGATCATGATGGCAGTTCCCGGTTGGATCGAAGCTGAACCCGAGGAAGGCATTACTTCACAAGGTGAGCAGGATGAAGTTACGCTGACCATTAATCCGGAAGGACTTGATGAGGCTACAACCTATACGGTTGATTTGATCGTCGAATCAAACGATCCTGAACAACAAGATCCGCCGGTTTCGATCAGGGTGTCGTTAACGACCGTAGCGCCTTGTCATTACTTCCCGGAGAATTTCCCACGATTCGTCGAGACCGGTTACATGCATACGTGGACAGTTAACGAGCTGACCTTCGTTGGTAATCCGGTTCCCAACTACTGGGAGATCGGTGCATTTGCGCCGGAACCGGAAGACAACCTTTCCGGCGCGGCTATCTGGATTGATGGATTCAACGTCGAACTAACACTGTATGGCGATAATCCTGTGACCGAAGGTGTCATAGAGGGCTTCGTCGGTGGTGACGAGATCGTAATAAGGCTCTGGGATCCGGAAGCTGAGCAGGAATTCAACGCTCGCGTTGAATTCCTCGATGGACCTGAGGTCTGGGTCAATAACGGCGAGTCGACAGTTAACATCGACGGTCTTGATATTATACAACAGGATGTCTTATTCCGGGGCAACTGGAATATGGTCTCGCTAAACATAATTCCTGATCCAGATCAATACGAATACAACGACGAAGGTCCGGAGGTCGAGGATATGTGCAGGCAGGCGTTGTGGAATGAAGATGACGGATGGCTACTCCTCCAGATGAAGAACGCTACAGGTGACTTCTGCGTCCCGGTGTGGCCCTTCTGGGATATCGATTACTGGAATCCCATCGAAGGTTACCTGATGAGGGTAGTCGGTGATCCACAGAACCGGGAAGATGATTTTGTTGCATCATGGACGGGAATCCCCATCCATCCGCAGACAGAGTTCGATGTTGGCGCCGGCTGGAGCATGATCCCTTACTATCCGGACTACGATCTGAATGCCAGATTCGGCAGCGGCTACTACGTGATTCCTGAAGATGTTCTTGAACACTTGATTATCGCCAAGGATGGTACTGGTGACTTCATGATGCCTGACCAAGGCTTCTCGAACATGGATCCATGGACGCCGGGTCAGGGTTACCAGGTGAACCTCCGTGAAGCTGTATCCTGGGTATATCCTGCGGAGCAGGACGAACAGGCTGCTGTTGCCAGCAATGTAGTTAAGCTTGGCACGCACTGGATTGCTCCGAACAGCGCTGAGAACATGAGCGTACTGGTGACTTCAGTAGCCGGTCTGGCTGTTGAGGATGGCGATCAGATCGCCGCCTTCAACAACGGCAGACTGGTCGGCGCCGGCACAGTATCCGAAGGCAGGTGCGGACTGGCAGTCTGGGGTGACATTGAGTTCACCGAAGACATCGTTGAAGGTATGCTGCCTGGCAAGGCATTCGAGCTGCGCCTGTGGGATGCTGACAAGGATGTTGAGATGAACCTGTCTGTGAACCAGGATGGTAATAATGCTCTGGTTTACGAGACCGACGGTTTCATTGCGCTGAATGTGACGGTAGAACCCGGTATTCCGGATGAGTTCTACCTGACCCAGAACTATCCGAACCCGTTCAATGCAATCACCCATATTGCTTACGGTCTGCCGGAAGCATCCAAGGTAACCATTCAGGTTTACGATGTTACGGGTCGTCTGGTGACGACATTGGTAAACAATGAGCTTAAGGCTGGTCATCACATGACGATATGGAACGGACATGCAACAGCGTCCGGTATATACATCGTCAGGATGGAAGCCGCCGGCTTTAAGTCAGCACGTAAGGTGATGCTGGTGAAGTAAACTTCGCCACACCTTGAAGTTAACTAAACGAGCCCGTCCGGTCATTATGGCTGGACGGGCTCTCTCTCTCAATTTGTTTTTTACAATGCGATTTAATTGACATCGGTGTTGGTAAGTCGTAAATTTAATTCTTTATTTACTTTGGAATTTGGAACTATTTAATGACGTTAAAGTTATGGTGGTGTCAGCGATTCATTGTCATTCCCGCGAAACAGTCTGTCTAAGAATAAGAGAGTCAGCTGCTGTCACCTCTCCGCAGGTGACAGCAACACTATGATAGGGTTATAATTAGGCTGTCACCTGCGGAGAGGTGACAGCGGCTTTAGATCATTTTCGGACACACTGGAAAGTGGGAATGACAACCATAAAGGGGCACAACTAAGTTATTAAGGTTGAAATGATTACCGGGAGTAGAAGGATGTCCAAATCAGAAGACAAGCATTCTGATAACCTGAAGCGGCTCATGGTCACCGGCGGAGCAGGTTTTATCGGCTCCAATCTGGTGAAACTGATCCTGAACAAATATCCTGAGTATTATGTAGTCAACTATGATTTACTGACATACGCCGGCAATCTGACTTCACTGAAGGATGTTGAAGATCATTCTCGCTACAGATTCATCAGGGGAGACGTTTCGAACATCGACGACGTCAAGCGGGCAATGGAGGGATGCTGGGGGGTGCTGCATCTGGCGGCTGAGTCGCATGTTGATCGGTCGATTCTGGATTCGGGACCGTTTCTCCAGTCAAATATAATTGGCACTCAGGTTATGCTCGAAGCGGCACGGTTTCATAATGTCAAGCGTTTTATTCAGGTGTCCACCGACGAGGTTTACGGCAGCTTGGATCCGGATGATCCGCCTTTTACCGAACAGAACCGCCTGAAGCCCAACAGCCCTTATTCGGCGTCGAAGGCTGGAGCCGACTTGCTGGTGCGTGCCTATATAAAGACTTACAACCTGCCGGCGGTTATTACTCGCTGTTCGAATAATATTGGTCCTTACCAGTTTCCGGAGAAGCTTATTCCACTGTTAATTCGCAACGCCATGAATGACGAACCGATACCGGTTTACGGCGATGGGCAGCAGGTGCGTGACTGGATCTACGTTGAGGATCATTGCCGGGCTATCATGATGGTGCTGGAAGCGGGTGAACCGGGCGAGGTCTACAACATCGGTGGAAACTGCGAAATAGTGAACCTCGATCTCATCAAGATGTTGCTGGATGAACTTGGAAAACCTCATTCATTAATTACATTTGTGAAAGACCGACCAGGACACGACAGGCGTTACGCAATGGATATAAGTAAAATGTCACGTGAAATCGACTGGAAACCGGAACACTCCATCGCCCAGGCGATTCCCAAGACGGTCAAATGGTACCGGGATAATGTGAAATGGGTTCAATCCGTGATATCCGGTGAATATATGGATTATTATAGAAAGCAGTATGGGGATGAGGTCTGATTGAAACTGCTTATTATAATTATATTTTCTTTGGTGCTGTTATGCGCGGAAACTGCTGCGTTTGCTGAAGTAAAAGGCTCCGCTTATGTACCGGTGGATGATCCGATATATGACTTTCTGGAGATATGTACAACCAGGGATATACTTCCGGTCTGGTCGATTAATGTGCGACCAGTTTCCCGGCACAGAGTCGGCGAAATCCTGCAGTTGATAAAAAAGCAATATAGCCCGTTGGATGACGCTATACTGGAAGCTGAGCTTGACTATTACCTTCGGGAGTTTGGGCATGATATGGCAAGTGGAGTGGATACTTCCGCATCCAACGTCAGAGTATTAAGATCGATACGTTATAAACCCAAAAGAACGCAGAACGAACCATATTGGCATGCAGCAGTTGTTGAGAATGATCGGTTCAGTTTTATATTTGATCCTCTGATAAGGTTTCGCTGTGATGCCGATGAAGATAAATCCATTTTCAGACGGGCTACCGGCATACAATTCCGGGGAGCATATAAGGTCATAGGTTATTACTTCAGGTTCGTGGATCATGTTGAGCGCGGCAACGGACCTTATTTAAGTAGAGATGATCTTCTTGAGGACAGGTATGGCTATGTGGGACCGCTGCAGGGTTCTAATGAGACTTACTACGATATGACAGAAGCTTACCTGACTGCAAGTCTTTCAGGGATAGATGTTATCTTCGGCAAGGAGCGGGTCTCCTGGGGACCTGCACGCAATAGTGGTTTACTGTTATCTGGATTGTCGCCGTCATTCAACCATTTAAGAGTCCACACCGAACTATTCAATAGAGTGAGGTTCGGGTATATCCTCGGCTGTCTCCATGCCTGGAATGCTCCGGTTGATACGCTTTATCAGACCGATCGCGGCTGGACGAGGATATCCCGTCCGCATAAATGGATCGCCGCGCATCGAGTCGAGTACATGCCCTTAAGATGGATGTCGTTGGCTGTAAATGAGTGTATAATCTGGGGAGACAGGGGCTTGGACTGGTCATACATAAATCCGGTCAACTTTTACTTTTCAGCCGAACATGACGGCGACGACCAGGATAATGTGCTGATGTCGGGTGATTTTACAGTTCGGATCGCTCATCTGGGTCTGGTATATGGCGAATTGCTGATCGATGACATGAAACTGTCTGCACTTGGCAAGGGCGACCCGAGCAATAAGTTCGGCATTGTTATCGGCGGCAGGCTCCTTGATACCGGAGTTGACGGGTTAACTACGGGTGTTGAATATGCCCGCCTCGATCCCAATGTATATACGCATTTTTACCCGGTCAATCGATATTCAACCTGGACTTTAAGCCTGGGTAGTGATCTGGCTGCAAACTCAGACCGATTAAGATGGTGGGTAGATTACAAATTCAGGCGCAATCTTGGATTCAGGTTGGAGCTCGACTATAATCGGAGAGGCGAGGTCGGGTCTGATCCGTTTGATTCGATAGAGCGGAATTATACAGGAACGCTACATTTCCTTGATGGGGATCCTGAAAGTTGGATTACCGCTAACGGCTTTGTCAAATGGGAACCGTTGACCGGCGTGGTTATTGAAGCCGGTTGGATTAACGGAGATAAGCGGTCATTCCTTGCTGACAGATTTTTTCTGTCGCTCGGTTATCGTTATTAGTAACAAGAAGGGTGGTTATGAAAGAGAATGAACCGGTAATCCGGTTGAATATTCTTGATCTGTTGGTACTTGTTACCAAATGGTTCAAGCTTTTCGTCGTCAATTTCATCCTTGTAGTGGCTATAGCGGTTGTAATTGCGCAGCTCCTGCCCAAATGGTATTCGGCAACCGCTATTATATTGCCACCGGGCGGTGGGACGGGAGGTCTACCGTCATTTCTGCCAAGTGAGCTTAAGGGTGTGGCTATGAGCTTCGGTCTTGAACTTCCAAGTGAGGAGATATATCAGACAATCCTTGGCAGCAGGACGCTTAGGGAGAAGATTGTTGACAGGTTTAATCTGCGCGAAGTATACGATATGGATGAGGATGTATTTCCGGAGGATGTCCTGGACTTATTTACCGGGCATTATTTTCTTGAAACATTGGATGATCAATCGATTGCGGTTTCAGTCGAGGATAGGGATCCCGAGCGTGCAGCGGCAATGGCGAATGCCTGTGTGGAAGAGCTTGACAGGGTATACAGCAACATTACTCGTGAAACAGCCCGCAAGAACAGGATCTATATCAGCAGCAGGCTGAAGCAGGTCAATGATTCACTGAAGGCGCTTGCTGACAGTATCGAACGATTTCAACGAAGCGCTCACGTGGTTTCGATTCCCGATCAGGTTGAAGCCATGATAAAAACCGCGGCAGAACTAAAGGCGGAGCTGCTTTCAAACGAGATTCAACTCGAAATCATGCATACCAGCCTCAGTGCCGATCATCCTGCAGTTTCACAATTGGTGATTACTAACAGGCAGCTTGAGGATAAATATAATAAACTCCTGACTGGTGAAGAGGGTGGATTTGCACTAAGCATCGAGGAGCTGCCTGAACTGAGTCAGAAATTTGCACAGTTAGTCAGAGAAGTTAAAATACAAAACGCATTGTTGGAATATATCTATCCGCAATATGAAAATGCCCGAATTCAGGAGGAGCGTGAAACTGCGAATATCCAGGTACTTGATTATGCACGTGTTCCAAATAAAAAAAGTCGACCGCAGCGTAAATTGATCGTAATCATTTCGGCATTCATATCGGTGGTGGTTACATTGGTTTTAGTTTTGGGAATAGAGTATTGGCGCATCCTGCCTGAGCGTAACAGAGCGGATTGGGCTAAGTTTCAGGAGATTCTGCGGATTTTCAGGAGGCGTTAGTATTTGCTGTTAGAACCGTACCGACGCTTGTGGTCTAAAAGCCGGGAATCAGAACCGTCTCAAGTGGTCACCTTTCTGTTGCTGGCGGTTTGTACCGGATTTCCCATCGCAATAGGACTTCTACCTTTTAATCCAATGATCCCGCTGGTGGCGCTGGCTTTAGTGGCAGCGGTTATCGGGATAGCTCTATTTTTCAATGTCAACAGCTTTGCGGTTTACATAGTACCGTTAATCTTCCTTTCCGGTGAGAGCCATCTGGCGCTTGTGATTGTCGTATTGCTCTTCGTTTCCTATCTGGCTTGGCGTGTGCGTGTGTGTGATATTTCTTTTCGACTGCCTTATCCTTTTGTAATAGCCTTGATTATTCTTAGCGGGATTAACGGCATTTTCCGAGCTCTGGATTTTGCTGCCAGCCGATTTTTTCTAATATATACAGTGATTGTACCCCTGTTTGCCTTTCTGGTCTATTACAATCTTCATTCTTCTACAAAGAATATTCGAGCGCATCTTACTCTGATCTGTATTATTGCAGCTATCATCGGTTGGATCAGCTTCGGAACATATCTCTACACGGGAATACCGCGCACTGTGGCAACCTGGGCGTTCGGTTCACAGAACAGGGGCGCTGCCTTCCTGGGGATAATGTTCCCTTTCGCGCTTGTATCATTTATTGATTCTATACATAGAAGAAAGAACGTAATACTATGGACCTTGATATTCCTCGGTATAATCGCCGGTATACTTCACTCACAGACAAGGGCTGTTATTATTTCTGTTATAATCGCAGCATTCTATATCAGTTTGCATGACAAACTGGCGATGAGAATAATGATACCAGTGCTGATTATAGCATTAATTACGCTGCCGTCGTTGCTAATTACGAGGATGGCGATGTTATTGGGTATGGGTGAGGTTGATTGGTCATCGATTGGTCGTGTTCAGATATGGACCAACAGCCTTGAGATGCTGCCGAAGTATTTCTGGTTCGGAATGGGAATTGATAATTTCAGCATTATCTATCCCATCAAGTATCCGTTCTCATTCTTAAAGGCGATACACGCGCACAATATTTATTTAAAGATGATCTTTGATTATGGTGTTTTCGGTTTAATCGGTTTCTTAATGCTTGTTTTGGGTTGTCAAATAAGGGGACAGCGAGCTGTTAGGGGCACTGCCAGCCGCCGTGACGGGAACGATGAAGTCAAGATGCTGTTAGCGCTGAATGCGGGTATAATATGCCTACTGATTGCCGGATTGATGGATTCATTCCTTCTGGACCACAGAGTAGCAGTGATTTTCTGGATATTCCTCGCTTATCAACTGGTTTTATCAAAGCGTATTTCAGGGAAGGGAAAGAGATAATAGATGCGTATCTTGTATGTTTCGGATATTACAAGTGTTCACACGATGCGCTGGGTGCATTACATGGTCAATCGCGGTCATGAGGTTGTGGTTTTATCGGTTCGTCCGGGCGATGTCAAGGGCGCCAGAGTGATCTGTCTGGATCCCGGTGACAATCCTGCACCCAAATGGCTGAGAATAATGCGTCATCTGTGGTTTATCCTTAATGAATGGCGGATGATAAAGGCGAGTGGTTTCGATATAGTTCATGTTCACTATCTGCGTGCCGACCTAACTGGACTTGTAGCTACCTGTCATCCGAATTCAATAATCTCAGTCTGGGGCAGCGATGTCAGACCAATATCAGAAGGTGGGGACCCGCGCCGCATTGGATCACGCCGGAAGGCGTTGGAGCGTACTAACGTCGTTACCGCAGCAAATTCATTCAACGAAACCAACGTCCGCAAGATAGCACCAGGTGTGAAGCGGATTGAAATTGTTCCATTTGGTGTCGATCTGTCTATCTTTAACCCGCGGGGCTGGCATGGTGGGAAACCGGGTGAAATCGTTTTCTGTGTACCGAAATTGAAATTAATACCGCTTTACGGGCAGGATATTGCTATAAGAGCCCTGGCGCGTGTAGTTAAGAATTTTCCTGGAGCGCGGTTGATATTGACAGGTGAAGGGGAGGACGATTTCCTGGAGAAACTTAAATCGCTGGTGAGGAAGTTCGGACTTCATAAACAAGTGAGTTTTACCGGACGGCTTGACCATCATGCTCTCCTGAAGGTTTTTCAGCAGTGTGATGTTATTCTCCAGCCTTCAAGGTGGGATACCTTCGGCGTTGCGATACTGGATGCGGGAGCTGTAGGACTGCCGTCTATTTCGACAGCGGTTGGCGGGGTGACTGACCTTGTTATCAACGAGGTAACCGGTCTGACCATACTGCCGGAGAACGTTGAAGCCTTAACGCAGGCGATGATAAGGCTGGCTGAGGATCCTGAGCTGCGCACCAGGCTGGGACAGAATGCCCGCGATCTGGCGAGTAACCTTTACAGCTTTGATATGCACGCCAAACGTATGGAAGCCATTTACAGGGATTTGATAAACAGGAAGACCAATTGACCGAAACTGTCGGGCTGCAACATGCGGAATGTGAAGCTCCTCGGGAGTCGCTTTTTAGCAAGTTAATATCCGCATTTGGAAGTCAAATCGGACTCCTGTTGTTCGGGATGACTGCCCAGATTGTGCTGGCGAGATGCCTCGGTCCTGCAGGCAAAGGAACTTTTTCACTTACTTTGGCTGTTGCGAACACCTTTGCGATATTTGCACATTTCAGTTTATCTTCAGCAAATTCTCACTTTGCCGGTCGTTATCCGGAAGAGCGGCGTGCCATGGTCGGGAACAGCATTTTTATCGCTTTGTTATGGGGAGCCATTGTTACCGCTGCTGTTGTTTATGTGAAGAGCAAAGTTCCCGAACGCTACCTGCCAGGAATTAACGAACGATTGTGGGGGATGGCGCTGGTCGCAATCATTCCGCTATTGCTCTTTGAATTCAGTAATGGATTGGTTCTTGGTCTTAACTGGATCAAACGACTGAGCTTTATACTACCGCTTAAGGAGGCTTTATTCCTAACGGGGGTTTTATGGCTGGCTTCAAGCAGGGGATTATCGATTGAGAGAGCTGTTGCGGTATGGGTTTCAGCGGCTGTGATCGTGGCTCTTCTACAGATGCTCTCTGCCTGGTGGCGGGTGGGTTGGGCTATCACCATTAGCCCAAGGCTACTCAGAAACATGACAGTTTTCAGCCTCCAATCACATGTAGCCAATGTTTTTACGTTTCTCAGGACGCGATTTGACTGGTTTCTCATCGATCACTTTCTGACACAGCGTGATCTCGGATATTACACTATTGCAGGAATGTTGGTATTTTTACTCTGGTATCTGCCGATCGCTATTGCTCAGGTATTGATCCCGCACATCTCTTCCCGCGATGATGCTGCCGGTAATGAACTGACTCCTCTTTTAGCGAGACTGGGCTTCACGGTGGCGTTAATCGGCGGCGTTTTGCTGGCGATATTCGGGTGGCCCCTGATATTACTACTTCCCGGTAGAGATTTCCTGCCGGCATATCCAGCAATGTTGATATTATTACCGGGTGGCATTGTTATGAGCCTGGCGAGAGTTTTAGCGGGGGATCTTATCGGTCGAGGCTTGCCAAAGTACAGCATGATGATTTCCACTATTGCATTTCTGGTAAATGCTGTTGTTAACTTATTATTTATCCCTAAATTTGGCATTTTGGGAGCGGCTGCAACCGCCAGTATAACACATATCTTTGCTAGTCTATTGTATATTTACTCCTTCGTCAGGATCTCAGGCGTGCCGGTGGGTGATCTGCTGATCCTCAAACGAAGCGATCTGACCGGTTTGAAACGGATGTTACGACGGGTATGATGGTTGCGGAACACAAGGCGATCAGGCTTCTCTACCTGACCTACAATGAAAACGTACTTGAGAGCGGTATTCTGCGCAGTCAGGTAAGGGAGATGCTGGCTGAGATGATCAAGCGTCCGAATGTTGAATATGTTCGACTGTTGAGCTTTATCAGCCCCAGGCTATGGATGAGACGCAGACATGGATATAATCGTCTGGTAAGAGAGTTGAAGGAGGACGGGATAGATTTCCGGGTCAGGTTGATGCCGGCAGCTCAGACATGGAGTTGGTGTGCGGTTCCGCTTTTTACCGCAGCCTGTTTACCGGTACTGAAGTCCCATTTGAGGCAGGATCGGTTTAACGTCGTCCACGCCCGGGGCTATGGAGCAGGCTGGCTGGCGTATTCAGGGACGAGGATGTCCGGTGCCAAGTTTGTCTTCGATCCACGCGGGCTGTTCCCGGAGGAGATGGTTTTGAACGGGACCTGGCGCGAGGGTGGAAACACATTCAGGTTCTGGAAGGCTCTCGAGAGGAAGATTATCAGGGGTTGTGACGCGGTAGTCGCTCTTACGCCGCGTTTCAGGCGGGATTACCTTGCGCTCGGAGCAAAAAAAGCGATCTTTGTGCCGAGTCGTTTGGGTGTTGAGCCGTTCGCATCTGCTGCCGCTGATACAGCCAATTATGAAAACAATCTCCTGTTTATCGGCGAGATGGATTCGGAATGGAACAGCCCCGTACGTGTTGTGATGCACTTCAAGCGGTTGAAAGTGGTTGTTCCGGATTTAAAATTGCGATTGATTACCAGAAAAGATCCCAGATACGTCAAGCAGGTTCTTGATGAGGAGGGTCTGGATAGAGCCGACTGGACGCTGGAGAGTGCAAGACCGGAGGAGATGCCTGGGCGAATGGCGGGTTCTGGAATAGGATTGGCGATGGCGTTCCGCCCGTCGGGAAATTGGCCAATGAAGTACGCTGAATACTTGGCTTGCGGGATTCCTGTGGCTGTCGAGCGCGAGATAGGCGAACATATTACCGGACCGGTTCAGCGCTGGAAACTTGGCATAGTGCTGGACGAGAACAACCCCGATAACTATTCTGCGGTGGCTGAAGTGCTCAATAATCGTGCTGAATACACAGAACGCTGCATCCGTTATGCGCAATCGAAACTGGACATATCACATACCTCTGCGCAGTATGCCAGGCTGTACCGGGAACTGTTGAAAAGCTGAAATGGAACCGCGTGTAACGATTGTCATTGTAACTTATAACTCAGCGGAATTTATCGGCGAATGCCTTGATTCTTTGGTAGGTTCTTTCGAATCAGGTTTCGTCAAAGTGATTCTGGTCGATAATGGGTCGTCGGATGGCACGGCTCAGTTGGTAAACGAAAGCTATCCCTGGGTGGAGGTAATCCGAAGCGAGTACAACGGTGGATTTGGCGCGGGTAACAATCTCGCATTAGGGAGGCTTGAAGGCGATTACTGTTTCTTTCTCAATCCGGATGCCCGGTTGGATGAGGGTTGCTGCGAAAAGCTCGTACGGTTCCTCGATGGTCGCAGTGATGTGGGATGTGTGGGACCTGCGGTTTTGGACGTTAAGGGTCGCAGGGTAGTTTCTTATCACGTCTATACATCTCTGTATACATCGTTGTGGTCGGCGGCTGGGTTGCAGAGGATCATTCCTCTGAACAGGAGCGGAGGAAGGTGGGAAGTGCGTCGCCGACCACCCGGTAAACCGGTTGAAGTGGATAGGATTTTAGGCGCGGCAATGATGATCAGGCGCCAGGCGTTGGATGATGTTGGCGGATTTGACGAGCGGTTCTTTCTTTTTTCGGAGGAGGAGGATCTCTGCCTGCGTTTGAAGCATGCCGGTTGGAAAACATGTTATTATCCTGATGCGCAAGTAATTCATCGCGGCGCAGCCAGCATCGGTCAGAATGCTCCACTCGCCACTGCGGCGGCGGACTGGAGCAGGTATCTGTATATGCGAAAGCACTATTTACGATTTTCGGCGGAAATATCCAGACTGGTATGGATAATCGCGCTTTTCATCCGCTATCTGTTAGTCCATTTGAAAACTCCGGATAAAGGGCTGATAAAAGCTGAAGGCTACCTGTTATCGCTAAGGTCTCTGCTGCAGCCGGGTTATTTTGATCGGGTTATTCGTCCACCTTATAGAAGCGCCGTTGATGAGGGAACTGGCGATTGAAGATACTCATAGTTAAACTTCACGCGCTTGGCGATCTGGTGATTGCAACGCCGGCTTTACGGAGGTTGCGCGATGGACTGAGTGATGCCCGCATCGATCTGCTGACAACAAAATGGTGCGCACCGGCAATCAAAGGCAATCCGTTTATCGACAGGTCGATTGTTATTAGCAACGATGTCTTCTTTAAACCCGGACCGGATACGGTGATCCCGTTTATGAGGCTTGTCGCCCGACTCAAACGGGAGAAATACGACGCCGCGGTGATATTTCATAAACATCGTTTGGTAAAGCTGTTTGTGTGGCTGGTTGGGATATCCAAAAGATTCCATTTCAACGGAGATACTGATCGTAGCTCGGTTTTTCTAAACGAAATGAGACATTGCGCCTTAACCGCATGGGAACTTGCAGACCTGGCTGTATGCGAGTTGGGGGGAGTTCAAGCTAAGCCGCCATTTCTGGAAGACCTGCGATATGAATGGTATGTAACCCGGGATGAACAGGAATTGGCGGACAGGATATTGTCAGAATCTGGTGTTGATGTCGGTGGGTACGCAGTTTTACTTCCTGGAGGCGGTGTTAATCCGAGTGTTCGTGACACCGTCAGAAGATGGTCGGTTGATAAATTCGTAAAGCTTGCAGAACGAGTAAACGAGGAATTGGTTTTGGGGATTGTCCTGTCGGGTGGGGAAGATGATCGTGAAATTGCTGAACAGGTTGAGAAAACATCCGGAGTTAAGATAGTTAACCTTTGCGGTAGTTTAAATATGCGTATATCAGCGGCGATCATGCAGAAAGCCAGGCTGGTGATCTGCAACGATACGGGACCGCTGCATGTCGCTGCCGCCGTGGGAGTTCCGGTTGTAGGGATTTTCGGACCTACCGGTGAGAGAATGAAACTTCCACCCGGTGAGACATCCCATGCAGCTTGCCTCGATCTTCCCTGTAGACCGTGCTATTTCGGCATTTTTAAGGGATGTATTTTTAATAAGATACGATGTATGGACGAGTTATCGGTTGATGATGTGATGTCCGTTGTGCACCGGGCATACAACCGGAGAAGCCTGGAGCGGGAAACGTGATCCTGTCAATTTACTTACTGCTCCTGTTGGTTGATGTGATTGGAACCGCGTTAGCCTGGATTATAACCTTTTGGCTGCGTGTTGAAAGCGGTCTGTTTACAAATAAGATGGAATTCGAAATTGTTTTACCGCTGTTGTGGCTCGCGATTTTCTGGTTGCTGCTGTTTCTTTTACGCGGGATGTACCGGACACCGCTGGCGCTTTCGCTTTTTGATGAATTGGTAAGGGTTTTTAAGTCGGTGATTATCGGTACCCTAATAATTTTTATTATAACTTTTGATATTGGTGAACCATTAAGCGCAACGCGGCTCTTTTTACTAACTTACGGTTTGTTCGCTTTCCTTTTTGTCGCTGCTGGACGTGTTGGTGTGAGGAAGCTTCAACGGATATTCCGGCAGCGCGGCATCGGACTCTGGAATGCGGTTATAGTCGGATATAATGAAATCGGAAAAAAACTCCATGAACAACTGCATTACTATCCGGTGTGGGGATTTCGCGTGGTTGGATTCGTTGACAGTAACATCAGGGAAGGTGAACACCTGGGCAAGAAGGTCTTGGGGAAATTGTCCAATCTGTCTGCCATAATCGAATCGCAGCGGGTGCAGTTTGTGCTGGTAGCGCCTGAAGAGAAGGCTTATGATGCGTTGATCGAAGTATTTAGGAGTTGTGGATTTCTGCGTATCAGGTTCATGATCGTGGCGGATTTCTACCAGATGGTGATTGGTCTTGTCAGGACGGTTGAAATCCACGGCATGCCATTGGTGGAAGTTATGCCTCGCCTAGTTAGCCTCTGGGTCATGATTGTCAAGCGGGGTATGGATATACTGATCGGTTTTGTCGTGTCACTATTTCTGCTTGTTATAACGCCGTTGATGGCTCTATGGATCAAGCTCGACTCACCAGGTTCTGTCTTTTACATCCAGAAGCGTGTCGGTAGAAGGGGAAAGGAATTCAAACTGGTCAAGTTCCGCACCATGTATGTAGGTGCTGAAGCCGGTGCGGGTGCGGTCTGGGCTGAGAAGGACGATCCGCGAGTAACCCGTGTCGGACGCTTTCTGCGGCGAAGTCATTTGGATGAACTGCCCCAGTTTTTTAACGTACTGTTGGGACAGATGTCAATTGTCGGACCACGACCTGAACGGAGGGAGTTCGTTGAAAAGTTCAAGAAGAGTATACCGTTGTACGAGAGGAGACTGCGGATCACACCGGGTATCACCGGTTGGGCGCAGGTTCGGTATAAATACGATGAGACATTGGAAGATGTCATAGAAAAGGTCGGATATGATCTGTTTTACATCGATCATATCTCACTGGCGTTGGATCTTAAAATCATTCTCGCAACATCAATAAAGATGATCAAGGGTGGAGGACAATAAAGGATTTATGCACGATATCAGATATATCAGGAATTATCCGGATGAGTTCAGCAGGAAGCTCGCCCGGCGCGGCACGGATGTGAATGTCGATGAACTGTTGCGCCTCGATATGAAGAGGCGTGAAACAGCGCTGAACCTCGACCGTATGCGTGAGCTTCGCAACACCGTTTCCAAGGATATTGGTATTCGCAAAAAAGCTGGTGATGATATAACTAAACTTCGCGAAGAAATGATAACGCTCGGTGACAGCATTAGCGAGACGGAAGCTGAGATCAGAGCGGTCGAGGAACAGATCAGAAGTGAGTTGCTACCACTGCCGAATATACCGGCTGATGAAACGCCCGATGGCTTGATCGAGGTGAACAACGCGTTCGTCCGGGATTGGGGTGAACCGCCACGGTTTGACTTCGAGTTGCGCGATCACCTTGAGATCGGTGAAAGGCTCGGCATACTTGACTTCAAGCGGGGTGGAAAGATTACCGGATCAGGCTTTCCCGTCTGGTCGGGCGCGGGTGCACTGTTGGAACGGGCGTTGCTCAACTTCATGCTCGATCTTCATACCAGGGAGCATGGCTATCGGGAGATGATGACCCCGTTTATAGCAAATCGCAGCAGTATGGAAGGCAGCGGTCAGATCCCGAAACTGGAAGACGATATGTATCACATTGACAAGGACGACATCTTTCTGCTGCCTACATCAGAGGTTACGCTGATCAACCTTCATCGCGATGAGATTATTCAGGAGACCGAGCTGCCGATCAAGTACGCGGCTTATTCACCGTGTTTCAGGCGGGAAGCCGGGGCATACGGCCACCACACACGCGGCTTCATGAGGGTACACCAGTTCAATAAGGTGGAGATGGTCAGGTTTGTAAAGCCGGATGATTCTTACGTCGCTCTCGAAGAGCTCGTCGCAGACGCCGAGGAGGTGTTGAAACGGCTCGAATTGCATTACAGGGTTGTTAAACTCTGTGCCGGTGAGCTCTCCTTCGCTGCCGCAATGTGCTATGACCTGGAAATATGGGCGCCGGCTGATGGCGGTCGTTGGCTCGAGGTCTCATCCTGTAGTAACTGTGAGGATTTTCAGGCTCGGCGCGCCAACATCCGGTTTCGACCTGTCGGCGGCAGTAAACCGGAATTCGTGCATACATTGAATGGATCCGGTCTGGCAACTTCCCGACTCATGGTTGCTTTATTGGAAAGCTGTCAGACTGAGGAAGGATCGCTCGCCATTCCACCTGTACTGCGACCTTATATGAACGGCACGACGGTTGTTACATCTTTAACGGAGTCGGAAAAGTGAAGGTTGTCATAATCGGAGCAGGAGCTGTTGGTTCCCACCTGGCGAGAGTACTTTCCTGGGAAGGACATGAGGTTGTCCTGATCGACAGCAGGCAGGAACTTATCGACCGTGTTGCAGGCAGTATGGATGTGATGGCTCTGAGGGGCTCCGGTACTTCGGTCTCGTTGTTGGTGAAGGCTGGCGTTCAGCAAGCCGACCTCCTGGTGGCAGTTACTTCGGTCGACGAGGTCAATATCGTTTCTTGTATGCTCGCCAAGCAAATGGGCGCTAAGATAGGAATTGCCCGTGTGCGCAACCAGGAATATACAAATCCTGACACACCTGTCTCGCTGAAGGAATTGGGGATTGACCAGGTTATACACCCGGAACAGGAAGCCGCCAAGGAAGTTGTGCGGATGATTCAGCATCCCCATGCAATAGATGTGGTTGAGTGTGCCAGTGGCAAGATGCTGCTGGTCGGAATACGTGTTGAGTTCAAAGCGGAGATTGTTGGACCGAAATTGGTTGAGCTGACACCGAAGATATCTGACTTGCCCTTCCGGCTGGTGGCGATAATCCGCGCTGGCAGAACCATTATTCCCAAGGGTAATGATGTAATACTGCCCGAGGATATTATTTATGTTATCAGCCGGCGTGACGATCTGCCTAAAGTGTTTACTCTCGCTGGGAAAGTAAAAGATATTTCAAACGATGTAATGATACTTGGCGGGGGAATGATCGGTCGTATGGTTGCCGAGATTTTAGAGGAACAGAAACGATACAATGTCAAGCTTATCGAGAGCGACGAGGAGCGCACCAAGCGCGCTGTTCAGCGGTTGTCGAACACGATGGTCGTCAAAGCCGGTGAAGGGATCGACTTCGATCTGCTGGCGATTGAAGGTATCGATGAAATGGGCGTGTTTGCAGCGTTGTCCGATGACGACGAGAACAACATCGTGACAAGTCTCTTTGCCAAGCATCTTGGTGTAAAGCGAACCATAACCCGTATCAGCAAACCGGAATACATTCCGATTGTGCGTGCGATCGGACTCGATGCAGCAGTGAATGAACGGATCCTGACTTCCGACGCCATAGTCAAATACCTGTTGGGTGGACGAATTATGGCTGTGGCGTCGCTGCAGGGTACAGATGCGGATATAATCGAATTTGAGATCAGTGATAAATCGAGTGTGGTTGGTAAGAGATTGCGTGAGATTTCATTTCCCGAGGGTGCATTGGTGGGAACGATAGATCATGGCGGTGATGTCAGCGTGGCTGTAGGGGACTCGCTGGTGAGTGCCGGCGACAGGATGGTTGTTTTCTGCCAGCCGAAGGCGGTGCCCAAGCTTGAGAAAATGTTTCAGTAATGCCTGATTTCCGAAATATCGGCTTTGTAGTAGGTGCTCTACTGTTGTTCCTTGCAGCTATGATGTTGTTACCGCTTGGTGTCAGCCTCTATTACCGAGACGGAGACACCATGGCACTTCTCTGGTCACTTATCATTACTGCAGTTGTGGGTGGTGGATTGATCTTGTTGCGCCAAAAGAGTAGGGATATCGGCTTGCGTGAAGGATTTGCGGTCGTAGCGTTTGGTTGGGCAAGTGCTGCGCTGTTGGGTGCGCTGCCGTTTTACATCTCAGGAGCTATTCCGTCATTTACCGATTCCCTTTTTGAATCGATGTCCGGTTTCACTACTACCGGCGCGTCGATTCTCGGTACTCATAACCCGATTGAAGCACTCCCGCACGGCGTCCTGTTCTGGCGCAGCCTGACGCACTGGCTGGGCGGTATGGGGATCATCCTGCTTTCCCTGGCAGTGCTGCCGATGTTGGGTGTCGGTGGCATGCAGCTTTTCCGCGCCGAGGTTCCGGGTCCGACCAAGGATAAGCTGACCCCGCGCATCAAGGATACGGCGGAGATTCTATGGCTGGTTTACTTCGGCATCAGCCTTCTGGAGATGGCGTTACTCTGGTTAGGCGGTATGGAATTGTTCGATTCGGCTTGCCATACCTTCGGGACGATGGCAACCGGTGGATTCTCCACCCGCTCGGGAAGCATCGCTGCTTTCAACAGCCACTATTTTGAATATGTTATAACGATATTTATGTTTATTGCGGGCACTAACTTCGCTCTTCATTACCGTTTTATGTTCAAGGGGCAGATTAATCGTTACTGGAGCAGCAGGGAATTTCGATTTTACCTATTACTGATTGCCCTTTTTACTGCCCTTATGATGGTTCATAACCTTGGCAGCAGACCGGAAGTGGGATTTGAAAGGAGTTTCAGGGAGTCGATTTTTCAGGTTGTGTCAATCCTGACGACCACCGGTTACGGATCCGCGGATTGGGAAGCCTGGGGAGCTTTCCCGCAGGTTCTATTGGTGCTTCTGATGGTGATTGGCGGGATGGCTGGCTCGACCGGCGGTGGCGTTAAGGTTATTAGGATGCAGATACTGCTGGCTCAGGTCAGGATAGAGCTTAGGCGTTTGATCCATCCTCAGGCTATTTTACCGATGAGGATCGGTCAGAAGGTTATCGATGACGGTATAGTACGCAATGTACTGGCATTTTTACTTGCCTTCGGTCTGCTGTTGGCTGGTGGAACTGCGATCCTTACGCTGTTGGGGATTGACTTGGTAACAGCGTTTGGCGCTGCGATTGCGAGTCTCTCAAATATCGGACCTGGTTTGGGTGACGTGGGACCAACGGACAACTACGGCTGGATGCCTGCGATAGCCAAGTGGGTGTTACTGTCGTTAATGATGTTGGGGCGTCTTGAAGTGTTTACGGTGCTGGTGTTATTCAGCAGGCATTTCTGGCGGAGGTAATTACGGATAAAGCATGGTAAAAGGGCTTGATAACGGACCTCTCCTAAAAGTGGAGGGGCTCAAGAAATACTTCCCGATTAGAGCCGGTTTGCTCGGGAAAATCATCGGTCAGGTCAAAGCGGTCGATAATGTTTTTCTTTCGCTTGATTCAGGTAAAACCCTGGGTTTGGTTGGTGAGTCGGGTTGTGGAAAGACCACCACCGGACGGTCGATAATCAGATTGATTGAGCCCTCTGACGGCAAGGTTACCTTTAAGGGTCAGGATGTTCGAAGTCTGGAAGGAACAGCGTTACGAACACTGCGCCGAAACATGCAGATTGTTTTTCAGGATCCATATAGTTCGCTTAACCCGCGTATCACAATCGGTGGGATGTTGGGCGAGATACTTCGTTTTCATCGGATCGTCAACCGGAAGTCGATCAGGGACAGGGTCAACGAAATACTGGAGGACGTTGGTTTATCGCCAGAATATGCCGGGCGCTATCCGCACGAGTTCTCGGGCGGACAACGACAGCGAATAGGCATTGCTCGCGCTCTCTCCGTCGAACCGGAATTTATCGTACTGGACGAACCAGTGTCAGCGCTGGATGTATCGATCCAGGCGCAGATATTGAACCTGTTAATGGATCTGCAGGATAAGTTTAACCTGGCGTACCTGTTCGTAGCTCACGATCTGTCGGTTGTCGAGCATGTGGCGGACGAAGTAGCGGTAATGTATCTCGGTCGCGTAGTAGAGATCGGTGCGAAAGAGGATGTAATCGAGAATCCACTCCATCCTTATACACAGGCTTTACTGGAGTCCGTACCTATGCCGGATCCTGACAAACGCCGTGAGAGGGAGCTGCTTTCAGGCGATGTACCTTCACCCGCCAATCCGCCGTCCGGTTGTCATTTTCATCCGCGCTGTCCTCGAGTTAAACCGGCATGCAGCGAATGGATATTCGATCTGAAAGACGTGGGTAACGGAAGGAAAGTAGCGTGTATTCTGTTTTAACGATCTGGTGAAGCATGAAGCTATTACCACGCTGGCTGCGAGATAACTTCAGAATAAAATTCGGTTTATTCCTATTGGCGACGCTGCTGTGGCTCTTGGTGGTATCTCAACGCAGTTATGAGCATTTAATAAGGATCCCGGTTGTAGTTGTGGGACTCAAACCAGGCAAGGTGATAGTTAATGAAATTCCCGCTTTTGCTGAGGTTAAGTTCCATGCTCAGGGTCGCGAGCTGTTTCGTATGCAATTCTTTAACCATCCTTATCTTCAGCTCGATATCTCCACTATCAGTTATTATTACACATTCAAACCCCGACTGGATATGATTGTTGTTACAGGCGGATTGGATGCGCAACCGATCGACGTGATTGCTCCCGATTCCATCCAGGTGGTTCTTGGTGACAGGCTCGAACTTAAGCTACCGGTATCCCCGCAGATAACGGCACTACCGGCTGCCGGCTACACATTCGTCGGTGAGTTCGAGGTTAATCCACCGGAAGTTAAGCTGATCGGTCCTCATACTAGTATTGTCAAACTGACATCAATCAAGACTACAGCGGTTGAGTTGGAGGATGTAAAGCGTAACACCGAACTTCAACTGGATCTTGAATTGCCGGACATCTATGGCTTAAAAGTAACACCACCGCAGGTAAGAGCGTTGATTCGTGTTGAGCGTCTCGGTGAGTGCGTGATAACGCATGTTCCGTTGAAAGTTTATAATATCCCGCGAGGTAAAGAGGTTATAGTAGATCCATTAACGGTTAATGTTAAAATAAGTGGCGGGATATCCAGAATATCAGAGTTGGAAGCAGATTCAATTAAGGCATGGGTGGATTTTCGGGAGTATGGTATAGTTAGTCACGGCAGCGCGCCAGTGCATGTGGAATTGGGTGAGAATACGGAAGTTGTGGAGATTAAACCTACAGATGTAAGATTGATTGTCAGGCGGAAGTGAAACCCCGGGTTGTATTAGGTGTAGAGACATCGTGCGATGAAACCGCCGCTGCGCTCTTGGTGGATGGTAAAGTCGTTGCGGATCGAACCACGACACAATTGCTGCACGAGGAGTATGGCGGCGTTGTTCCGGAGCTGGCTTCGCGTGCCCATGAGCGGCTGCTTATATCAGCTGTTGAGGGTGTGCTCAATGACGCAGGTTTAGATGTAGCAGATATTGAAGCAGTTGCGGTAACCTACGGTCCCGGTCTGGTAGGCGCTCTTCTGGTGGGTGTCTCATTTGCCAAGGGACTTGCAGGAGCGTTGGACATCCCACTCATAGGTGTAAACCATCTGGAAGGTCATTTATGGAGTTTCGAGATGACGCACGATGAACTGCCTTTGCCTTTTCTTGGTGTGATCATTTCCGGTGGGCATACCTTGACGGTCGGTGTGAATGGATTTGGCAACTATATTAAATTGGGCACCACGCATGATGATGCCGTGGGTGAACTTTTCGACAAGGTCGGCAGAATGTTGGGTTACTCTTTTCCGGCAGGGGCTGCACTGGATGGGGATGCGATGAACTTTCACGGTAAGCCGGTTCAGTTTCCGCGCGCCAGAGTTAGAAGCGATCCGTTTGGTTTCAGTTTCAGCGGTATTAAGACTTCCGTACTGTACTACTTACGTGAGCGTTACGAGATGGGAGTAAACGGTTTTATAATCTCTCCATCGGAG
>CAYYHI010000012.1:4272-33369 GCA_964471745.1 uncultured bacterium | reverse complement strand
GTTGAGCAAGGGGGCGGTAAAGACAATCAACCCGTGCCACACAAAACAGAAAGTATGTCCTCCTGAATAAATATCTCGGACATATGTCAACTACAAACTGCACCCCTTAATAATATAATAGGGGCATTTTATACTTGCCACCAATACCAGGAGGACGGGGCTCCGTACCCGTCCAAACCAGTATCAGACGTCAATGCTGTCCAAGATATTATTTATTAAGTGAATCGATCATTAGAAATCAATAGTCTAGGATAGATTTTATTTCTCTTCACAGAGCAGGTTGTCTTTTTTAACAAATTTAACAAATGGCAGGCGAGACGCCTGCAATACTTCAGTGGTGTAGGCATCCCGCCTGTAATACCCTATTTTGGACAGGTATGATCAGACGTCTATAAAGACGGGTACGGAATCCCGTCCTCCTGAAACTGTCAAATATTCCGCTCACATTAATGGTATAAGCTCAAATCTCCACATTATAATACTGTTTATACCATTCTATAAATTTAAGTATACCTTCCTTAATTAATGTTGTGGGTTGAAAGCCAACCGCAGCCCTTAGATCGTCAATATCGGCGAATGTGGCTTTCACGTCGCCCTGCTGCATCGGTTGGAAATCGATCAGGGCTTTGCGTCCAAGGCATTCCTCGATAATTCTGATGAAATCCATAAGGTTAACGGATTCGTGATTTCCGATATTATAAACTCGGTACGGAACAAAGCTGGTCGCCGGGTCCGGTTCGTCGCTGTTCCAGCCGGGATCAGCAGTCGGATCGTGATCGATGAGCCTGTATACGCCGTCAACTATATCATCTATATACGTGAAATCCCTGTACATATCACCATGATTGTATACAGGAAGCGGTTTGCCGGTGAGGATGGCTTTCGTGAAGATAAACAGCGCCATGTCGGGTCTGCCCCATGGTCCGTAAACCGTGAAGAAACGCAGACCGGTTGTGGGAAGATTGTAGGTATAAGAATATACATGAGCCAGCAGTTCGTTTGACTTCTTGGTTGCGGCATAAAGCGAGATCGGGTGATCAACATTATCGTGAACCGAGAACGGCAGCTTTGTGTTTCCACCATAAACGGAACTGGATGAAGCATACAACAGATGAGTGATCCGTGCCTGGCGGGAGCATTCAAGAAGGTTGAAGAAGCCGACAAGGTTACTCTGGATATAGCTGTCTGGGTTTTTACGTGAGTATTGAACACCGGCTTGAGCTGCGAGATGAACGATTCTGTCTTCAGCGCCCAATTCCTCCTGTTTGAAGAGCCTATCCAGACCGGATCTGTCAGCCAGATCGAGCTTATGGAAAGCGAAGCCCGGCTTCTCTTCCAGGATTGCAAGCCGGTCATGTTTAAGTTGAACGTCGTAGTAGTCGTTGATGTTATCCAGACCGACAACGCGGTAACCTTCATTGAGTAGACGGCGGCTGAGATGAAAGCCGATAAAACCCGCACAGCCGGTGACCAGAATTCTTTCGGACATATTAAACCTTTAAAAAAATGGCGGAGACCACATAATGAGCCTCCACCATTTTACCATCTTGGGAATTCGCCCGCTGGCAGACGCCCTCGTCTGCCAGATGAGCACATGATCTGCACTGATTTTACTGGCAGACGAGGGCGTCTGCCAGCGGGTAAGTGATGATTTCAATGAGTTCTTCAAAAGGTTCTAATTAATCTTCCCTGACGACCTTTACCGTAACGTGAGCTTCGACATCTGCGTGGATTTTCACCGGCACGGTATAGACACCCAACGCCTTGATCGGTTCAGGAAGATCGATAATGCGGCGATCAATTTCAATATCCTGCGCCGCCAGCATTTCAGCGATATCGGTAGAGGTTACGGCGCCGAACATCCTGTCCTCTTCGCCCACCTTGACTCTGGTCGTAAGTGTGCACTTGGAAAGACGCGCCGCCAGGGCTTTATGGGTGCGAAGCTCTCGTAAATTCTTGGCTTCAGCGGCTTTTCGCTGAGCCTCGAGCTGCCTCAGGTTCTTGGGATCGGCTCTGACAGCTATTCCCGAGGGAACCAGGAAATTACGAGCGTATCCATCCTTAACGGTGACCATATCACCGGCTTGACCGAGTTTCTCTACGTCGGTAAGTAGAACTATCTTCATATTCACTCCACCTTAACGCGGTATATCAAGCACAAACGGCAATATCGCCATGTGCCTGGCGCGCTTGATCGCTTTGACCAATTGACGCTGATGTTGTGAACATGTCCCGGATATCCTGCGGGGGATGATCTTACCCTCCTCCGTTATGAACCGGTGGAGAAGACGGTCATCCTTATAATCGATATAGTAAATTCGATTCTCACAGAATCGGCAGATTTTCTTACGCATGATTATCATCAGTAATTCCCGTTACAGCTTTAGATCGCGGAAACCGAAGTCGAAGGAGGAATCCTTTTCATCGTCGGTGCCCTCGGTGTCATCTTTGACCTCGTCGACATCGTCTTCTGATTCTTTGGGAATTCCGTTCACGTCTTCACGGTCATCCGCATCTGATTTACCCTCGCTGCCCGGCAGCTCTTCGCCTCCCGGAATAGCAGCACTGCTAGTTGCCATATCGGATAGAATCATCTCGCGTTTATTGAGGAACTGTATCCTGCGTGCCTTGATTTCCACTACGTTACGATAATGTCCGTCATCGGTGCGCCACTGGCGGCTTTGCAACTCACCCTCAACCAGAACTGCGCTTCCTTTGTGCAGGTTTTCTGCGCAGCTCTCCGCAAGTTTATACCAGGCAACGATTCCGATAAAACAAACGTCTTCTTTCCATTGACCAAAATTGTCCTTAAATTTACGGTTCGAAGCAATCGTGAAATTTGCTACAGGTGTGCCATTGGTCGTTGCACGGATAATTGGATCCTTGATTAAATTGCCCACAATTATGACGTTATTTATGTCGGGCATCTTCAGATCAGCCATTTTTCACTCCACTGTTTTTTCGTTTTCATCATCAATATTTTCTGATGCAGATTTGGTCTCTTCAGTTTTTACGTCGGATGATTCCAACTCCTCTGCAACAGTCTCGGTTTCTTGTTGCTCGGGCTTCTCATCGCTTTCCTGCTGTTTGGCAATATCCTCCTCGACTACATCAGCGGATGTTTCATCGCTAACTTCAGCGGGTTCTTCAACCTTGCTTGATTCATCAGTTGTCTCAACCGGGGTTTCAGTAACCTTATCCGGTTTCTCCGCCGATGTTTCTGCCGACTCCTTTTTTTCGGCAATATCCAGTTGTTCGTGAGGACGTCCTCCGCGGCGCATTCTTTCGTCTTCCTCTTTCTGAATCTTTTCTGTAAGTTCCTTGAGTTTCAGTTGCTTTTCGGATAAATTCAGGATGATATGCCTGAGGACGAGCGAGTTGAGCCGCAGAAAGTAGTCCAGGGCTTGAACGATGCGCCCGTCACCCTGGAGGTTGACCAAGTAGTATACGCCGTACTGGCGCTTCTGAATAGGATATGCCAAGCGTTTCTTGCCGAGCTTTTCATACGTGACCACCGAGCCTTCTCGACCGGTGATTATCCCTTCAATCCTCTTTTTTACATCCTCAACCCCGTCCTCGTTGGATGGATCGGTGAGGTACAATAGTTCGTAATGATTCATCTGCCTCCTTTGGTTTAACACCCCCTCGATATGGAACGGGGGAGGAGATCTAACTCCTTTAGTTTGAGATTTCGATGTTATTATAATGGTTCATCGCGATAGTTATTCCCTGTTTAATGACTATTTCAACCGCGTCGGTTGCGGTGTCGATAACCTGTTTTACAAAGTCTGCGTGAACCTTTGGTATCTTCGAAAGAACCTGGTATGATAACTCATTTTGTTCAACGCCGGTGCGAATGCCGATGCGCAGCCGGGGGATGTCTTCGGTTCCCGCCAGCCGAATTATATCGTCCATCCCCCAGTGCCCTCCCGAAGAGCCTCTTTCCCTGAGCCGAATACGCCCCAGGGGTAAGTCGTGATCGTCATAGATAATTACAGCATCCGATGGGTCGATCTTGTAATAGTTCATCCATCCGACAGCCGGACCACCGGAACGGTTCATGTATGAAGTCGGTATCATCAGGGTGATTCTTTCACCGGATTGTTTAACATCGGCAAACAGGAAATCACCTTTGCCCGGCTTGAAAGACGTTTCCCAGCGCGAAGCCAGTAATTCGACCGTCATCGCGCCCAGGTTATGCCAGGTGTTTCGGTAACGTCTCCCTGGGTTGCCGAGTCCTACAATGAGCTTCAAATCATCGACCTGAATTTACGGTTACCCAGCCGGAACTATTTCCCCTTGGCGGATTCTTCTCCCTCTTTCTCGGCTTCCTCTTCGCCTTTCTCCTCTTCTTCCGCTTCTTCTTCTACGGCTTCTTCGACAGGTTCGCGGATAACCGTCGGAGGCACAACCGAAGCGATCAGTTCATCAGGATCGTGCAGTATCTTCAGAGCAGGGAGATCGAGATCACTGATATGCCTCGAATGCCCGATTTCCAGGTCGGTTACGTCGACTTCGATCTCAGAAGGAATATCCTTCGGCAGACATTCGATTTCGAGCTCGTTCATTGGACTCTGAAGAATACCGCCGCCGGTTTTCACACCCACGGGAACACCGATCAACCTCACCGGAATGGTAACGGTGAGCTTCTGACCACGTTTAATTCCCATCAGGTCGATATGTATGATATCATCCTCAATCGGATCACGCTGAATCTCTCTGACAACGCATTCACGAGGCTGTAAACCCTCGATATTCAGATTAATCAGGGCATGTTTGCCACGCAGGATTTTCAGCAGATCTACTGAATCGACAGAGAACGGAACATTCTGATCGCTGCGGTAATAAAACACACCCGGGATGCGACCGTGAAGACGAATTTGTCGCGCCGGACCTTTACCATTTGCCTCGCGCGGAACAGCGTACAAGTTGTTATCGATCATTGTTGCTTAATTGATTAACAGTTAAACTTTATGAGAGCATTAACAAAATACTGATTCCAATACGTTGTCATTCTGAACGAAGTGAAGAATCTCGTTTTCATTCCCCCGCTGTTTGAGATTCTTCACTTCGTTCAGAATGACGAAATGTGAACTTGCTCACGACATCAGTAATCAGTTAAGACTCTCAACTATATAAATAAATAACTCAGCGATTCACCGTAATGGATACGGCGGATCGCTTCTCCGAACACCTTGGCGGTTGAAAGAACGGTAAACATTCCACTCGCTTTAGCTTTATCGTGCAGAGGAATGGTATCGGTGACCACAAACTCCTCGAGCTCGATTTTCTTTAATCTTTCCATAGCGGGTCCGGACAGAATCGGATGCGTGCAGGCTATGTGAATCGGACCGCATTCAAGCTCATTCAGGCGTTGACAGGCTTTCATGATTGTGCCCGCTGTGTCGACGATGTCGTCAACGATGAGAACACGCTTGCCTTTGACTTCGCCGATAACGTTCATGACGTCGGACTCATTATGCTTGGAGCGGCGTTTATCGATGAAAGCCAATGAAGCACGCAGCCGCTCGGCATAATTTCGAGCCATTACGATACCGCCGACATCCGGGGAAACCACCACCAAGTCCGGACCGGTGATCGGTCGGAAGTGCTCGTTGAAGATGTACGAGGAGTATAGGTGATCAACCGGTATATCAAAGAAACCCTGCAATTGCGGCGTATGCAGATCCATTGTTAAAATCCTGTCCGTAGTAGCGGCTTGCAGGATATTAGCAATCAGTCGCGCGGTAATAGCCACCCTCGGTTTATCCTTCCGATCCTGTCTTGCATACCCGAAGTAGGGAATGACCGCTGTTATCCGGGCTGCGGAGGCTCGACGAGCCGCGTCGATCATGATCAACAGCTCCAGCAGATTATCTGCAGAAGGATGAGTGGGTTGTATTAAGAAAACATCGTGACCACGGATGTTCTCCTGGTACTTGACCCAGAATTCTCCGTCAGAGAAACGCCTGCGTTCGATCTTTCCGATGTCAACACCGAGATAAGCGGTGATTTTCTCGGCAAGTTCAGCGTGGGCAGACCCGCTGAAAATCTTCATGATAATCCCTGAATAGATTTACAGGAAGTACAGCTGGGGCGGGAGGATTCGAACCTCCGAATGCGGGGACCAAAACCCCGTGCCTTGCCTCTTGGCGACGCCCCAGTCTCGTCATGGCAAGTAACTGGTTCAACCGATCATAAGGTTAGATCGGTCGAATGTTATTTGACAAACAGGGTTAATCTTCTTTATCTTTCTCAAGAAGATTCTGATACTCGTCAAGGATCAGTTTCTCCAGCTCCTGCCGGAAATCATTACGAATTGGATGGGCAATATCCTTGTAAGTGCCATCCTGCATTTTGCGCGAAGGCATGCAGACAAACAACCCGCTGTTTCCCTGTATTACTTTCAAGCCGCGCACGACAAATACATCATCAAACGTGACGTTGACGAAAGCCTTGAGCTTTTCTTCGTCACGGATGTTGATGTTGATCTCCGTGATTTCCATTGCTTCTCCTACAAGTGCGTCCCACCGGGTACCTGATTAACAAGGACGGCAAACATAGCTGAACCACGGTGAACAGAACTCGCTTGCAGCCTTTTTGGCTGAAGTGTGGTCCTTAAAGACACCGAATATCGCCGAACCGCTGCCACACAAGCCGGAGAACACAGCTCCGGCATCCAGCATCCGGTTGCGAGCTTTGGTCAGCTCCGGGCGGGTATTGAATAGAAGACCTTCGAAATCGTTGGTCATCTGCGCCGTTGGAAACCCACCCGTGTATGCTGAAAAACCGTGAACAACAATGTTAATACTTTTTTCTTCAAAAGTCAAGATATCATCAAGTTGACCATACGCCCACGCGGTTGAAATCTCGAAATCCGGTTTTACAACTACAAGTTCAAATGTAGAATTCAGACCTTTGACGGATTGAAGCCGTTCACCCCTGCCTCGTCCAAGAGCTGCGGTTAAATTACTAAGAAAAAACGGGATGTCCGAGCCGATCTCCTCAGCCGCACTGAACAGCGCCTCATGATCTTTGGGAATATTATGCAGATCTGCCATTCCACGCAGAACCGCGGCAGCGTCGCTGCTCCCGCCGCCCAATCCGGCTCCAGGGGGAATAACCTTCTTAAGGGTGATCCTCACGCCCAGGTCTGAGCCGAAGCGTGAACGAAAAGCTTGGGCAGCTTTGTAACACAGGTTGTCTTCGGGGCAGTTGGTCAATGTTGGACCTTCGTATTCTATATGGTTAACCAGCTTTTCCAGGGTGACCTCATCCGCAAGTGAAATCCGTTGGAAAACCGTTATCAGTTCATGGTATCCATCGGGGCGTCTGCCCAGTATTCTAAGCCCCAGGTTTATCTTGGCGTGTGCTTTTAGGCAGAGGCTCAATTTCGATTACTCACTGTTTACTTTTAATCCCCGTAAGTTTCCCAGTTTAAGACCTTCGCGCCACATGAGTGGAAAACCGCCGAGTATATAGAAAAGGACAGTCACAGCATGGATGATAAGCGCAAAACCGACTGCTTCATCAACATCTACACCAAACAATGCCAGTCCGAAAATAATCGCCGCATGAAACGTACCCACACCACCCGGTGCTGAAGGAATCGACAACACAGCCGATGCTATGACCAGGATCACAAACGAAGTAAGAATCGGTTCAGAAGCGATTAAGGAGTAGTTCTGTGGGAAACTGAAAGCGATCATAACGAGCCATACCTGTGCAGCATACAAGCTCCAGATAATCACAGAATCTATGCTGATCAGGAGATAGCTTGACGACGATTTCAGAGCAGTCAAACCGACAACGAACTGGTCTATCATTCCGATCAGTTTTTTGCCAAGACCAGTCGGCAGTCGTTCAAGGAGCTTTCCAAGCAGACCATCACGCTGTTCTTTGAAAATCACAAAAGCTGCTATAATCAGGATAATCCCGAGAGATACGATACTGAGTATCCACGCAGCGTGTTTGACCTCGACAGGAAAATCGTACAACAGTCCCGTGATTGTGATTAAAATCAATAAGCTGATTAAATCAAGTACCCGGTCGAGGGCGACGGTTCCCAAACCGGCGCTGTTCGATATATTAATGCGGCGTCCGAGGAGCACCCCGCGAGCCACTTCTCCGATCCTCAACGGAAGCACCGAATTGGCGAAATAGCTCACAATGATTATACTGAAACCGTCGAATAGCTTGAGCCTGCCGATCCGCTTGACCATGATCGACCAGCGGTGAGATCTCACCAGGCAGTGTACCGGTACGATCAGGATACTTAAGATCAGAGGAAACGGCTTAAGGTGCAGCAGGATTCGCCAGAGGTTGCCGAAGTCGACCCGAGTCTGCCCGAAAAAGGCTTGAAAGGCTGTCAATTCACCTCTGAACCAATCCCCCGGTCGAGGTATCCAGATTATCAGATAAATAAAGACGAAACTGGCAAAAATTCCAATAATGACGCGTCTGTTATTCAAACAAAAAGCCCTTAATATACTGTTATTTCGTGTCTTATCACTCTAAACGAATAAACTGTCATTGCGAATTGACCGACGACGAGATTGCTTCGCTTCGTTCGCAATGACGAATGGTTAAGATTACTTCGTTTCTCTCATAATGACGCTGGAGACCACCGATTAGTACCCGCTTGCATTAATAACCGTTATTAAGAAGTCACAATTTTGTCATTCCTGCCTGCCAGTGTGTCCGAGAATATAAGAATAGTGGTGTCATGTGTCCTCACATGACACCATAATTTATTGTTATTACAGTGCATAGCTGTCACGTGGGGACACGTGACAGCACTAAATTGTCTCGGGATTCATCATTCCAACGAAAGTTGGAATCCAGAAAAGTTTCTGATATTACCGGAGTTACTGGATTCCATCTTACGATGGAATGATGATGTTCTATGTGCTTTCCCCATTCTCAGACACACTGGAAAGCGGGAATGACAACCATCAAGCGACACAAACAAATATTCTCAACGCAGATCAAACAGTTCAACACCTTCGGGAGGTGTGAATGTTGTCTCCGAGGCTTCAACGGGTTTATCGAATATTATTTCGGATAGATAGTAGGTAGTCGAATTTGAATTCAGGTCGATGAGTTTCAAACGATGCACTACCAAGTCATCCGAAGTTACCCAGATGATTGCCGAAGATATCAATGAAACCTCAGGATCGTTTGCTATGAGGTCCAGACGCAACCCTTCTCTGCCATCGACGACCATTTCTGTTATTGCTGTTGCGTCGAAGCCATCAGCGAAATCGAGCAACAGTTTACGGGGTAGGAACTGCTCGTCGTTGCTTCCGACCGGCTCGATGATGACCTGTTCCTTTAGGCGGTTATAGCGATATATATCCTTGCCGTCAGCGATAAAGAGCTGCTCTGGGGTTTCTATACGAAATCTATT
This sequence comes from uncultured bacterium, assembly GCA_964471745.1. Lineage (GTDB taxonomy): Bacteria > Electryoneota > AABM5-125-24 > Hatepunaeales > Hatepunaeaceae > CAYYHI01. Next base: position 23,960 of record CAYYHI010000012.1, on the reverse strand, counting down.
ATCGCTGGTGACCAGTAGTTTCCCCATGCGGATGGTGGTTTCACCGGTCATCGACCATTCGAATATCTCTCGGAAATCCGCTCGCAGAGATGTGACCTTGTGGTATCGTTTGCGCAGCTTCTTCAGCGCCGAACCGGGATTCATTGCTTCTGAATTACCGATCAAGAGGAAGATAGTCGCGAGCGTAATAGAGATAAGTTTAACCGGTCTCATAGATTGATCCCGTATCGTTCAAATAATTCTTCGGGAGCTACCATCACCTGCCTGGCTTTGGAGCCGTCAAACGGACCGACAATACCAGCCTGTTCAAGCTGGTCTATCAACCTTGCCGCACGGGCGTAACCAACCCTGAGCCGCCGCTGCAGCACGGAAACCGATCCCTGTTCTGTACGTACGACAATTTTCGCAGCCTCCTCGAACAGTTCGTCCACTGTATCGATCGTGGTTGTGTTCTCATCACCTCCGACAATTGTAATCTTTTTAATTTCCGGATCGGGGAGTTCGAATTTTGAATCGCACGGCGGTTGAGCTCGCACGAATTCAATGACCGATTCGACCTCTTCGGTAGTGACGAGAGCGCCGTGCAGCCGTCTGATTTTGCTGCTGCCTATGCCCATCAACAGCATGTCACCGAATCCGAGGAGCGCTTCTGAGCCCATACTGTCTATGATTGTTCTCGAATCCACTTTCGTCGCAACCCGGAAGGCGATCCGTGCCGGGAAATTGGCTTTAATAAGTCCGGTTACCACATCGACTGACGGTCGTTGAGTCGCCACGATCAAGTGAATACCGACGGCGCGCGCCATCTGCGCCAGCCGTGCAACCAGTTCCTCGAATTCCCGACGTACCGTCAGCATCAGGTCTGCAAGCTCATCGATTATAACGACCAGGTAGGGAATACGCTCGCGTTTATCAGCATTTATTACATCATCTGATGTTGCATCGATCCAGCGGTTATACTCCTCCAGGCTTCTGACACCTACCTCAGCCAATATGGAATAGCGCCGCTCCATCTCGATATGCAGACTCTGTAGTGTCTTTACCGCATTTTCGGGTGAGGTGATAACCTTCTCGCCCAATCCGGGGGGTGAAACAAGATGTTGTTCGGACAATTGGGCATAGAGGGAAAGCTCGATCTTCTTGGGATCTATCAGGATAAGGCGCACATTCCTTGGATCGCAGCGGTAGAGCAGGCTCGTAATGATGACGTTTATGCAGACCGATTTGCCCGAACCCGTAGCGCCGGCTATCAGCAGGTGGGGCAGCCTTGCAAGGTCTGTGCAGAAGATGCCGCCCCTTGTATCCTTACCCAGAGCAATAGTGAGCGGTGCTTCCGCCTGACGGAATTTATCGGAGCCTATTATCTCGCGGATATAGACTACCTGCGTCTGGCGATTAGGGATTTCGATACCTACCGCGGCTTCACCCGGTATGGGCGCCAGAATTCGCACACCGCGCGCCTTCAACGCCATGGCTATATCGTCGGCAAGACTGACAATGCGGGCAATCTTCACATCGGCGGCGGGTTCAAGATCGTAGCGGGTAATAATTGGACCCGGATTTGTTTTCAGTACCTTTGCCGTGATGCGCATACTGGCAAGTTTATCTTCAAGGCGGCGTGCATTATCTTCAAGTTCGGCGGCAGCAACCTCCGGACGGTCGGGAGGCGGCATATCCAGCAGTTTTATGGGTGGAAGTTCCCGTGGAGGAACAGCGTCTGTTACAGCCCCGTCATCGGGTCTGTAAAGAGGTGATCCCGTATCTTCAACCGTTGGACTTTCCGCTTCAGAATCTTCAATCCCCGACATCTCCTTTTCAGTCTGTGGATCAAGGTGATAATCATTCGGCTTCGGTATCAGATCCTCTTCACGTTCAACGGTTTCTGCGGAAATGACAGCTTTTTTCAACAGTTTCGTTATTCGAATAAGGAATGATACGACAGCCTTAAATACTGAGATTAAAGCTCTGAGGAGTCTGGTCAACTGGAAATTGAAGAGGATCACCGCCAGCGCGATAATAACGGTTAACGATACGATAACCGTTCCCAACGGTTGCAGATAGAGAACTGCATTCTCAGCCATTACTGCAAGCAAAGCGCCGCATCTTGTCCAATCGGGACTTTTCACACCGTTCAGAATCCCGATAAAGCCACTCCCGAAACCAATGAAAAAACCGACTGCAAGAATCCCAACTATCCAGCGAAAAATCCTGAATTTCCTGCCGGTTATCCACCATAGCAGCACAAGAAAGATCACAAGGGGCAGGCTCATAGTGCCATAGTGACCGAACATCACCTGCGAGCAGAACGCAGCGAAGACAGGACCTATCGTGCCCAGCCATCCTGATTGATCCTCAGGATTAAAACCGACCAGGGATATCGCCATAAAGACGCCCATGAACAGCAATAACAGGAATAGAAGCTCAATTCCCTTCACGGCTGTCTTTGAAGAACCCTTCTTTCGGGACCGCTTCCCTGGCACGGATTTCCTGGGGGCTTGCGAAGTGGGTGTTTTTTCGCTCTTGTTTTTCATTTTGTTGACCACGAAGGCACTAAGACACAAAGAAAAAGCAAGAATATTAACAAAATGCTGATTCCTCTATGTTGTCATTCATACCTTCAAGTGTGTCCGAGAATATAAAATCGTCTCAAGATTCATCATTCCAACGGAAGTTGGAATCCAGAGAAGTTGCTGATATTACGTGCGTTACTGGATTCCATCTTTCGATGGAATGATGATTTTGAGGGTAATCACGTCATTCTCAGACAAACTGGAAGGTGGGAATGACAATGAATCGCTAACACTAACTGAAAAAGGAACTTAACTCTTATTCTTTGTGTCTTTGCGCCTTTGCGGTAGAAAATTCCACAGTATTGTTATTATTTAACTGCCAGGAGACAAGATCAACCATCGAGCACAATATACAAAACAGAGGAAGAAAACCAAATCAAAACATAACCCGGACATCGCGTTGCCCGGGTTGAATAAAAGGATATTGATATTACCCTGTCTTATTTTCTTGAGAGTGCAACCAATCTTCCATCACGCAGCACTGGGACGACCGAATAAGCACTGTCAACCGCACATAAAGTCAGATCATCTTCAAAACCGATACTCTTAAGATATTGCCCGTGTCCGGTCTCGTTGAGTAGTTTCGGGATGTCCTCGCCGAATTCGACGGCTAATTTCTCAGCCGCACGTGCGCCGTCGTTCAGGTCGAATTCCTGGTCGATGCGTCGATGGATGCGGTTAATCAATACACCGCCGCAAACGGCATCTTCAAGCGAGAACTGGTTGTGGTTTCCCGAACAGACGATAATAAGAGGGAACGGGGTTTTTAGCTTGAGTAGGGTGTCAATTACGGCGTTGAGGTTGATAAAGCCACAAAGATACACTGATTCTGCAGCGGCACACTTCAATAAAGCCAGCGATCCGTTCGTGCTGACATAGATAAGCCGTTTTTCACGCACACGTTTGTATGTGTATTCAGAAGGGGAATTGCCGAGGTCGAATCCATCAATCGGCTTTGCTTCGTGTTCACCGCAGAGCAGGACATCGTCACGCGGTATCTGTTTTATCAGATTGCTGGCAGCATCGACACTCGGCGCAGGTATCACGTACTTGGCTCCCTTATCCAGAGCCTCGGTAATTGAAGCTGCGGTCCTGAGTACATCAATAACCACAGCACGGCTACCCTTCAGCAGCTCATCGCTTACGCCACCGGTGGTGAAGTAGAGCTGTATCCTCGCTGCAGCCTGCTTTGCAGTTGGATTATTTCCTGGTTTGTTCATGCGCGTTTATAAAATGGAGTCTGGACAATTTCAGCCTGCAGGTGGCGACCGCGCAGGTCTATCTCAATCGATGTTCCTACTTCGTGGTACGGCTTGTCAACGTAAGCCAGTCCGATAGGTTTATTCAGAATCGGTGAAAATCCGCCCGATGTGACATGACCGACTTTTCTACTGCCTGTATATATATCGGTGTTATGTCGTGCGATCCCTTTCTGGTTAAGTATAAAGCCTGCGAGTTTGCGGGTGGTTCCCTCCTTGGCTTTCAGAACAGGTTCTTTGCCGATAAAGCCGCCTTTTTTCTTTGATTTCACAATCCAGCCGAGTCCCGCTTCGATTGGATTGGTAGTCTGGTCCATATCGTTGCCGTAAAGGTTGTAACACGCTTCGAGACGCAGAGAATCCCTGGCGCCAAGACCGACCGGCTTCACGCCGAATTTCTCGCCGGCGTCAAAGACCGCGTTCCACAACTGTCCCGATGCAGTTCTGTCGACGTATAGCTCGAAGCCGTCTTCACCGGTGTAGCCTGTCCGGGAGATGACGGTGTCTATTTCGGCTACTCTGCCAAGGTGGAAGTTGTAGTATTCTATTTCATCAAGCGGCGAGCCAGTGATCTTCTGTATGAGTTTTTCAGCATCCGGACCTTGAATTGCCAGCAGAGTTATCTGATCCGAAACATCCTTCAATTCGACATCACCTTCAAGATGGTTCCGGAGCCATTCAAAGTCCTTGTCGATATTGGAAGCGTTGACGACCGTCATATAATGATCCTCAAAACGGTAGACCAGCAAGTCGTCGACCACACCGCCATCATCGTAGAGCATTGCCGAATACTGTATGGCACCCGGCTCAAGTCGGGCAACGTTGTTGGTGGTCATCCGGTTCAGGAACTTCTCAGCGTCAGTTCCGCGGAATTCAAACTCGCCCATGTGTGAGACATCGAACACGCCGACCTTTTTTCTTACCGCCAGATGTTCGTCGATGATGCCGCTGTATTGGACGGGCATTATAAAACCGGCAAAGGGCACCATCTTGGCACCCAAAGTCAGATGTTGTTCGTAAAGTCCGGTTTTCTTTTGCTCCATCTATATTTCCGAAAGTTAAAGTTGATAGGCAGACTCAATTCGTTGACTTCACCCGTATAATAAAACAATAACAACAAAACAAATTACAACTTTTACCCCGCTTGAGTCAAGGCTTCCTGTTTGACGATGTCCTGTTGAGTGCGAAACCGTACCTTTGCTGCGTTTAATTCCCTTGACAGGTACTTCCCTGTATATGACTGTGTTTCCATAATGATCTTCTCAGGCGGTCCTTCAGCCACTACATAGCCCCCCTCATCGCCGCCCTCCGGACCCAGGTCGATTATCCAGTCGGCGCACTTGATCACGTCCAGGTTGTGTTCGATAACCAGCACACTGTTGCCCTTATCCACAAGTTTCTGCAATACGTTAAGCAGCATCTTAATATCGGCAAAGTGCAGTCCGGTGGTCGGTTCGTCAAGGATGTATAGTGTCTTGCCAGTGGCGATTTTCGACAGCTCGGTGGCAAGTTTGATGCGCTGGGCTTCACCACCGGACAGCGTGGTGGCTTGCTGACCCAATTTAATATATCCCAGCCCGACACCGAATAGCACGTCTAACTTCCGTCTAATAGGCGGTATGTCGCGGAAGAATTCGAGAGCCTGCCTGACACTCATTCCCAAGACTTCCGAGATGTCTTTGCCCTTATAACGCACTTCGAGGGTTTCGCTGTTGTACCGCCTGCTCTTGCATACCTCGCAGGTTACGTAAACATCGGGCAGGAAGTGCATTTCGATCTTGATGATGCCACCGCCCTGGCAGGCTTCGCAACGTCCGCCTCTTACGTTGAAGCTAAAACGACCGGGCTTGTAGCCGCGTATCTTTGCCTCAGGCAGTTGCGAAAACAGGTCGCGAATGTGGTTGAACAGTCCGGTATAGGTGGCGGGATTTGAGCGCGGCGTTCGTCCGATGGGCGACTGGTCTATTTCGACAACCTTGTCAATCAATTCCATACCATCGATGTTCCTAAACGGCAGCGGTCGAAGGCGGCTGCGATAAATTGCCCGGGCAAGGGCAGGATAGAGTGTCTCTTCGATCAGCGTGGACTTGCCGGATCCGGATACGCCTGTCACCACTGTGAAACATCCAAGCGGTATCTGAACGTTTATCTTTTTCAGGTTGTTACCCTCAGCTCCGTAGAGTTTCAAGTAATTGCCCCGTTGCGGTTTATGTCGTTTGACCGGTAGAGGGATCTTCTCACTGCCAATGAGATAGCGTCCGGTCAGGGATTTGTCGTTACCTATTATGTTGGACGGCGGTCCTTCAGCAACCACCTCGCCGCCGAGCAGACCGGCGCCGGGACCCAAATCCAAAACCCAATCGGCGGATTCGATGGTCTCGCGATCATGTTCTACGACGATTACGCTGTTGCCCAGGTCTCGCAGCCGTTTCAGTGTACTGATCAGTCTCAGGTTATCCCGCTGGTGAAGTCCAATGGAAGGCTCGTCGAGGATGTACATCACTCCGACCAGTCCGCTGCCGATCTGGGTTGCCAGCCTGATACGCTGCGCCTCGCCCCCTGCCAATGATCCCGCCGCTCTGGAGAGTGTCAGATAGCTGAGCCCTACCTTGAGCAGGAATTCCAAGCGCGCTGAGACCTCTTTCAATATCTGCCGGGCAATTTTCGTTTCACGTTCGTTCAGTCTGATTTCATGGAAGAATTTCGCCGCCGCTTCAATGGAGAAATCGGTGAGCGGCACAATGCCGATGCCGTTGACGGTTACCGAGCGGGCTTCGGCTCGCAGCCGTTCACCGCCACATTCCGGACAAGCGACCTGCCCCATAAATTCCTCGATCCACTCCTTGATCCTCTGTGAGGTGGTCTGTTTGTAACGTCGGGAAAGGTTGGGGATGATACCCTCCCAGGTCCCTTCGTGCTCCCAAAGGGTGCGACCGTCCTGGCTTCTATAGACAAACCTGAGATTCTTATCGTTGCTGCCGCGGAGTATCAGGTGCTGATACTCCCGATTTAGTTTGTAAAACGGCGTGGTAAGCTTGAAACCGTAAGCTTTGCCGACCTGTTCCAGCCTGCGCATATTCCACGATTCCTGCCCACGGACGAACGGAACGATGGCGCCTTCCATGATGGATTTGGATGGATCGGGGACGACCAGCCGCTCGTCGATTTCCATCGTGAAGCCCAGACCGGTGCAGGATTGGCAGGCGCCGTACGGGGAGTTGAATGAAAACAGACGCGGACTCAGTTCCTCAAAGCTGATACCGCAGTCCGGGCATGCGAAGTGTTCGCTGAATAGCTCTTCAGGCTGACTTTCAGGCGCGGCGATTACCAACCCCGAAGCCTGCCGGAGCGCGAGTTCAACCGAATCGGTCAACCTTTCACGGACATCCGGCATAACCTTGAGCCTGTCGACGACAACTTCAATGGAGTGTTTCTTATTACGGCTTAGATGAATACCTTCCTCGAGTGAGTGCAGAGTTCCGTCCGTCCGTACCTTGACGAAGCCGTCGCGTGCGAGTGACTTAAACAGCTCCTGATATTCACCTTTGCGACCACGGATTATGGGCGCAAGTATCGAAAGTTTAATGCCATGCGGCAATTCCATCAGTTTGTCGACAATCTCCTGCGCTGACTGGCGTTCAATCCGCTTGCCGCACGACGGGCAGTGTGGAATGCCGATCCTGGCGTAGAGCAGGCGCAGGTAGTCATATATCTCGGTCACTGTCCCCACTGTCGAGCGCGGATTACGCACGCCGGATTTCTGCTCGATTGATATTGCAGGTGAAAGCCCGTCGATCTGATCGACGTCCGGTTTCTCCATTAAACCGAGGAACTGACGGGCATAGGCGGAGAGGGACTCGACGTACCGGCGCTGACCCTCTGCGTATAGCGTGTCAAACACTAAAGAAGACTTGCCGGAGCCTGATATGCCGGTAACTACGACGAGCCTGTTACGCGGCAGATCGACATGGATGTTTTTCAGGTTGTGTTCCCGCGCTCCGCGAATGCTGATCAGATTGCTTCCGGGCTGTTCGATCTCTTTATAGTTGCTCATTGATGGCAACTGTTGCATGTTTATGATAGTGTGTAATGATTTTTAAACCTTCAATATAATCATTAAACACATCCATCCGATATAGGTTTCCTTATTAATTTCTTTGTTGGATTATTACTCATTACTTGCAGATGGTCTGCAAGTTGGGTATATTCGATATTCAGTAATCGAGCTAAAATGGACATATACGATGAATACAGCGATTTCAGAAACGGCGGGGAACAAATCTGGGTGGTAACCAAGAAATGAGAATATCCTCCAGAAGGCAATCCGACAGCTTTTCGCAGACGAATTATATCTGCAAGCTGGAATGGGGACGCGATGGCGCCAAGGCAGCCGAAGCACGCGGTGATATGATCGTCATTGTCGATGCGCTTTCTTTTTCAACGACGACGGTAACGGCGGCGCACCACGGAGGTATAATCTACCCCAGTGTTAATCATGATGATCAGGATACCATAGCCGAAAGGGTTCAAGCCGAAAAGGCTGTTCGCCGCGATGATGTGCCGAAGATCGGCAAGTTCTCGCTGTCATCCGAAACGTTTTTTGAAATCAAGACTGGGACCAAGGTTGTCCTAATGTCTCCGAACGGTGGCGCGTGCTGCCGCTATGGTGCGAAAGCGCCGAAGATTCTGGTCGGTTCTTTCATCAACGCTGAAGCGACCGGGAAAGCCGTGGTGGACATTCTGGATCAAACCGATCTGGCAGTGACGTTTGTTGCCTGCGGTGAGCGATGGCAGAATCCTATGGAGGATGGTGTGTTGAGATTCGCAGTTGAGGACTATCTCGCTGCGGGTGCGATACTCTCCTACGTGATGCATGATAAATCCCCTGAAGCCCGTGTTTGCGAGTCGGCGTTCACCAGCTTGGAGAACCGAATCGATGAGATTATCTGGGAGTGTACCAGCGGTCTGGAATTACGAAATAGCGGTTATGCACACGATGTCAGTCATTCAGCGCAGTTGAACATCTATGATACGGTGGTTGTGATGGATAAGGATCGACTCGTTAAGCTCTGAGCATACATATTGGGATTACGTGAAGGATTTGTTTACTAACGAAATTTAGCTATTACCTACTTGAGCAAAAAGACGTAAGTCAGTTGCTGTCATTCCCGCGCAGCAGTCTGTCCGAGAATACCAAATTGTCTCGGGATTCATCATTCCAACGGAAGTTGGAATCCAGAGAAGTTGCTGATTTTGGCGGAGTTACTGGATTCCATCTTTCGATGGAATGATGAGGTTCTATGCGTTTTTCTCATTCTCAGACAGACTGCTACGCGGGAATGACAAAATTGCGACTTTCGCGGGAATGATAAAATGTGGATTTCCAAGTTTATTCATCACCGTCTCATCTTGGGTATGGCGCTGTTGGCAAGCCTGTCGGCGCGCTCATTGAGCTCATCTCCAGCGTGTCCGCGCACCCAGTGCCAGGTGATATGGTGCTGATCGCTTAACTCGGAGAGTCTTTGCCATAGGTCACGGTTTTCCAGCACTCCGGATGCCCGTTTCCAGCCGCGGCGTTTCCAGTCATGTATCCAGCTTGTCATACCATTCACCACGTAGCTCGAGTCTGAATAAACGTCAACCTCTGTACTGCTCTTCAGCGATTCAAGTGTTTTAATAACCGCTGTGAGCTCCATTCGGTTGTTCGTGGTATGATTTGCTCCTCCGGAGATCTCCTTTACATTGTCCTTGTAAATGAGAACAGCACCCCAGCCGCCCGGACCCGGGTTGCCGCGGCAGGCTCCATCGGTATAAATTATAACGCCCTTGAAAAATGACATTGTTGTATAACTTACCTATAGTTTTGAATCTTACGGAATATGCAATCTAATACATGAACACCACACAGGCAAATACTATAACCCGCCTTTATGTAATCGAACGGATCCGAATAGGGTAACCGCTTGACTATGACCCGTCAGATTACTATATTTCAAGCCGTTTTCATCCTGGATCCGATCTTAATAGAATATTAACATAATTTACCTGTTTTCAATGACTAACGAAGAAACAAAAAAAGAAAGCAAGCAGGCAGGCGAGTATCCGACACTGGTCGTCACAAAGTATATGGGCTCAAAGAAGGCTATCCTTCCATTTATTGCCGGTGAGCTCGAAGAATTGACCGACCCCGGCGATATCGTAGTCGACCTGATGGCGGGTACGCATACCATCGGTTATGCTTTGAAGAACCGCTGCAGGATTGTTGCCAACGATATTCAGCGCTATTCCCTGGTTATCGGTCACACACTTCTCAACTATGTTCCCAAACCGCGTTTCGATGGGAGGGCACTTGCTAATTTCAAGCGTTACTATACTGTCAACATGCGGCATCTCGAGGAGTTGTTCAGTCCGGGTCTGAGGATTGAGCGTTCCATGTTTTCGACAAAAAACAACCAACGCTCCGACTGGACTGTCTACCGTGATTTCTGCGAAGGTTACCCGTACTTTATGCGTCCCGAGCAGCCTGAGGACTGGTCGGAGGATGACCTGGTACTATTCAAACCACAGCGTGTTGAAGCATACAGAACGTTGAACAAGTTGGAGCCGTACAATCTCTTTTCACTTTACTATTCGAATGCTTATCTTGGTGTCAGGCAATGCGCCGAGATCGATTCGCTGCGCTATGCGATTGACAAACTGTGCGATGAGTGGATACCGGATAATGAAGAATCCGGTTATGATGGCTTCGGACTGCGCTGTCTGCTGCTCTCGACGTTAATAGCTGTTTTAAGCCGGGTAAATCCCGGACCTGGTCACTGGGCGGCTTTTCCCAGGGTTAGTTATAAAAACCGGGATTATCTGATTTCACAACGTCGAATCCCCTTAATGAACTTGTTCCTTAAAAAGGTAGCTGAGTTCGAAAAAGTACTTGATGTGCAGAGTTCTTCTTATTCGCCTCACATCATATCGACTGAAGACTATATTACTTTCATGCAGGAGGTTCATGAATATATCCGACAGGCAAAGGTGGTTTATCTCGATCCTCCTTACTCACAAGGGCACTACTCGCGCTTCTATCACCTCATAGAAACGCTGGTTAAATACGACTATCCCGAGATCAGTAACATGGGTCGTTACCGGACCGACCGTCACCAGTCGCCTTTCGCTCATAAGGATAAAGTAGCCAAGGCTATCAGCATTGTCTGCGAAACCACCCGCAAGGCGGGAACTACACTGGTAATCAGCTATTCCAAAGGTGGAATTGTACCTGATGAAAAAACCTTCGTAAAGATACTGTCCGGCTACTATTCACGCAGGAAAATCAAGGTTAAGCGTCTCTCATCCGAGCATTCAAAGCTTGGGCAGGCAAGACGGATGAAAACGGAGGAATATATCTTTACCTGTACACCTTAAGAGTATTTCTATTGTCTTTGGTCATTGTTCGGTAGTCTTTGATTAATCTGTGATAGATTCTTTCACACTTTCACACTTTATCATTGACATCGAACGATAAGTATCTTATAATTTCATAGGCTTTCAAGACGCGGCTGTGACGCAATAGGTAGCGTACCAGCTTCCCAAGCTGGAAGTTGCGGGTTCGAAGCCCGTCAGCCGCTCAACTGAGGATGGGGTCTGACTGGGAAGGAAACGACCTCATCCTTTTTCAATTTATAAATTATGCCTCTACCCATTGTAGCAATAGTTGGACGACCCAACGTTGGGAAATCCACACTTTTCAACCGGATAATACGCCGCCGGCAAGCGGTTGTCGATCCGGAGCCTGGAGTAACCCGCGACCGCCATTACGCGGAAGCTGAATGGGGAGGCGTTTCGTTCACATTGGTCGATACCGGCGGTTATCTTCCCGCAGGTAAAGGCGACGAACTGGCGGCAGCAGTCACCGAACAGACACTCGTTGCAGCCGAGGAAGCTGATCTTATTCTGTTTATAGCCGACGCCAAGACGAGTTCCTCGGACATTGATCTCGAGTTGGTGCGTATCATAATCAAACAGGATGTCCCAGCTATATTCGTCGCCAATAAGATCGACGACCCGCAGCAGGTCGGTCTGGCATGGGAGCTTAATAGCATCGGGATGGGTGATCCCCAGCCGGTATCCGCAATGACCGGCTACCTTGTAGGGGATCTGCTCGACGAAGTCGCTACACGGCTGCGGAAGCTTAAACCCCAGCTCCCTGCAATGCCCGATGCGGAAGAGCTATCGCTGGGGATCATCGGCGCACCCAATAGCGGCAAGTCTTCACTTGTCAATCGGTTAGCTGGTATGGAACGGATGGTTGTATCCAAAATACCCGGCACAACCCGGGATGCGGTCGATACAGTTATTCAATATCACGGGCGGAGAATCAGGCTGATCGACACCGCCGGACTTCGTCGCAAGCGTTTCGGGCAGCAGGGACTTGAGTTTTATTGCACTCTGAGAGCACTGCGAGCGCTGGAACGATGTGATGTCGCGGCTGTACTGATAGATGCTGTAGACGGCTTGACACAAGGTGATATTCGGCTGGTAAACCAGGCGGCAAATGGTGGAGTCGGAGTGGTTTTATGCGTGAACAAGTGGGATGCAGTCGAAAAAGATCCCAAGGGTGCCGACCGGTGGCTGGAGGAGTGGAAACGCAAGGCGCCCTCGTTGAGCTGGGTTCCGGTGTTGTTTATCTCGGCACTGACCGGCAGAAGATCGATCAAGGTCATCGAGGAGGCTCTGGAGATCAAGGCTGAGCGGGAGAAGCGTATTCCCACGTCGCAGTTCAACAATGATATCGGACCGGAACTGATTAGGACTCCTCCACCGGCTGCAAAGGGCAAGTATATACGTATCAAATATGGAACACAGGTTCAGGATGCACCGCCGAAATTCGCTTTTTTCACGAGTCACGCCGGACTGATCAGAGAGCCGTACAAGCGTTTTGTGGAGAAGTTGATCCGTGATAAATACGTCTTCAAAGGCGTGCCGATTTCGATTGTGTTCAGAGAGAAGTAGTCTTTGGAATTTGAGCCCGATTCTGTGTTAACTGATTTGATATTCGTGGCAGCGGGACGCCCTCGTCCCGCTGTGAGAAGTCTGTCATAGAAAGCAGGGACGAGGGCGTCCCCGCTCCACAAAAACCTTGCGTTACCGTCAGGTTTCAAGCGAAGCGTAACCTGACGGTTTAACAGAACTTAGGAACACACATGCCAGGTTACGCTTCGCTTGAAACCTGGCAGGAACACCGATAGACTTTTTCGGTCAGCTTGAAAAGTGAGAATTAACACCATGAAAAAACGTGTTTTATCCGGTATTCAACCAACCGGCAACATCCATATTGGTAACTACCTCGGCGCTATGAAGCATTGGGTTGCATCTCAGGAAGAGTTCGAGAATGTCTTCTGCATCGTAGACCTGCATTCCATCACCGTGCCGCATAATGCGACAGAACTGCGCGCCAAAACACGGGAACTTGCCGGACTACTGTTCGCTGTCGGTATCGACCCCGAGTTGTCAGCCGTGTTCGTGCAGTCACATGTAAAGGAACACACCGAACTGACCTGGATTCTGAACTGCATCACGCCACTCGGCTGGCTGCAACGGATGACCCAGTACAAGGATAAATCCGCCAGGCAGGAGATCATCGGTACCGGACTGCTTGACTATCCGGTGTTGATGGCAGCCGATATCCTGCTCTATGACTCCGACTATGTGCCGGTCGGGGAAGATCAGAAACAGCACGTTGAACTGGCACGAGACATCGCACAGCGTTTCAATTCCTTGTACGGCGATGTCTTTGTTATCCCAGAACCTGTCATACCAGATATTGGCGCCCGTATTATGGGACTTGATGATCCGACCATTAAGATGTCAAAGAGCGAAACCGTTGAGGGACACGCGGTCAACCTCCTCGATCCACCGGACGTAATCCGGAGGAAAATCAAGCGCGCGACTACCGACTCCCACAAAGACATCCTGTTCGATGAGAAGCGTCCCGGTATTAATAACCTGCTGACAATCTACGAACTGTTCAGCAGTCAGAGCCGTGCGGAAATCGAAGCGCATTTCGATGGAAAGGGATACGGTGAGCTGAAAAACGAGCTGGCTGAGGTAGTTATTGAAGGGCTCAGACCGCTGCAGGAGCGCTACCGGGAGTTGACCGCCGACCCGGCATATATTGAGAACCTGCTGAAAGAAGGTGCGGATAAGGTCAGACCCATTGCACAGCGAGTAGTCCGGAAGGTTAATGATAAAATGGGACTGGGTTAGTAGCAAATCGCTGATACTACCCAAATGTTGATGAACCGGATTATACGCTTGACGCAGGGGTTATTAGTGATTATATTTAATAGTTTCAGTAAAACCTTTCAATACCGATTAATTTCGCAGTTATGGATGGAGGTTGAATGATCGTTTCTTTGTTTGTTTTCAGGGAGTAACTTAATGCCGTATACTAAAATACGTGAAGGTGAGAACTTTGACCGTGCCTTCAGGCGTTTCACCAAGTCTTGTGAGAAGTGCGGATTGATGGCGGAGATCCGTAAACACCAGCGTTACATGAAACCGTCTGAGGCACGTAAACGCAAGTCAGCCGCTGCACGGCGCAAGATTAAGAAGATGATACGCATGCAGCGTCGATCTATGATGAGGTAGGTTTGTCATCAGGGTACAAGTACAAAAGAGTGAGAATTATTAAGTAATAGTAAATGGTGGTGTCCCTTGATGGTTGTCATTCCCGCTTTCCTGTCTGTCCGAGAATACCAGATTGTCTCGGAATTCATCATTCCAACGAAAGTTGGAATCCAGAGGAGTTGCTGAAATTTCGGTAGTTACTGGATTCCATCTTCCGATGGAATGATGAGTTTCCGTGTGTTTTTCACATTCTCGGATACACTGTTTCTCGGGAATGATAATAAATCGCTGACACTACCTAATAAATTACTTTTCAGATTTTAACTTTCTCACAAATTATTGGCAGCGATGACCATCTATGATATAATAATTCTCGCTGTTATCGCCATATTCTCAATTTGGGGATTATGGCGGGGAATTATCCGCGAGGCATTCGATGCTGCCGGTCTGGTAATCGGTGTCCTGGCAGCACGTCAGTTCGCCCCTGCCATCGGCGCGCAGTTACCACCCCAGGCTGTTCCGCAGGTCGTTCGGACAATCATCGTATCCATACTCATCCTGTTGGTGGTCTGGCTGATTGTCAGATTTGTCGGTGCGATTGTGCGTAAAATAATCCGGCACGGTCCGGTCAAATCGGTCGATCGTTTGGGTGGATTTCTCGTCGGAGCGCTGAAGGGCATACTACTGGTCCTGGCGCTGGCGATTCTCGTGGCGGTTACTCCCCTTGGCAATGTGTTGGACGCTGCTGCCGGTGATTCACCCATCTACGGAACAACCATGAAGGTTGCTCATTCCCTGGCAAACCGTTACCGCGAAGCGCTTGGAACTGCCATCAGGAAGCGCACTATGCAAGCCGTGGCGTCTGTTAAAAAGACAGGTGATCCCCAAAGACTTTCCAAGGCTGCAGATCAGACTGCTTCAAATCTAAAAGACAGAATTAAAGGGTTGACTACCCTGAAAATCTCGCTCGATACACTCTCGCCCAAAGCTGATTGATTGGTCAGAGAACTGCTGCGTGATGATGATCATCTTGGACTTACTGCCGGTGTGATTTATGACGGATTAAAATCATCGGGAACGACTATTGATATTGATCTCAATGAACTCAGTCCTGAAGCGCGCGCGGCGGCTATATATTTCATTGAACATCCTTCATTGGAGAATATCGATCTGGATAAAATTTCCGACGAGACCGGTCTCGATCTGGGGAAACTGGTGAAGCATATCAGCGCACAAACCAAAGATTAGTAGAGAGTGTTAACTGAATACTGATATCATAACCAAGTTCACATTTCGTCATTCTGAACGAAGTGAAGAATCTCCAATAGCAGGGGAATGAAAACGAGATTCTTCACTTCGTTCAGAATGACAACATATTGGAATCAGTATTTTGTTAATGCTCTCGATTAGCAATTTGCTTCCTGCCTCTGGTTTTACAATCTTATATTAAATCAATGCAGCAGACTCTTAAAGCTCTCGAATTCGATAAACTGGTTGATGTGCTTGTCAACCTTGCCGTCAGCGAGGAGGGTCGTGAGCGTCTGTCGAAACTTTCACCCGGCAGACCGTTGAAATGGGTTCGGGAGGAGCTTTCGAGGATCGAAGAGGTTCGCGGTTTTTTCGACCGCGGCGGCAGTCTGTCAAGCGGCGGTCTTAAGGATCCGCGTCCCATATTGGCAAAGGTTTCTGTCATGGGTTCGGTGCTGTCTGCCGAGGAGCTGTTGGAGCTGCTCTTCCATCTGCGCGTTCAGCACACGACGCGACGGGTTCTGGATCGTGAGCGGGGGAATATGCCGCTGATCTGCAGGCTTGCCAGGGATCTGAATCCGGCTCCCGATCTGGAAAGCCGTCTTGAAAAGGTCATCACACCTGAAGCAACTGTTCGTGACAATGCCTCACCCGAGCTTTCGCGATTGCGTAACTTACTGGCACAGCAGCAGAACAATATCCGTATCAAGCTTGCCCGCATTTTACCCCGCCTGGCGAAACAAGGTATACTGCGCGATGAGACCTTCTCCATCCGTGACGGTCGTTATGTTCTGCCGGTTCGGTCGGATGCGATGTCAAGGGTCAAGGGTATCGTTCACGACCGTTCGTCAACCGGAGGGACCTTATTCGTCGAACCGACGTCGCTTATCGATCTTGGCAACGAGATACGCGCCCTGGAACTGGCTGAGCGCGACGAAGTAAGACGCATCCTCGCACAGTTATCAGACGAGGTTCGAGCGCATTCCGAGCAGATGCAGGTGAACCAGGATGTGATGACCGATCTCGACTGTGTCTGGGCGAAGGCGCGCTTGGCTGAGAAGCTCGATTGCTGCGCACCCGTGATCTCGGAGGATTGTACGATCAATATACTCGGCGGGAGGCATCCATTGCTGGATCTGACTGGCGAGCGCGAGGTTGTGCCGCTTACGCTGGAGCTTGGACGGGAAGCCACGACGCTGGTGATTTCAGGACCCAACGCTGGGGGTAAGAGCGTGGCGCTCAAGTGTGTCGGTCTGATTTGCGTGATGGCTGGCTGTGGTTTGCACGTACCCGGCTTACCCGGCACATCAATACCCTTATTCAGAGATATTCAAGCCGATATCGGCGACCAGCAGTCGATTGCCGATGACCTGTCGACATTTACCGCACATGTGATGAGGCTGAGGGAGATACTGGAAACAGCCGATTCTGGAACGCTGGTTCTGATCGATGAGATCGGCGCCGGGACTGATCCCCAGGAAGGGTCGTCGCTTTCGGTTGCCGTGCTGGAGAAGCTGACCCGGTGTCACACTCTGACCATCGTCACCACGCATCACGGCTCATTGAAAGCATTCGCACATTCCAGCGAGGGCTGCGTAAACGGCTCAATGGAGTTCGATCTGAATACTTTCCAGCCCACCTATCGCTTTCACGCGAAGATACCCGGATCGAGTTATGCGCTGGACATTGCGCGTCGAGCGGGATTGACGGATGATTTAATCGCGCGCGCGCAGGAAGTGCTCGGCAGCGATAAGGGCAAGGTGGAGGATCTGATAGCAGACCTGAGCGAAAAGGTACGTCATTACGAGTCGCTGTTAATCGATGAGGAGCAGAGAACTTCGACACAAAAGGAGTTGGAAGACGCTTACCTTGAGAAATTGAAACGCTTGAAGATTCGGGAGAAGGAACTGAAACAGAAGGCGCGCGAAGAAGCTGAAGTGCTGCTGAAGGAAGCCCGCCGAACGGTGGAAGCGGTCGTAAAGGAGATCCGTGAGAAGGATGCAAACCGTGAGATTATCAAGCAGTCGCATCGGAAGGTCGACGCGCTGCGCCGCGAGATAGACTGGAAGCTGGGGAAGTCCACCACCAAGGATGAATCCTCAGAGTTCCTTGTCGATAAACCAAAGCAAAAATCCGGGAAGAGTCCAAAGAAGGGTCTACAACCGATACCCGGCAAAGCACCGGAGGTTGGGGACAAGGTTCAGTTGGACGATTCGGAAACCGTCGGTGAAGTGACGGCGGTCAGTTCACGCGGCGACAAGATATGCGTAGCGGTTGGTGCGGTTCAGTTGTGGATGGTGAAGGACCGCATCACGGTTGTGACGGCAAAACCGCAGAAAGCCAAGCCGATCCGGACAGGTGTAATCAAACACCCGGATGTGCCGCTTGAACTTGATATACGCGGCTTGCGTCGGGAGGAAGCGCTTCTGCAGGTGGATCGTTATCTGTATGACGGTGCCGCAGTGGGGCGGGGCAGCGTCGGGATTATTCATGGCAAGGGTTCCGGTGTACTGTCGCGTAGCATTCACGACCAGCTTAGGGATCATCCACTGGTCGAATCATTTCGCTTTGGCAAATACGGCGAAGGTGATTATGGGATTACATTGGTGAAGTTGAAGAGTTGATTTCAATGGAAGATAAACGACAGACTAATTTTCACCTGATCGCCCATCGCGGCGGTCTTTATTACCGCCCGCAGAACAGTATGGCGGCATTTGATTATATCCTCGATAAAGGCATCGAATGGATCGAGACCGATGTCAGGCTTTCGCGAGACAGGATACCGGTGATCTTCCACGACGAGCGGATACATCTACCCGGCAGCGGTTATCGTGCGGTGAGGGAATTGGACGGCAGAGAGTTAAAAACAATCGACATCGGCGGCGGTGAACTGCTTCCGACTGTCAGGGATCTCTTTGAACGGTATACAAATCGAACGAATTATGATTTCGACATCAAGGACTTGGAAGCGATAGATGTGATTGTTCCGTTAATAAGGAAGTTTGGGCTTGAGAGTCAGACATTAATAACTTCATTCATTCCGGACGCATTGCAGAGGGCGCGCGAGGTGGCGCCGGATATCAGTCGGGGATTGCTGCTCGACAGACTGACCGGCAGACTGGTCGATGGTCGTCATGCGGTAAATGCAGCCCGCCTGCTGGATTGCGAGTTTTTCCTTCCGTATTACAAGATACTCAATACTGAATGGGCTAAGGCTGCCAGGTCGGAGGGGTTGAAGGTGATCGTATGGACGGTCAACCAGTTGTCCGACGCGCGGAGGCTGTTGAAGTTAGGCGTAGATGGGCTGATTTCAGACCGCCCCGATTATCTGCGTGGCTTGGTGGAAGAGAGACAGGGGTAGTAAGCAGGGTCATAATTGTAAATAACTGGGGTCTGCTTAAGTTCTAAATCCCAATCTAGTGTATGTTATGACGAATGGTTGGATTTATCGTGGCGTCAGGTGTCCCCACCTGACGCTTGAAACATCACTCTACTGCCACGTGAGGACACGTGGCAGCACGCTTAATTTGGTATTCTCGGACAGACTGTGAGTTCTAAAACGAGATTTAGATTCACATATAGCAAAGGCGCAATGTCGTTTGCGTATATCCGTTGCAGTTGAATATCACGCCGCCTTCCTACGTTTTCTTTTCGGTTTCGGCAGAAGCATTATCTTCAGCACTTCATCGATCGAATCAACAAACTTAAACTCCAGTTTCTCCTTGACGATGTCCGGGATTTCCTCAAGATCGACCTCATTGGCAGCCGGACAGATGATTGTCCGTATATGCCCCCGGGCAGCAGCAACGCTCTTCTCGCGCAAACCACCGATCGGCAAAACCCCGCCTTCAAGGGTTATCTCGCCGGTCATCGCAACATCGTGACGTACCGGTCTCCCGGTGAAAATCGAAGCCAGCGCAGTTGTGATGGTTATTCCTGCCGATGGACCATCCTTGGGTGTAGCGCCTTCGGGAATGTGGATGTGGACGTCGTG
>CAYYHI010000012.1:0-4262 GCA_964471745.1 uncultured bacterium | reverse complement strand
CTTCTTAAACATATCATAGGGGATATTCAGCTTGTCGGCATTATACTTGATCAACGACATGGCGATCTCGGCTGATTCCAGCATCACCTCGCCGAGTCTGCCGGTGATCTTCAACCTGCCTTCACCCGGTACGGCGATGGCTTCGATGCGCAGAACGACCCCGCCTACGGGCGTCCATGCCAACCCGGTCGCGATGCCGACCTGAGGCTTGCGCTGGAACAAGTCGGGCATAACTTTGCGCGCGCCGAGGTAATCCTTCAGGTTGCGTACGCTGATACTGGTTCGCTTTCTCATTCCTTCCGCCACCCTCACGGCTATCTTACGGCAGATCTTACCGATAGTGCGTTCAAGTGTCCTGACGCCGGCTTCACGAGTATAATATATCGCCACATTCTCGAGGGCTTTATCCGTGAATGAAATCTGTTGACGGGATAGTCCGTTCTGTTCGATCTGACGCGGCAGAAGGTAGCGCCGGGCAATCTGAACCTTTTCCGGCGTGATGTAACCTGGTAACTTGATCAGCTCCATCCTGTCCCTGAGCGGCGGCGGAATGGTTTCCAGGTGGTTTGCGGTGGTTATGAACATCACCCCGGAGAGATCGAAATCCAGCTCAAGGTAGTTGTCCTGGAAGGCGAAATTCTGTTCCGGGTCGAGGACCTCAAGCATCGCCGAGGAGGGATCGCCGCGAAAGTCTGTGCCGAGCTTGTCGATTTCGTCAAGCATGAAGACCGGGTTGTTTGTTCCGGCACGCTTGATGTTCTGGATAATCCTGCCCGGCAGGGCACCGATATACGTTCGACGGTGACCGCGGATCTCAGCTTCGTCACGAAGTCCCCCCAACGACATACGAACAAACTTGCGACCCATCGCCGTAGCAATCGATTTACCGATAGAGGTTTTACCAACTCCGGGAGGTCCGACGAAACATAGAATGGATCCTTTACCCTCCGGCTTTAACTTCTTCACAGCGAGATATTCCAGGATGCGTTCTTTCACATCATCCAAGCCGTAATGATCCCGGTTAAGGATACGTTTGGCTATCACGATGTCAAGCCTGTCATCGGATGATGTGTTCCAGGGCAGGTCGAAGAGCCAGTCGACATAGTTTCTGCTTACATTGTAGTCAGCCGAAGCAGGGTTCATCCTCCTCAGCCGTTCGATCTCTTTTTCTACTGTTTCCTTGACATTCTCAGACGCATCGAATTTCTCGAAACGTTCCATCAACTCCTTGATTTCTGTGCCTTCCTGGTCCTCACCGAGTTCCTTGCGTATTGCCTTCAACTGTTCACGCAGGAAGTACTCGTGCTGGTTCTTATCGATAGTAGCTGACACCTCGCTCTGTATCTGGCTGCCCAACCGTATTATCTGCAGCTCGCGGATTACCAGTTTTGACACCTTTGTCAATCGTTTTTCCACATCCATCTCAGCCAGTATTTCCTGTCGCTCATCGGGTTTCATATTCAGATTTGAGGTGATAAAGTCCGCCAGCGCACCGGAATCATTTATATTTATCAGCGCGATCTTCATCTCGTCGGGAAGGTGTGGGGCTTTATCGATGATTTCGCTGAACTCCTCCTTGAGGTTGCGAGTAAGAGCTTCGGCGCGCATTCCTTCAGCCTTGCTGGTCTTGATGTGATCCAGGCTGACGAGCTTCATTCCGGTCGGGCTTTCCTCGATGCTTTTAACCTTTACTCTGCCCAATCCCTGCAGCAGCAAGCGGATACTGCCATCGGGTACGCGTGCCATCTTGACTACGACTGCCGCGCAGCCTATTGGATACGGCTTATCAATTCTCGCGTCCGGAGTCTTGCCAGGTTTTTTTAATACAACTGTGACGAGCTTGTTTTCGCTGGCAAGTACCTCGTTAAAAAGATCGATGTCTTCCCTGTCCTGCACGATGATCGGACTTAGGATGCCCGGGAATATGATGAGATCGTTTGTCAGGAACAGCGGCAATTGCAAGGGAAGCGCCGGAGTGAGTGTATTCAGTTTTTCTTCGTTCATATCATCCTCAGGAGATCGGTATTACAAATCTGTCGGTTCGCTGCTCCTCCTGTTTGGGGAGATGGATTTCGAGGAAGCCATGTAAGTATCGCACCGATGTTCGGTTCGGATTAACAGGCGACGGCAGTTTTATGCTGCGTTCGAACGGACCGAAATCGATCTCCATCTTATGGAAATGCCGCTTACGAAGCCCTGTCTGTTCACGCCTTACACCTCTTATGGACAGGATGTTTCCAATTATGCTAAGCTTGATGTCGTTGAGAGTAATACCGGCGATGTCCATCACGATAATGATTTCATCCTCGGTTTCAAACATGTCCGTTAATGGTCTCCAAGCCACTTCGGCAGGCTGAGTCTGCCAGCGGCGCGCTCTGTAATACCGGTTGAAGATAAAGTCGAGATCATCGGCTGCATCATCGGTATCCCGTACTCCATAGATGGGAGCGTTCAACTCCACTTTGACCTCCTGATAATATGAATACGTTATCCTCTTTTCATAGCCAATATAATATACTTAAGTCGTAAGAGAAAGCCGGATTTGAGTGGTATGTTTATAAAAGGAAGTAAAACTGCTTCTGTCGTGAAGCGTGGACGCCCTCGTCCGCGCTTGTATTACTAAACCTTCATAACGGGACGAGGGCATCCCGCTTCACTAAGCTGGATGTTCATATAAAGCGGTATAATTCAACAGTATCAATGTATGCGATTTGATCCAGAGATTGTACTGTGGAACCGAAAATAAGATCAGGATGTGTTATAAAGCAGTATTCAGGATTGGATATTTATTCCGTACATCTTTATCTTCCGATAAAGCGTTGCCCGATGCATGCCCAACTCGCCAGCCGCTCTTGTCTTGTTTCCCCTGTTTCGTTTCAAGGTTTCTTCCAATAGATATTTCTCGCTTATTTCATTCTGCGCCGGTCTCTTGCTTTGTTCTGCCATATTGATGATGTTAAGTGGCAGGTGTTCGGGTAGTATTTCTTCGTTGTTGCACATGACAAATGCGTGTTCGATAGCGTTTTCCAACTCGCGTGTATTGCCGGGGAATGGGCATTTCCTCAGCACCGCAATCGCCGCCGGTGAGATCCGCTTGATAGGTTTGTGCATCTTCCCCTGGAATAGCTTCATAAAGTGATCAACTAAGAGTGGGATGTCCTCAGGGCGATCTTTCAGGGGCGGGATATCTATATTGACCACATTGATACGGAAGTAGAGGTCTTTCCTAAAACGCCCTTGCATGATAGCCGTTTCAAGGTCAGCATTGGTGGCGGTGAGAATTCGGGCGTCGGTATGCAAGGTCTTGGTTGAACCGAGAGGCTGGAACTCACCGTTGTTAAGTACACGCAGAAGCTTTACCTGTAAAGACACATCCATTTCGGCTATCTCATCGAGCAGGAGTGTGCCTCTGTTGGCGAGGCAGAATTGCCCCGGCTTGTCCCGCTTGGCATCGGTGAAAGCACCTTTGGTATATCCAAACAACTCCGACTCCAGCAGTGTGGCTGGAAGAGCGGCGCAGTTAATCTTAATGTATGGTCCATATTTGCGCGGGCTCAGGCTATGAATAGCTTGTGCGATAACCTCCTTGCCGCAGCCGCTGGGTCCCTGAATTAACACATTGCATTCGGAATCGGCGATGTTAGGAAGCATCTGGACAATCTTTTGCATCTCGGAGTTCACACTGACAATATCGCTCAGCACCTTGTTCTGGTCGCAGCGCTTCCTGCACAGTTCGAGCTCCGTAATATCGCGAAAGAACTCCACCGCACCGATAATGCTTCCACCGTCATCCTTCAGTATCTCGGTGGTCACACTGATGGGGAGTTCGCATCCGTCGCGTGTGATTATGGTTAAGTGCACGTCTTCGACCGGATCGTGGTCATTCAAGGTATCCTTCAGAGGGCACCTCTTGTGGCAAAGTTCGGTTCGGAAAATGTCAAAACAGTGTTTCCCGATCGCCTCGGATGTCTTGAAGCCGGTTATCCGTTCGGCTGCCCGGTTGAATGATGTGATGATGCAGCCTTGACTGACTGTGAAGACCCCATCATTGATACTGTTGAATATCAAGTTGCTGAATTTTTCGTTCTCACTCATTGGGAAATCCTTGGCAAAAGAATACCGGGTTATGGAGAAACCAACCTTAATCCAATTAAATTGTTTAATAAAATAACCAGAAAATCACATCAAAACAAGAAGCAGGACAGTTATATTACGGGGTGCACTTTATAATGGACAGTTTCAAGCCGCAGCATAAGCAACTT
>CAYYHI010000011.1:8890-33460 GCA_964471745.1 uncultured bacterium | reverse complement strand
TTCCCCTCCCCTTGCAATAGAAGAGAACGGTGTCGTGAATCGCCCCGAATTTCTTTTTAACATTCCCATGCGAGCTCGTCCTTTTCCAGATTATCTCATTTCTGAAGTTTTGCTGACCGAAAATCTGGTCAAGCAGTATCTTCAGATAATGACTTGCCGTTGGATCGCAGTGAAGATACAATGAACCTCTCTCCTTCAAGACACGGCGCAATTCCACCAGTCTGATTGCCATCATGGTCAGGTATGCCATCAGATCGGAGGTCTTCATGAACGACTTGAATGCGTTCATGGTCGTCTTCAGTTGCGGTGACACTAAATGACTGGACATAAGTTCGTCAAAAGCTTGCGCAGTTGGCGGAGTCCAGCGCCAAGTATCTTCGAAAGCCTCGATCTGAGATGAAGCCCGCTTCCCCTCCTCATCCTTAAAAATAATATTGTACGCCCGGCGACTATTGAAGGGTGGATCGAGATATATCAAATCAACTGATTCATCTGGTAAATGCTTCCGCATTATATCCAAATTGTCACCATAGTAAAGCTGATTCATTTATATATTCCTCCTTGCTTTCAAATGTAAATTCCAAATTCCGTCGATCAGGTTGTTAAGTTACGAGATGAGTGAGACTTAGCGGGGTACAGACAGGAATGTCAGTCTCACCGATTCATAAGGCAGCCGAATAAAGTCAGCTCTCCCCTATCAAGCTTTTCATCCCTCATCCTTCATCCTTCATCCCTCACTTCCCCCTCCCCAAATAACTCCGCTCAATCCCGAACACCATCTTCAGCCCTGTCGCGACAGCGCCCAACGCCGCGCCGATCAGGATGCCGCGCTGCGCCACCATATTGGGCACCTCCATCACCCAGTCGACCAACCCGGGCATATCATTCCAGACCAGCCGTCCGACCGGCACCCGTCCCAACATCACAATGATCGCCGTTACCGCCAGTAAAGCAGCTTGCCAGGTGCGGATCCTGAACGCCCGGTATGCCGCCGACGCGATGAAGAACGCCAGCGTCGCATACATCGTCGATGACATCGGGACGTACATGTTCAGGTAGAGGCGGTCGTTGAAGAATGTGCCGGGGGTGATGCCACCAATAAGCCCGACTAGCAGCGTACAAAGCAGTGCGGCAACGGTGATTATCTTGTACTGCCAGTCCCGCCCACGCTTGGACACGACGTCGAGATTGATGCGGACGAGGTTCGCCACACCCAGCACGTAAGCGAAAGCCAGGACAATCACCGCCCACTGCTGGAAACGACCGGCGAGTTCGTTGACCGCCCAGTGCGGTACAAAATACTGGACGATCATGAACAGACCGAAGAACAGGGTTATCTTAAGCGGGATTTCGCGACGCAAACAGACTCCGGATGGATTGATTTAGAATGGTACAATATAACAGATTTTATTCCCAAGACCACAACCAGCTGCCAAACTGCTACGATCAATAATAAAAAACGATTTTACAGCAACCACTTATGATAATAATTTGATGATCCTCTTGTGGATGCAGTTTTTCAACAGACCCTAATAACGCCAAATAGCCCGATTGAAAAACCGGGCTATTTAACGTTATAACAAGATATTATATTAGTCGGGGCGACTGGATTTGAACCAGCGACCACCTGACCCCCAGTCAGGTACGCTACCAGACTGCGCCACGCCCCGAAATTACAGACATTCAGACGCTCAACCGTCCATTATCTCCTTCAATTCCAATAGGTCCTTACGCACCTCACTGATAATATCGGTCTTTCCAACTGCTTCACCAGTTTTTGCTTGATCTGACTCATCGATCTCTATACGACTCACATTACCAAGCTTGCGGCGCGCGCCCTCTATTGTATAGCGATCTTCATAAAGCAACTTCCTTATTAACCTGACTGTCTGCAGATCGCTCTCTTTATATAGACGCTTACCACCCTTACGTTTACGGGGAGCGAGCTCCTTAAATTCGGTCTCCCAGTAGCGCAATACATGCTGGTCAATCCCCAACAGGCGACTAACCTCACCAATGGAATAATAAAGCTTCTTTAAATCGGTCTCAACCAAGGGTCGTGAATTCCCCAGTAAACTTCCATATTGAATGAAATTCAAGAGTAGTCAGACAGGAATGTCTGACCCACTGGTATAATTACTGAAAATATAGTACTCCTATCTGTCCATTGCAAGCGGTTTTGAATGATCGCGAAATGGAAACAGACGCCTCCATACGACAGTTCCTACGCTAAATCCGTTAACAATCCTGCGCAGCCTCCTGCCTGCACAATAGCCATCACCTTGCTCCAAACGATTCAAAACCATCTTGGGAGTATCCCAACGGTATACAGCATCCGCTACAATCAGATTAAAACCATCCGGGACATCAACCGACCTCCTGCAAACCGGAACCACGGCTCCGGAATATCCGGCTTTAATCGATGCGTCAACCACACGCTGATCGTATCTCCCGAACGGGTAAGAAATCCAATTCAATTGCTGTCCGATCGAAGTCTGAAGTTCCCGTCGCGAACCTCCTATCTCAAGCCCTAACAAGTCGTCCCTCAATCGCAGCAAATCCACATGCGACACCGTGTGAGACTCGATCATCCAACCAGCCGCAGTCAACTCATTGAGCATTTCAAGCGTAAGATGCCCAAACCTTCGACCAAGTAAATGATGATCCCAATCGTTCATCCTTCCGATATAACCACTTGGAATAAATACAACTGCTTTGAAACCGAGATCTGTCAGGATTGGATAAGCATACCGGTAAATACACTCATAACCATCATCAAAGATCAACAGAAATTCCTTGTGCTCATCCGTCGTCATTCCTTGTTCATCCGGTAGGGTCGTCCGCCAGCCCGCTTCCGCCAGTTTTTCCATCTGCCGCTGGAATGCCAACGGAGTAACCCAAGTCACACCCACTTCCCAGCGGGGAGTTACCTTATGGTACAATAATGCGCGAGGAAAATTCCGAATCATTTCCCGCTATGCCCGAAACCACTCGCGCCTCGTTCGCTCTGAGGCAATTCCTGAACCTCCCTCCACTCTATTCTCTCGTAGCGGGCAATTACCAACTGAGCCACCCGATCCCCGCGTTTGATTTCATAATCACGGTCTGAGAAGTTGGTCAGCAACACCATCACCTCGCCTCGATAATCACTGTCGATTGTGCCGGGGGAGTTGATAACACCGACGTTGTGATTGAGTGCAAGCCCGCTGCGCGGTCTGACCTGCCCTTCAACACCGCCCGGCAAAGCGATCGTAACACCCGTCGGCACTGCTACGGTGCAATGCGGCTTGATCATCAGTACATCATCGACAGCAGCATACAGGTCTAAACCTGCCGATCCGACACTGGTATACTGAGGCAGCGGCAGTCCCTCACCATGGGGAAGTCTTCTGATGGGTACCTTCATTCGAACCTATAGTCCGAGCGCCTCCTCGACCGGCGTATACGGCAGATCAAACGCATCGGAAACACCTTTACACGTTATCTTGTTGTCAACCATGTTGATGCCAGCCATAATCCCCGGGTCGTCAATAGCCGCCTGGCGGTATCCCTTATCGGCAAGCCTCAGCGCATAAGGGATCGTCGCGTTGGTCAGAGCCAGTGTTGAAGTCAGTGGAACCGCGCCCGGCATGTTGGCAACCGAATAATGCACAATACCATCCACAACATAAACCGGATCTTCATGCGTAGTCGCACCATGCTCAAATATCGTCTCAATACAGCCACCTTGATCGATTGCTACGTCAACAATAACGGCACGCTGCTTCATCAATTGAAGCATATCCCGCGTCACAAGATGCGGCGCCTTGGCGCCGGGTATAAGTACCGCGCCTATTAACAGATCCGCTTTTTTTATTGCTTCACGGATATTGCTGGTGTTCGAGTACATGGTATCAACATTACTCGGCATCACATCGGATAAATAGCGCAAACGATCGATACTGATATCAAGCAACGTCACGTGCGCCCCCAGTCCGGCAGCCATCTTCGCCGCGTTGATTCCAACCACACCACCGCCCAGGATTACAACCTCACCCGGAAGAACGCCGGGAACGCCGCCTAACAGCACACCGCGTCCGCCCATCGGCGCTTCAAGGAACTTCGCACCCTCCTGAACAGCCAACCGACCTGCCACCTCGCTCATCGGTTCCAACAGCGGCAGCTTACCGCTGCTATCGGTAACCGTCTCATAAGCAACAGCAACGCAGCCAGTTTTCTGAACACCTAACGTCAGTTTCTTCGAGGAAGCAAAGTGAAAAAAGGTAAATAAAACCTGACCCGGTTTGATCAGATCCCACTCGCTCACAAGCGGTTCCTTGACCTTGATGATCATCTCCGCCTGATCCCAGACCTCTTTTGCCGTCGGTACAATCTCGGCGCCGGCTTTTAAATAATCCTCATCATAAAAAGCGCTGCCAAGACCGCCCTCTTTTTCGACCACAACCTTATGCCCTTTATTTACAAGTGTTTCGACACCGGAAGGGGGCATTGCAATCCGGTTTTCAGCAGTCTTTATTTCCTTTGGTACGCCAATTATCATTACTCCTCCTCAGTTTGGCCAAAGAATAGTTGTAAAATTCGGTCGTTCATTGAATAATTCCCGTGCGACTGTCTGAACGTCGTCGACGGTTACCGCATCGATGCGGTTAACTATATCGTCAAGGGTTAAATATCCGGTTGAGTATAACTCCATTTTTGCCAGCCTCTGCATACGCGTCCCGGCTGACTCGAGCCCCAGTATCAGATTGCCTTTAAGCTGATCCTTCGTATGCTGCAGCTTACTCTCTGATATGGGCTTACGGACCATTCTATCAACCTCAGCGTATATCATCTTCAGGGCTTTCTCCGCCTGCTTGGGTTCTGCACCAGCATAAATCCCGAATAATCCGGTATCAAGGTATGTTTCGAGAAATGAAAACACCGAGTACGCCAGCCCGTGTCGCTCCCTCAGACGCTGAAACAGCCGCGAACTCATACCGCCACCGAGCAAGGTATGGAGAACCAGAAGGTTGTACTTTCTATCGTCACTGTATGGATAAGCCCGGCATCCCCAGCAGATATGCGCCTGCTGAGTGTTGGTGTGAAAGTCCCGTCGGGATTCCTCAGTCAACTGATCCGAAGGTGGAACGCGCTTCCTATCCGGAGCAGGCCCGACGAGAAATTTACGTGCGATCATCCTTACCAGCCGATCGTGATCGACATTACCTGCCGCGGCAACAACTACTCGTGAGCCGGCATAATACTGCGAACGGTATTCGATCAGCTTGTTCCTGTCGATTACCTCAAGCGTCTCTCGTTTACCCAGTACAGAGCGACCCATCGAATGAGGATTGTAAAGCTGGGCGATGAAATGCTCGAAGACCAGTTCATCGGGTGTATCTTCGAGATTCTTCAGCTCCTCGAGAATTACACCACGCTCCCGGTCAACCTCCTTGGGATTGTAAAGTGAATTCTGAGTAATATCGGACAGAACGTCCACCGCCCTGGACAACTGCTGGTCGACAATGCGTGCATAATAGCAGGTGAATTCCTTGGATGTAAAGGCGTTGAGGTGTCCACCTCTCTCTTCGATCTGGCAAGCGATGGCTGCGGGGGTGCGACGAGGCGTACCCTTGAAGTTCATGTGTTCGATGAAGTGCGAGATGCCGGCGACGTCATCGGATTCATCGCGACTTCCGGCGTTGAACCAAAACCCGATAGCGAGAGACCTGATGTGCGGCATAGTCTCAGTAACAATCCGCAGACCGTTATCAAGAATTGTACGGCGAAAGCTGCCTTCCGGATTGACTACCGTCACCGCCGCTGTCCTCTCCCGCCTCCACCCCGCGGTCTGAAACTGCTGTCCCGGCGCGGTGGTCGTGAATGACGGGCAGCTTCGGCTTTCTCCTCGTCGGTGCGATCATCCGGAATCAGGGCTTTACGTGAAAGATCGAGCTTGCCGTCCGATTCGACCCGCAATAACTTAACTTTAACCTTGTCGCCGACTTCAAACATATCGGAAACGCGCTCGATGCGGCGGTGTTCAATCTGGGATATGTGCATCAAACCTTCGATGCCGGGAATTATCTCCACGAAGGCGCCGAAGTCCATAATACGCTTGATGGTACCTTCGTAAGTCTTGCCTTCCTCGGGGACAGCGGTTATCTCCAAAACACGCTTCCTCGCCATGTCACCGGACGCTTTATCGGAGGCGCCGATGCGTACAGTTCCATCGTCTTCCACGTCGATGGTCGCGCCGGTATCGTCAATGATCTCGCGGATGTTCTTCCCGCCTGGTCCTATCAGTGCGCCGATCCGGTCGACAGGCACTTTCAGAGTGATAAACTTGGGAGCAAATTCCGAAACCGTCGGTCGGCTTTTGTCGATTGATTTATCCATTATATCAAGGATGCGCATCCGGGCGTCTTCTGCTTGAGTCAAGGCTTCAGCCATAAGTTCAGCGGATATGCCCTCGATCTTGATGTCCATCTGGAAAGCGGTAATCCCATCGCGGGTACCGGCGACTTTGAAATCCATATCGCCCAGGTGATCCTCGTCGCCCAGAATATCCGTCAGGATACAGTACCGGTCGTCCTCCTTGATCAAACCCATTGCTATACCGGCTACCGGTTTGCTCACCGGAACACCTGCGTCCATCAGCGAGAGCGATCCAGCGCAGACAGTAGCCATGGACGAAGAGCCGTTCGATTCCATAATTTCTGAAACCACACGGATTGTATATGGAAAATCATCCCAGTCGGGCAGAACGGCTTCGAGTGCGCGTTCACCGAGTTTGCCATGACCGACTTCGCGCCTCGTAACACCGAAACGGTTCTTAACCTCACCTGTCGAATATGGTGGGAAGTTATAGTGCAGCATATACTTTCTAAAACCGTTTTCGTCGATGCTGTCGATACGCTTCTCATCCAGCTTGGTGCCGAGTGTTGTTGTTGTAAGCGCCTGTGTCTGACCGCGTGTAAACAGAGCCGAGCCATGCACGCGCGGCAAAATACCGATCTCACACTCTATCGGTCGAATATCGGTACTCGAACGCCCATCCAGGCGCAGGTTCTCTTTCAGAATATTCTGCCGCACTTCATGCTTCAGAAGCTCATAAACGATTTCCTTAACCGCACCAATACGGTCATCATCCTCCTCGAGTAGTTCTTCAACCAACTTGTCAATCAGTTCACTTTGACGATTCTTTCGCTCGGATTTGTCTTGTATTCGTGCAATTTCCGCTACCACTGGTTTTGCGATCTTCGTAACACGACCTTCCAGCTTCTCATCCTTTTCCACAAGGGCATATTCCCGAGTCGGTTTGCGTACCTCCTCAATAAAATCTTTCTGAAATGCGACAAGTTTGCGGATTTCGTCATGTCCGAAAGCTAAAGCATCGATCAACTCTTGGTTTGAAAGTTCTTTTGCATGTCCCTCAACCATGGTAATCGCGGACTGAGAACCGGCTATCACCAGATTCAACCGGCTGTGTTCAAGCTCTGAATAGGTCGGATTTACAACCAATTTCCCATCTATCTGACCCACACGAACAGAAGCGATAACTTCGTTCATCGGAATATCCGAGATATTAAGCGCGATCGATGCGGCGAGCGGTCCGAGAATATCGGCATCGTTTTCCTGGTCGGCAGACAGTACAACCACCATAACCTGTGTCTCATAGGCGTAACCGTCCGGGAATAGCGGACGAATCGGACGATCGATAATACGCGCACTGAGAATCTCCTTCTCCTGCGGTCTGCCCTCGCGTTTGAAAAAACCGCCCGGGATCTTCCCGCCGGCGTAATCTCGCTCGCGATAATCAACGGTAAGCGGCAGGAAGTCCATTCCCTCACGACGTTCGTGCTCCGATACAACGGCTACATGCAAAATGGCATCGCCGTATTGCACCCAGGCGGCTCCGTCGGCTTGACGGGCGGTTTTCCCAAGGATAACCTTCAATTCCCTGCCGCCTACTTCAGTTTCTTTCTTTAAAACCATTCAAATTACCTTATAATCTGTGCACAGCGTTGAAAATTACTGTGCTTGTTGCTCGATGTCATTCCGGCGAAAGCCGGAATCCAGATTCAATATATACAATAATTTACGCCCTTCTGGATTCCAGCTTTCGCTGGAATGACAATGATATTATGCGCAATTATTTTGATGTCTGTTTAACTAAGAATTAGCGGCGTAACCCTAATTCACTAATAAGCTTACGGTACTTCTCGATGTCTCTGTCCGAAAGATACTTCAACAATCTTCGGCGTCTGCCGACAAGCTTAAGCAAACCCCGCCTGCCGTGATGATCCTTGGGGTTGATCTTAAAATGTTCTGTCAGGTAGTTGATACGGTTGGTCAAAACAGCCACCTGCACCTCGGTTCTAACTGTATCCACTTCGTTCTTTCCAAACTTACTGATAAGCTCCTGATTGTCGATTAACTGATACGGCATTCGTTCTCCATTTATGTTATGAATTAATTCTCGATCTTTCCAAACCTGCGTCCCGGGAACCATGAATAAGGTCCAAAACCACTCTCAATCAGTTTCACTTTGGCATCTTCAGCGTCCCTGACTATCTGAGCAGAAAGTTCCACAGGCGAGTCGAACGATTTAATCTCCCGCAGCATCTCAACCAGTCCGATTGATATGCGTTTTTCGTAAATATCGTCTTCAAAGCCGAAGATATGGGTCTCTATGCTCGGTTCCGCATCGGTAAACGTCGGTCGGTCGCCGAAATGACTGACAGAAGGCAGGCGTATGCCGTTCACTTCTGTAACTGTCGCGTAGACGCCAGGCAGCGGCATCAGCATCGAGGAGTTATCCGGTTTCAGGTTGGCGGTTGGAAAACCAAGCGCTTGACCGCGACCATCTCCGGGAACCACCTCTCCCCGGATGCAGTACGGTCGTCCAAGGAAATGCATTGCTGAGCGCGCGTCCCCAACCTGCAGACATTTCCTGATGCGACTGCTCGATACATACCTGCCCCCTCTAACAACCGGTGGAACAATCTCGACGTCAAATCCATCTGCAGCCGCCATCTCGGCAAGCATATCGGCGTTTCCCCTGCGACCTGATCCAAAGCCGTGAGTTGGACCGATGAAAATCCGCGACATGCCTACTTTTTCCAGTAGGATATGGTCAATGAAATCCCGGGCTGAAATTCCGGCAAATTCAGCGTCGAAGCGAATGATTATCAGCCTGTCAACGCCAAGCTCCTCGAACAGTCTCTTGCGATCCTCAAAGGTTGTTAACTGTGGAGACGGATCGCCATAAGAACGTAAAACCACCTGCGGATGAGGATCGAAGATCATAACGGTTAGAGGTCTGTGACCATAGTCATGCATGCGTTTCAGTATTCGGCGGTGTCCTAAATGCACACCGTCAAATGAGCCTACGGTCAACGACGCATCCGGCTCGCGCTTGATGTCTTCCAGACCGTTAACTACTTCCAACGATCCACCTCGAGTTCGGAAATTGTATCATTATCAAAAACATCAAGATCAACAGCCTGGTCCAGTTCATATTCTCCCACTCTTGTACGTATAAGACGACCCAGATGCGCCCCGCAGCCTATTTCGCGTCCGATGTCGTATGCTAAAGAACGTATGTATGTCCCATGCGAACAGACTACCCGCATTTCAAATCCATCCTGATTCATGCGTATAAGTTCAAGCTCTTTCAGCGTTACTCTGCGTGGTTCACGGACAACCTCAACACCCTTCCGGGCGCGTTTGTACATCCTCACACCGTCCACTTTGAGCGCTGAAAACGGCGGTGGAAGCTGCATTATATCGCCTTCCATCCGGTGAAGAATTGAACTGATTATTTCTCTATCCGGTATAGTATATTCAATCCGCTCTTCTATCCTGCCTGTAGGATCGTAGGTGTCGGTCACGATACCAAACACAACTTTTGCCAGGTACTCTTTATCTCCCATCAGAAACCGACCGAGTTGGCGTGTAGCGCTGCGTCCGATACCCACTAACAGAACACCCTCGGCAAAAGGATCAAGTGTGCCTGCATGTCCAACCTTCTTCAAACCGGTTGCCCGTCGAATTCGACGAATTACATCAAAAGAAGTTATGCCCGGTGGTTTGTTAACCGGGATTATACATCCTTCCCATGAAAGATCAGCATCATTATTACAGTCTATCTTGTTGCTGTCATCCATTGTAATGCTGGTCAGACCAGTTTGCTATCAATTATAGAGAGTATTAACAAAATGCTGATTCCACTTGTTGTCATTCTGAACGAAGTGAAGAATCTCGTTTTCATTCCCCCGCTGTTGGAGATTCTTCACTTCGTTCAGAATGACGAAATAAGAACTTTTTTATTATGTCAGTGATTAACTAAGACTCTGCAATTATATTTTCTTTCCCGGCAACTGAAACCTGTTCGATGAAACGACCCCCAAGACGTATTTTATGGTGATTAATCTGCCACTCGAATTCTTCGAGCAGTTTTTTCACTAAATCGTCCTTCTTCCCGACAAAACGAAAACCTGCCGCCTTTAAGTGACCACCACCGCCGAACTTCCTCGCTACTTCAGCAACATCCACCCGGCATCGGGAGCGAAGCGATACCTTAAGAAATCCTTCACTCATCTCCTTGATGAAAGCCGCCAACACTACACCTTTAATAGATGCAGCATGTTCAACGAATCCTTCAGTATCGTTTTTGTTATAACTGCGATCGATGCTGATCAGGCAGACCAATCCATCATGGTGGAGTTCCAAAGTCGATAGAGCGATTGATAATGCCTGAAAGCTTTCAAACGGTTGATTATAATAGACGTTCTCGGTAATCCAGCCCGGATCAACGCCTTTGGAAATCAATTTGCTGCATATCTCCAGCGCACGAGGAGATGTATTGGAGAATCGGAACCTTCCGGTATCAGCTAATATCCCTACATAAAGACCATAGGCAATCTGCCGGTTTATCTCGAGACCCAAACGGATGCAAAGATCATACAGGATTTCAGCAGTTGCGCAAGCTTCAACATCTACATGGTTTATGTCACCGTAATATGGTCCGGTATAGTGATGATCGATGTTAAGCACCTTAGTTTCTTTGCCAATACATGATTGAGCTGAGCCGATGCGAGGCAGCGCCCCGGCATCAAGAATTGCCACACGATCAAAAACTCTGTCGATCGGTTCCTCACTTAAACTGTGGATAAGCTCATATCCGGGTAGAAAATTATACTTCTCCGGTATCACATCATCAATCGCCAGGATATATTCTACCCCTAACTGGTCAAGTATACCGCCGAAAGCCAACAGGCTGCCAACTGCATCACCATCAGGAGAAAAATGCGTAACAACCAGAAGATCACCATTCGACAAAAGAAAGTTACGAATCTGTTCCGGATTGATACTCATTTAGATTATTCTCTTCAACTTCACGATTATCCTGAATTCCGCTTTCCTTTAGCAGAAAATCAATACGTTCAGCGGTATCAAGGGTTTCATCCAGTATAAAAATAAGCTCCGGTACACGCTTCAGGTTAACTCTCCCTGCCAACAGGTGACGTATCCTTCCCGACAATCGCGAAAGTAGCCTTATCGCCTCCTGCCGCTTCTCTCCCTCCCCATAAACGCTCACCCAGACCCTGGCGGTTTTTAGATCTCTTGGTAATCGAACTTCAGTTACCGTAAGCAGATAACTGCCGAATTCCTCTCTATTCAAACTGAATATCTCAGACAGTCCACGCTTAAGCTGTTCGCCGACTTGCTGCAACCTGTAAGGTTTCATCGCTTTTTCCGCTTCATAATCATCAGTAATCCGAACGTACAGCCTTTACAACCTGCACCTCGCCCTGATTCACAATCAGTTTGTCAAGAATGGATATAGTTTTATCAATACTGCTGCCATCTGAAGATACCCAAGCAACAGCCAGAACTGATCGCTGCCAGCTCTCTTGATACTCAATCTCGGCGACCGAAACGTTCAGACGATTCCTGATCCTGGTTTTCAATCCCTGAATGACACGGCGCTTATCCTTCAAGGAATGGCTGACCGGAAGATAGAACTCAAAGGTTATTAATGTCAGCCTCAAGCTGTATCTTCGAGCTTTCTTAACGTTTCTACCAATTCGTAAGCCATAACACGGTCTCCCTCACGGATATCATTGTATCCATTGAGAGTGAGCCCGCATTCAAAGCCGGACACAACCTCCTTGACATCATCCTTGACACGTTTCAAGCTGCCCAGCTCACCTGACCATAATTCAATATCGTCCCTGACCAACCGAATCCTGTTATGCCTGTTAATTTTCCCGTCAACCACATAACAACCTGCGACTGAACCAATTCTACTGATTTTATATACCTTACGTATTTCTACCATCCCAGTAAGAACCTCCTCTCGCGTCGGTGTCAGCATACCCTCAAGGGACTTCCGAATATCATCCACAATCTCGTGAATTACACGGTACAAACGAATTTCAACACCCTCACGTCTTGCTGTTTCTCTTGCCTGTGGATTGGGATGTACATGAAAACCGATAATAATCGCGCGCGATGCTGCCGCAAGGAGTACGTCCGACTCGCTTATGCCACCGACTCCCCGATGAATAATCTGAACCTGTACTTCAGAAGTGGAGAGCTTCATCAGCGCGTCGGAAAGTACCTCAACAGAACCATGAACATCGCCTTTAATGAGTAACGGCAATTCCTTCAACTCAAGTTCTGTCATGTGCTGGTTGACCTGATCGAGGGTTAATGCACTTATATGACGTAGTGACATCTCCCTGTACTGACGCTGGCGCCGCTGGCTAACTTCACGCGCTTCCTTTTCAGTTGAGAAGACAGTCAGGCGATCACCAGCCTGGGGAACACCATCAAAACCCACGACCTGAACCGGTGAGGATGGTTTAGCTTCCCTTACATCCCCCCCGAATTCATTATACATGGCTCGAACACGACCATAATGTTGACCGATAACGAACGGCTCTCCAATTAGGAGCGTCCCACTCTGAATAAGAACAGTCGCAACTGCACCCAATCCTTTATCCAGTCGGGATTCAATTACAATACCGCGAGCTCGGGATGTTGGAT
This sequence comes from uncultured bacterium, assembly GCA_964471745.1. Classification (GTDB taxonomy): domain Bacteria; phylum Electryoneota; class AABM5-125-24; order Hatepunaeales; family Hatepunaeaceae; genus CAYYHI01. The sequence goes on along the minus strand of CAYYHI010000011.1, from coordinate 20,422 downwards.
CGGCTTTCAGGTCCAAAATATCCGCGGCAACATTTATCTCCTCGAGCAGATCATCAATTCCCTGACCAAACTTAGCGGATATTTCAGTGGACTGGTATCGGCCTCCCCACTCCTCTACAAGGATATTATTATCTGCCAGTTGCTTGTATATAATCTCCGCGTTAGCTGAAGGTTTATCAATTTTATTAAGCGCAATAATTATTGGTACTCCAGCCACTTTGGCATGATCGATAGCTTCAAGAGTCTGCGGCATCACACGGTCATCAGCAGCAATCACCAGAACAACAATATCGGTTACCTGAGCACCCCGGGCACGCATAGCCGTGAAAGCTTCATGTCCAGGTGTATCAAGAAAGGTAATAGTTCCTTCATTATACTTGATTTCGTATGCACCAATATGTTGGGTTATACCTCCGGCTTCACTCTCGGCAACCTTCGTCCGACGAAGATAATCAAGCAGCGTTGTCTTACCGTGGTCAACGTGTCCCATTACGGTCACCACAGGCGGACGCTTGGGAAGATTGTCTTCAATAATATACTCTTCCTCAATATCAACTACCTCATCAGTTACAAACTCCACTCTGATATCAAATTCTGCAGCCAGCAGCTCAATCGTATCCTTATCCAAGCGCTGGTTAATGGAGATAATCATGCCCATTTCAAGACCGCTTGTGATTATATCCTTAATTGACACTTCCATTTGATTAGCCAACTCCTGGGCTGTCAGGAACTCAGTAACAAGCACAACCGCAGCATCTGCGACCTCGTCACCTTTATCAACTCCTTTCACCTGGTACCGATGTTTTTTGCCAGCACTGGCAATCTGTGCAAATGTTTGTTTAATAGTTGCTGCGACCTCTTTTTCATCAACCTTGCGTTTTCGCTTGGACTTCACTTTCGTTACTTCTACCGGACCCGCACCTGTCCTGGTTTTCCGTCTGCGTCTCTTTCTCTTAGGTATCTGACCTAACGATACAACACCAGGTTTCTTGGTGTGAGTTTTTAGTCTGGTCAGTTTTTCCGTCTCTTTTTGGAGCTTGGATGTAACTGCGGATTCCAACGCATCTTCCTTTGTCTCCAGTGTTTGGACAATACGTTTCCGCTTAAACTTCTTTTTTACGGGTTGTTTTAGTAGGACTTTATCCAGTTCCTTTACCGCAGGCGCAACGGCTTTCTGCTCCTCAGGTTCTGGCTTAGTTCGAGCTTTCTTGGACAGAGTTTCAACGATCTCGGGTCGCTCATACTTCGGTACTTTAGTTCTTCGTTTAGAAGTTTCCTTCCGCTCATCTGCCGTAATTGATGGTTTCACTTCCTCAACGAAGGCTTGCTTTTCAAATGCCTTTACTTCGGCAATCCCAAGTTTCTCTTCAGCTATAACCTCTTCACCCTTTTTAACCTCCTCAGTAACAACAGTCTCAGTTGGTTTAACATATACTGGTTTCGCTTTCCTGGCACGTCTGCGAGGCTTGCGCCCTTTAACCTTATCCGGTTTTGTTTTAGCAACATCCTCAATCTCTGCGTCAATATCCGAAGCTTTCGGAATGGCTGCTTCGATGACCACCTGATGATACTTTGGAAGTTCTATCTTTGCCTTCGTTTCAAGCTCTGAAGGTTCCTTAGCGGCAATAATCTTTTCCAACTCTTCCTTACGCAGTCTCGCAGAATCAGCTCTCTTGTCTGGCGCTTTGGAGACAGTCAGTTCGTTATGATACTTCAGGTACTGTGTTCTGTCAAACTTACGAAGCAGTTCGATATACATCTCTTCTGTCACCGGCTCCATCTGCTGGCGATTAACCTCATAACCAAGACTCATAAGGTATTCGATGACGGCTGGAGTCACCACCTTGAGTTCCTTGGCGACCTGAAATACACGTCGCTTTTGCGCTCTTTCTGACATCAGATTTTAGCTTTTTCCCTGCTTAATTTTCTTGAGAGTCTTAACTGATTACTGATATCGCATGAAAGTTCTCATTTCGTCATTCTGAACGAAGTGAAGAATCTCCAACAGCGGGGGAATGAAAACGGGATTCTTCACTTTGTTCAGAATGACAACCATCAATGACAACCATCAAGTAACACCACCATACTATAAGGTTTCTGAATTATCCTCTGACTCGCTCTCTTCAAAGTAGCCGTTTAAAATTTCGAATATCTTATCTGCTGTATCAACCTCGATGTCGGGAATCTCCATTAATTTATCCCGCCCATCGTTCAAGACCTCCTCGGCGGAATTATAACCCGCATTCCTGAGAATTTGAAACTGTTCTTCAGATAGCTCTTCAACATCTTCAAGACTGAGTTCCTCCTGGTAGTAATCGCTGGATTTCAGTGGTTCTACCTCATATCCAGTAAGTTGTGAAGCCAATCGGACGTTCTGTCCCTTCTTACCGATAGCCTGGGCGATCTGATCATCCTGGATTATCACCAGTACCTTGTTTCCACCCTCAAGGAAGACCAGTTCGAGTGGGATGACCGGAGAGAGGGCACGCCTTACCATTAACTCACTATCGCTGGTCCATTGAATGATGTCTATCTTTTCGCGGTTGAGCTCTTTAACTATCGCCTGTATACGAACACCCTTCATGCCCACACAGGCGCCGATGGGATCTATTCGCTTATCATTGGATATTACGGCTATCTTTGTTCTGTCACCCGCTTCACGGGCAATTGCCTTAATTTCCACTATGTTATCGAAAATCTCCGGAACCTCGAGCTCAAAAAGCCTCTTCACAAAGCTAATATCTTTGCGAGAAACTATTATCTCCGGATCCTTTGTTGTTCTACCAACATCAAGAATAATAGCCTTTATAGAATCACCCCGACGGTATCGTTCGTTATAGACCTGTTCCGACCGGGGCATTATAACTTCAGTCTTATCGATATTTAGTCGGATCTCATTTCGGGTGATCTGGTGTACATCACCAATTACGATTTCACCGACACGACTGATGAATTCCTTATACAGATTCTCCTTTTCTATTTCTCTAATACGCTGGATTAAGTGCTGCTTGGCAGAGATAATTATCCGTCGACCGAACTCCTCTTCATAGTCGATCATCACCATTGTTTCCTCACCCACTTCAGCGTACGGGTCGTAAATCTTGGCTTCTTTAAGAGTGATCTCCATCGAAGGATCTTCGACTTCATCATCCTCAACCACCAACTTGATACACTGGATTTCGATATCTCCCTTATCAAGGTTGAAGATGACGCTGAAGTTGTCGGATTGACCATACTTCCGCTTGATCATCGACAGGAAAACCGATTCGATGATCTCCTGGAAGACATCCTTGTTTATTCCCTTATCCCGCAGCAGTTGTGTCACTGCATCAACGACATCATGCTTCATTACGTTTCCGCTTTAACTTCTTCTTGGCTGGCTTTTCTAACACAACCTTAGCTCCCGAAAGCTCCGCTGTACTGAACTCAGCAATCCCATTACCGAGTTCAAGTTTGATATGCTCCTCATCCTGAACCTCGATAATCCTGCCCTCGATGGGGCGATCGGTTCCGGTAGTTCTGACCAACTGTCCGACGTTCTTACAGAATTGCCACAGTTCACGGAGGGGATAATCAATCCCAGGTGATGACACGATCAACTGGTAATCACCGGGCGCCCATTCCTGCATATCGAGCAGGTCCTGAATCTGTCTGCTGATAGCAGCGCAGGCGTCGACGGTGATATTATCGATCTCCCAGTCGAGGAACAGTTGAATCTGTGGTCTGCCGGCGCGCCCGGAGACCTTCAGATCGCACAAATGAACGTGCTCTTTCTCCAGGTAAGGCTTAACCAACTGCGCTATGTCACTACTCGAAATCATCGACTGAATTGACCTATGAAATAGAAAAAGTGGGTAAAAACCCACTCAATCGTATAAATATAAATACTTAAAATCCCTTATGCAAGAAAAATTACTGCATAAATTCAATTTCTTCCAGTTCACCCCGAGCTTTAGCGACCGCGCGAGATTTGGGATATTCAGCCAGCACCTTACGCAGCACAACCCTTGCCCGATCGTACTTCCGGCATTTCTTCAGACTGCTACCGGCTTCCAGAAGGCTGTATGGGGCATTGAAATGTTTCGGGTACCGGGTAGCTCCATCGGTAAACCAGCGCGCAGCCTCCTCGTAATCCTCCTGGCCATAGTATATCGAACCCAAAGAATAGTAAGCGCCGAAGCCAAGATATTCATGCTTTCCATATTTGCCGATTAATTCACGGTAAGCCTCAATCGCTTCGGAGATCTCACCTCTTTGTTCATACACCCGTCCCTTCAGCATCATCGCCACGGCGGCTGAACGGGTGCCGGGGTAGTCTTCGAGTAGTATATTGACTTGCATCAGCGTTTCATCCAGGTTGCCGTTGCCATAAGCATCCCGCGCCTGCATGCTGACAAAGGCGGCTTTCTTTTGCGCCGAAGCCCTGGACAAAACGATCCCTACACCTATCGCCACAACTGCAACCACCACGATCGAAGCATAAATAATCCTACTGCTGTTCTCACGAACGAAAGTCTGCACCTGGGCGGTGCGGGTGACTAATTTATCTTCCTTGAGCTTTGCCTTTATTAAACGCTTTCTCGGTTTAAGCATTATATATATCTCCGGTAATGTCAGGAATTACAGCCGGCATGGTGAACATGCCGAAAATTTAACCTATTAATATAATCACTGTCGATGGCTATTGCAATGACAGATGTTGTCAAATGAAGTCAGGACGAGCAATCTTCATGATTCAATAACATCTGCAGGAGCAGACGCAAAGTCGCGCACTGCACGTAGGTGAGGACGGTGAAATATTCAACTCAACCGATCAAACAATATCTGTGTTAATTATCAAATTACCCATTTCTTTGCTCATCATCACACACATTGGTCAATATTACTGTTATCTTAAATAAGTAACCCGCCTCACGATTCTACTACTACTAAGGGGTGCACTTTATAGTTGAATATGTCCGAGATATTTATTCAGGGGAACGTACTTTCTGTTTTGTGTGGCACGGGTTGATTAACTTTACCGCCCCCCTGCTCAACCCGTGTTTCAATGTGTGTAATGTGACCAGTTCTCCTACAAGGTGAATCTACTTTGTGTTTACTATAATGTGCACCCAGTAATAAGTCATCCTTTGAGACTGTAAAATGGAGTACTCCAATGAGTCACATTAAGTTTTCAAACTGCTTGCTACTGCTGATAACCACAACCTTTATCCTCACAGCGAAACCTCTACCCGGACTTCATACACCGGAACTGGAAGTCAACCCGGGCAGCATCGAGGTTGAGATATACGCCGGAAGTTTCCGGACATCCATGCTTGAAATCACCAACCCGGAAGATGAGGAAGTGCGCTTTGAAATCATCACGGAGACAGAGGATGACATCGACTGGCTTTCTGTCGATGAAGAAAACGGCGTCATACCACCCGACGAAACCGAGCGAGTTAGGGTAAGAATCGAAGCCCACAGCCTGCTTATCGGTGAATACAATGGCGTTATCACTGTACGCGAAGTTGACGCCGACGAGATTGAAGTTCCAGTTGCTCTCTCCGTGATCGAACCTGGCTGGCGGGATGAAATCGACTTCGGCAGTTCTGCGGTTGACAGCGTGGACTGGCGCCCTTTGAGGATCGCCAACTGGCGAGACGAAGATCTTACGATTCGCAGCGCCGAGAGCAACAGCGAGGAATTCTGGATCGAAGGTCTGGATGACCCGCGCACCGTTCCACCCGGAAGAACACTGCACCTGCGTGTCTTCTGTCAAACAACCGAAGAAGGACAGCGAAGCGGTGATATAACTCTGGAAACCGATCACCCGGATCGAGGCGAATTTGTTATACACTGTCAAACATACAGCTTTGAAGATGTTCAGGTCGCGGGACAGCAAGAATGGGATGTAAATCTTAGAAATGATAGTGACGAAGATCTACGTTTTTGGATTGAGATAAACATCCTTGCCTATCCAAGACGCGATCAGGCTGAACAATCCGGCGTTTCCGATAACAACCGATCTGACCGGCTTGGACCTGAACGTGATGAATCGGGTGACATTATTGGGGAATTTGAACTTGCTCACGCCGGCTGCATCAGTATCGCCTGGGATGAAAATGCGGAAACGATGTGGGTGATTCATGACGAACCGAACCGTCTGACCATCTACTCCTATGATGACGAAAGTCTTGAGATTGTATACGATCATGAGACTCACCCAAATATAGCAGGTGTTACCTGCCTATACGATCTTGTTTTTATTGCTTTTGAAAATGGTTTCGTTTCAATATGCTTTGTGGACGAAGAATATGAAAACTGGGAAGAATTTATATTGTTTCATTTAAATATGGGAATAACAGCTATCGCTGCAGATCACGAGAACAACTGGTTTTATATTATGCAAGCGGAAACAATGAATATCTATATCTTTGATGAAGAGGGGAATTGTTGGGGTGCTATCCAAAACCTCTCCGAATTCCTGGAGGATCAGGAAATACTCAGATTCACCTGGGTTCCCGAACACGATGATGGTCAGCTATGGGTTTCGGGAGATGGCGAGGTCTGGCAGTTTTTCGTAGACATGGATGAGCAGGAGATCGTCGAGCTTGTTCAGAATTTCCACATCCCCAACGATGATGCGCGCTGCGGGATCGGTCACGATAGAGAGAACCTGTGGATCGGTATGATGGACGAGCCGCTCGTATCGGTTGTCGATGATGGTATTAGTGAGTTACGCTGGATAACTTGTGATCCAAGGGAGGGTATTTTAGTAGCGGATGCAGATATCGATATCATTATTACCATCGACCCTAGGGGTATGTACTCAGGTGTCTACGCTGCGGATGTGGAAATATGGTGCAACGAAGAGGAGGAACCCTGGCAGACGGTTGAAGTCAGATTTATAGTGACAGGTGTACCACTCTTAGACGTTTATCCCGAAAACTTGGATTTCAATCGGGATCTGGATATGGAGTTACAACCCAATGAGACATACACTGACGAATTGAACTTGATACCTGCATGTTTAGATTACTTGTTCATAGATCGGATCAGCTTTGACTCGGAGTATTTCTTCCTGGAATACTTCGACGATTTGATTATTGACCGGTGGTATGATTTACCCGTTCTCTTCTCCGCGCCGGAAAACGGTCTCTATGAAGGCACGATGACGATCCATTCCAATGACGCACGTCACGAGGAATTGGAGGTTCCGTTGCGCGCGGTTGTGGGTCCCTACTCCGTTGAAGAAAAAGACATTCAACCGCTCGAGTTCAGATTGAATCCTGCTTATCCCAATCCGTTCAACGCCTGTACAAACCTATCCTACACACTGCCACATCAAGGCAACATTCAACTGAAACTGTTTGATCTGACCGGTCGTGAGTTAGCTGTTATTAAGGATGGATTCCATGAAGCCGGTCATCATACGACAGCAATGGATGCCTCAATCCTGCCTTCCGGTCTGTATCTGGTGAAACTTGAGGCTTGTGACAAAGTGAAGACGGTTAAAATGATTTGCGTGAAGTAGGCTGACAAAGGCGGCTTTCTTTTTTACACTACCCTGGACAAAACGACTCATACGATCACCACAACTACAACCACCACAATCGAAACTGGTTGACCATTGGTAGACCCGACAATCATGTCGGGTCCGACGGGACAGGATTGTCCCATCTACCTGTTGGGAAGTAGACCCGACAATCATGTCGGGTCTGACGGGACAAGATTGTCCCGTCTACCATATGTCAAATACAAACTGCACTTAGTAGTATAATTCCCATTGTTAGAATATATAATACAATTCGTCGCGTGATATGACCGGTCGATGTGTTTCATAAGTAAGCAACGCACCGTCAGTCAGGTTTATAGAAACATTGCATAAGATTTTAAATTCAACTAAATTGTTATACGATCAGCACCAGGCGATGGATATTCTGCAACTCACCTGGCGTCCATGCGTATAATCCTCCAAACGGAAACAGGAGTCGCGATTAATCCGATATGAATAAAAAGATAATAGTAATTTTAGCTGCAGTTATTTTGATAGTACTGCTCTGGATAATCCTGCGTTCGACAGGAGGATCAGGCGATAAATCGGAGCGTTTTAACAGACCATCAGTAGCTGTCGAGGTTGACAGCGTTAGATTCGCTTCTGTGACTGAAACCCGCAGTCTGACCGGAACGGTGATTCCCCTTTCCCGCTATGTGATCTCACCAAAAGTTTCCGGCATTTTGATGCAGATACGCAAGCGGATCGGTGATCAGGTCAGAGCCGGTGAGGTTGTGGCGAAATTGGACAACGAAGAATATATTCAAGCGGTGAAGGAAGCTGAGGCAAACCTCACTATAACCCAGGCAAACCTGATGGAAGCCGAGAGCTCCCTGGAACTGGCAAGGCAGGAGTTGTCGCGGGCAAAGTCACTACAGGAAAAAGGGATAGCGTCATCTGCAGAACTTGATGGGGCACAAACTCAGTTCAACGCACGTGAAGCGGGACTGAAACTGGCACAGGCTCAGATGGCAAGCCGTCAGTCATCCCTCGACCTGGCGCGCATTCGACTGGATTACACAAATCTTTCGGCAAGCTCTGCCGGGTACATCGGTGAACGGTTCCTTGACGAAGGAACCCTGCTCACGGTTAATACTCCTGTCCTTTCGGTTGTTACCTTTGACAGGGTTTTCATCAGAACAAGCATTGTGGAACGGGATTACTCCCGTATTCAGACCGGTATGAAAGCCGTAGTCGAAGTGGATGCCTATCCCGGACGACATTTTAATGGCGTAGTTGCGCGAATCGCTCCCATAATCGAACAGAACTCTCGTAATGCTGAGCTGGAATTGGAAGTTCCGAATGATTCCCTCCTGCTGAAGCCCGGTATGTTTGCACGTATCAACCTTATCCTACAACACAAGGAAAGAACACAACTGATACCAAGTCAGGCGGTTGTGCAACAGGATGGAAAGCGCGGCGTATTCATTCTTAACAGTAAAGAATCCACCGTCAGTTTTATTCCGGTAACCACCGGTATTGTTAATACCGATCTCACTGAAGTTATAGAACCAGAATTAAACGGTCTTGTGATTACACTTGGTCAACATCTGTTGAAGGATGGCGGTCAGGTGATACTCCCGGAATCCTTTGAAGCCCTTACCGGTAAAAATCCAGGGATTGGCGACCCTGATGGCAAATCCAAATCATTTGGCAGGAAGCAATGAACATCTCCGCCGGACCTATTCGCCGTCCCATCCTGACCATGATGGTGTATCTTATCGTAATCGTCCTTGGTCTGGTATCCCTGGCTCGTTTAGCCATCGACCTGATGCCTGAAGTGACCTATCCAACCATCTCCATTTCCGCAAGTTACGGTAATGTTGGTCCTGAGGAGATGGAAGATCTGGTAACCCGTCCCATCGAAGAGGCGGTAGCGGCGATTCAAGGCGTTGAGGAGATCACCTCCACTTCGAGCGAAGGGAACAGCAGGGTGCGGGTTGCATTTACTTGGGGGACTAATCTTGACGGCGCTGCGAATGACATCCGTGACCGGATCGACCGCATCATAGATCATCTGCCTGAAGATATTGAACGACCGAGGATCCGCAAGTTCGACCTCTCATCCTTCCCTGTGCTCATCCTGGGCATCGCCAGTGATCTTAATCCATTACAGCTAAGTGATTTGATTGACAACAAGGTCAAATACCGCCTCGAACGTGTACCAGGTGTAGCATCAGTTGATATCTGGGGTGGCTTAACCAGAGAGATACATGTCAGCCTTAATGCCGACAAGCTCAAGGCGCTGGAACTATCACCTGAGATTATCCTCAACGCTCTCCGCTCTGAGAATAGAAATATCCCAGCCGGAACATACGAAAGAGGAAACCTGGAGGTTTTGGTACGCACCGAAGGGGAATTCAGATCTTTGGAGGAAATCAGGCAGACACCGTTGGTGGTTCGCTCAGGTGCGATTGTCCGAGTGCAGGACGTTGCTGATGTTGAGGACTCATGGCAGGAAGTCACCAGGATAGTTCGATTAAATGGTAAACCGGGACTGCGTATTGCCATCAATAAGCAGTCGGGTTATAATACTGTGCGAGTCGCTGACGGTGTCCTGCACGAGATCGAGCTGATCAACGCCGATTTTCCACAGGTTGAACTGCTGCCGGTAATAGACTCCTCACAATACATCCGGGACTCCATCTGGAATATGGGACGTGCGGCTATAGTCGGTGGTTTACTGGCGATGCTGATTCTGCTGCTTTTCCTGCGCAATCTACGGAGTATATTGATTATTGCCACTGCTATTCCTGTATCCATTATCGCCACGTTCGCAATGATGTATTTCGGAGGATTCACTCTAAACCTGATGACTTTTGGCGGTCTGGCGCTCGGTATTGGGATGCTGCTTGACAGCGCTATCGTGGTTCTGGAAAATATTTACAAACATCGCGAGAGAGGCTCTCCGATCATTGAAAGCGCCTTGAACGGAACCAGCGAGGTATGGACAGCCATCGTAGCCAGCACCCTCACAACCCTGGTCGTCTTCGCGCCTGTAGTATTCATCCGCGGGATTAGCGGAGTAATGTTTCAACAGCTTGCCTTTGTGATCAGTTTCGCCCTTCTCTGTTCTCTGTTTGTATCGTTGACATTGGTGCCGCTTCTCTCCAGCAAGTTGTTGAGTACCGAGAGACCGGTTCACATCGGATGGCTAAACCGATTATTCACCAGGGGTGAAGACATCCAGACAAGCATAGAGACACACTACTCCAACCTATTAAGCTGGTCGTTAAGCCACCGTCGGACGGTCATCATTGTTGTCAGCGGATTATTTGTACTCTCACTGCTCCTCATTCGGACCGTGGGTGTCGAACTGATGCCCACCACAGACCAGAACGAGGTGCGGATTGATCTGGAAATGGCAGTCGGGACGCGGCTCGAACTTATCGATAATGCAGCTCGTACTGCGGAAGAGATAATAAATCGTTCCGTTCCCGAGTTGATCTATCTGCAAAGCAGCGCCGGCGGCAGTGGCTGGCGAGGGGGCGGTGGTCACACCGCTTCGTTAAGGGCGACGCTTGTTCCAGGAAGCAAACGTAATCGCAGTAGTGAAGATATTGCACGGGATCTGCAGCAAAAACTGACCGGGATTCCCGGTGTAAATGTTCGATCAAGAGCCGGTGGGGGCATGCGTATAATGCGAGTGACTTCGGGGGGCTCAGACGACCGAATTTCAGTTGAAGTACGCGGTCATGACCTTCAGGTCGCCTGGTTACTCGCAGAACAGATTGAGACAACGCTGAAACGTGTTTCCGGAATTACCGACACTCGCATCAGCCGTGAAGAGGGACGACCCGAAGAGGTTATCCGCATAGACCGTTTCAAGGCTGCTGATCTGGGTTTAAGCGTAAGTCGCGTTGGAGATATACTTAACACGGCCCTTGGTGGCACTTATGCCTCCGATTATCGCGAAGGAGGCAAAGAATACCGTATCCTGGCAAGACTGCGGGAAGAGTACCGGCACAGCCTGGACAATCTCCTGGATCTGACAG
>CAYYHI010000011.1:0-8880 GCA_964471745.1 uncultured bacterium | reverse complement strand
TCAATTACGGAACGTGGTTAACGTCATCCCGGCAACCGGACCAGTCAGCATCGAGCGTAAAGAACAGGAGCGGGTTGTCTTCGTCACTGGAGATTATTCCGGCAGAGATCTTGGTTCGATCATCCGCGATTTGCGTCGAGAGTTACAACGGATTCCCGTCCCCAAAGAGTTCGCCGTCATCATCGGCGGCGACTGGGAACAGCAGCAGGAGGCATTCCGTGAACTGATGCTCGGCATAATTCTGGCTGTAATACTTACTTATATGGTTATGGCAGGGCAATTCGAATCACTGCGCCATCCATTTTCGGTTATGTTTTCGGTACCGATGGCAATAATCGGTGTGGTGCTTGTTATGTTGCTGTCCGGGACATCATTCAGTATCAATGCCCTGATAGGTTGTATAATGCTGGCGGGTATTGTAGTGAACAATGCCATTCTGTTGGTGGATTATACCAATCTCCTGCGCCGTCGTGATGGATTGGAGCTGTTTGATGCCATTCGCACTGCATCCGTCAGGCGACTGCGTCCCATTCTGATGACTGCGCTCACAACCATTCTAGCGCTTGTCCCACTCTCCCTGGGTTTGGGCGAGGGGGGTGAAACACAGGCTCCGCTGGCACGTGTAGTCATCGGAGGATTAACAAGTTCAGCGCTCTCTACTCTCGTGTTGATACCGGTCATTTATTCCATAATTGAACAGAAGCTGGGGCGAAAGCGACTGAAGAACATGGATAATAACTGAGATTAATCATGGCGTCATGTGTCCCCACATGACGCTTGAAACATCACTCTACTGCCACGTGAGGACACGTGGCAGCATATTTAATTCGTGGAGCGGGGACGCCCTCGTCCCCGCCTTTGAGGACAAACTTTTCACAGCGGGACGAGGGCGTCCCGCTGCCACAAATAGGAAAAGACTTATTTGCCGTGTTATAAAACCGAAAACTTGGGTAATATTGGGATTTTAATGAATAGAAAACAGCATATTCACTACTCAACCATTATTGTGGTTATCTCACTTCTGCAGTTTATAGCTCTTCCCCTTTACGCTGTTGAGATGGAAAACAGCACTTCCCATTCCCGCGAATCGGTTAATGATACAATGTATTTACGCCTTGACGAAGCTATCCTGTCCGCACTTAAACATAATCCTGCAGTGAGTGTGCAGCGTCTTCAGGTCAGTATCAACAGAGAGAAAGTCAAAGCTGAAAAAGCCGCCTTTTATCCTGACCTCTCCGCATCAATATCGAAATCCAAATCCGAAGCTGAACGAAGGGTGGGCAGTCTGCGCGAGCCGGTGGGAGTTACAGATGAACGCAACTCTTATTCCCTCGAAATTACCGAATCAATTCCTACCGGAACCAGAATCACCGCTGATGTAACCATGGATGGCGCCGTCAGCAGTCTCTATTCAGATCAATATGTCGGTCGAATGGGCTTGACAGTGACTCAGGCGCTTCTTCAAGGTATAAACCCAACTGCCAATCTGGCGTCGCTCAATCAGGCGCGTCTGGATATTGAACTCAGTCACGCTGAGCTCAATGCAATCGCCCAGCAGGTGGTTTTCGAGGTAGAAAGCGCGTATTGGGAGTTGTATCTATCACTGCAGGCGGTGCGGATACGACAAGAATCGGTTCTACTGGCACAGCGGCAGGTCGAGGAGACGAGGCAGAGGATTGCGGTGGGAAAACTGCCGGAGCTTGAGCTTGCAGCAGCGGAAGCGGAATTGGCTGCCAGGCAGGTAGCATTATTAGATGCCCACAACGATTTGGGACGGGCTCGTCTGGAGCTCACATATCTGCTTAATAATCCTGCAGACAGCGGTTGGGAGCGATTCGTCAAACCGCTGGATGAACCGGTTATTCCGAATGACAGCATAGCTCCACTTGAACAACATCTCGAATTGGGGAGGATGTACCGTCCCGACCTGATTCAGGCGCGCATCGAACTTAAAAAGGGTCGCATAGAGGTTGTACGCACCAGAAACGGTCTGCTGCCGCGGTTGGACTTGTTCATCAATCTGGGAGGAAGCTCCTATGCCGAATCATTCAAAGACGCTGCTCCGGACTTTGATACACCCTACTATGATATTAATGGCGGCTTGTCGTTGACATTGCCGACTCCGGGCGGTCGTAAGGCGGCGGAACACAGACAGACTTTCCTGACGGTCAGAGAACGGGAACTGCTTCTTGACAATATGGAGCAGTTGCTGGAGCGGGATATCCGCATCGCATATCTTGAAACGGGAAGCGCCCGCGAACGCATAGACGCCACACGGGTGGTGCGCGAGCTGCAGGAAGCCAATTATGCGGCAGAGTTGGAAAAATTCCGGGTGGGTAAATCCACAAACCTTCAGGTCGCCCTGGTGCAGAGGAACCTGACTGAAGCACAACTCGAAGAGGCGCGCACCAGAGTTTCCTACCTTACCACTCTCGCGTCGCTCTACCTTAGTGAGGGAACTCTTCTTGAACGCACCGGTATTGAACCGCTTATAAATCCTGAATAGTCGTTGTTAATTTTCTGCTTCTTTTCTGTGACACCGTCTTAGCCGGCAAGTCAGCAGTAGCGAGCAATCATTATTCCGGAAAATCCTGCTGTTAAAGTTGTGTTATCTATAGTATTAATAGGAGGAAAGGCAACTATTTCTTGACTTCGCAGTCGCTCCGTACTATATTCAATAGTGTTTCACACAAAAGTGGGTGAATTGTGTAGAATGACAAGTTAGCTGCAAAAAGGAAAAGAACCAAACATGGGATTTCCATCCGATATAAAAAACGCCATGAGAGATTGTTTACTTAAAATACTTTGGGCAAAAGATGATATTGTCGATTTCTTCTCAGATAATGGATGTACAAGCGCTGATATATCGATTCTTGGTAACTATAAGGAATTGAGTCGAGCCAAGATCATTGATCTGATATTCAATTGCTTAGCCTCAAAAACTGATGGGGGTCTCGGTCAATTTCGAGCCATGCTTGATGCGCTTCTAAATTGGTCACATTTTGACTCATATTACTTTGACAAGCTGAAGAAACTAAACCGTGATGAAGCCCAAAGAGCAATTGTTCACTTAAAGCAGTTACAAGAAATACGTGACCATAAAATCCGAGCAAAGAGAGAGCAACGAGAAAAAAAGGAAAAGGAAGCACAAGACCCAAATAAAACACTTGAAGAACTGAAGGCTTCTTATATCTCTCTATTACAATGTGTGTTTCCCAGTCAAAAACGAGGCTACGAACTAGAAAAAATACTTCAGGAATTGTCCAAACTCTCTGCGATGGAGGTAACAGAGCCATTTCGGGTTAATGGCGAGCAAATTGACGGAGCTATTAAGTTCGATGGCGAAAACTATATTGTTGAGGCGAAATGGCAAGATAGAGAATCAGCAAATGAGCCTGTTTACCAATTTGCAGGTAAAGTTGAAGGGAAAATGTACGGAAGAGGTCTTTTTGTATCAGTAAATGGCTTTAGCAAAAACGTTGTTCAATCACTGGTTGCCGGTAAAGCGATTAAAACAATATTCATCGATGGAGGTGATCTCACGATGGTGATTGAAGGGTACATAAGCTTTTCCAAAATGATTGATAAAAAAGTTAAAGCGGCTCAGACAAAAGGGCTCATCTATGTTGATGCAACAACTGGCCTACCTAAGGCATGAGCATTTAACAAGGCACTCCACCGGACTGCCAAAAGCGGTGAGCTTGGTCGTTATACTGAAGGAGGAAATAGAATATGGGTTGGACTATCCAATGCAATGACACGAATTGCAAAGCTGAGACGTGGGCGACAAATATTGTTAATCTAATAGAAAATCATACTGACAAAAATGGTTGGTTTGTTTGCAGTCAATGTGGTGGTAGCGGATTCATAGAAAAATCATTCGACTTGCAGGAACCGGGACACACATGGGAACCGTATTTACGTGGAGCAATACGTCTAGGGGATCCAGATGATACATATCAACCATTTGTTTTCATGGTTAGCTATGAACCAAATGGAAAAGTTAATAACATCTGGTTTTCATATTACAAAGACTTACGTGAAACTGGTGGCCGTTTAAAACTCGGCTATGGTCCCGGTGGCCCACCAGTTTTGGGAACTGAGCAATTGTTGATATTACTTCGGAGGCTCTACGATCTTGGCTTAATAGAAAAGGAAAAAATATTGAAATTGATGCCATAACAATCGCATCAACTCGGACGGGGATTCCGCCGCGCTCCATTCCCGCCAGTGAGCTTAAACGTTATCCATAAAAGGAATATCATACGAAATGACACCAAAAGAGCAATTTACAAAAGCCTTAACGGAGTTTGCAAACAGCCTTTGTTCTCATGTGAGTACAAAAGATGGTCAATGGACTGTAAAAGGCTTCATTGACGCTTTTAGGAATGTGTATACCATCTCTTCAGATACTAAGATTGTGTCTAAGATACTTGAAATCCACCTATTTCCAAAAATACTTAAGTTTGCCGATCAATTTGGTTATCGAGTTGTACTTGCTGACCACCAGAATTATTACCCCGATATTTCATTTGTTTTATCCGAAGATGAGAACATCAAGTTTGCAGTTGACTTCAAAACTACTTATAGAAAACCAGGAAAAACTTGGCTTTGCAACGGGTTCACTCTTGGTTCGCATGGCAAATATTTTCAGGACAGAACTAGCACCAAGAATATTCAGTTTCCTTATGGCTCTTATTCTGGGCATTTCTGTCTTGGAATTATCTATGACCGGGCGGAAGGATCGACAATCAATGAGACAAGACAACATTCACTTGAAGACCTACATTCCATCACTTCAGTGATTTCGAATATTCAATTTTTTGTTGCGGAGAAATGGAGAATTGCAGGTGATAAAGGCGGATCAGGAAACACTGCAAACATTGGAAGTATTCAAAAAATTCAGAGTATTCTGAATGGCGAGGGCATGTTTAGTAAGCTTGGGGAAGAATGGTTCGATGATTATTGGATGAATTTTGGCAAGATCACAGTAAGGAACTCTGATGGAAAATCGAGAAAAATAACTTCTCTTGAGGAGTTCGTAAAATATCGAAAAGGCGATTATTCATTGATTGTGAAGCGAGATAATTCAGAATGACTTACCGTCGAACAATAGTCCCCCCAATTAAATGCCAAGGAATTAAGACAAAGCTAGTTCCGTGGATTCGTTCAATTGCACCGGATTTTGTTACTGGCAGGTGGATAGAGCCATTCATGGGATCAGGTGTTGTTGCGCTTAACATCCAGCCTGACCGAGCGTTGCTGGCAGATTCTAATCCTCACATAATCCGATTCTATCAAGCTATACAAAACAAGGAGGTTGACTTTGGTTACGCCAAGGCTTTCCTGCAAAGAGAAGGAACTCTGTTGGAGAAGACAGAGGGTGAGCACTATTATACAGTCAGAGACCGCTTTAATAAGCATGGTGATCCAATGGATTTCCTCTTCCTCAACCGTGCATGCTTTAATGGTATGATTCGGTTCAACCGCAATGGCGGCTTTAATGTTCCCTTCTGCCGAAAACCTAAAAGGTTTGCCCCCGCATATATTACAAAGATTTGCAACCAGATAAAGGCGATTTCTGACATTCTGTATGTTCGTAGCTATGAGTTTCTCTGCCAGGATTTCGCGTCAACCATCTCATCGGCCACTAGCCAGGATATAATTTATTGTGATCCCCCCTATATCGGAAGGCATACAGACTATTACAACGGTTGGGATGATGACCATGAACTGGCTCTAAATCGAGAGTTAAAAGATACACAGGCTCGTTTTATATTATCGACTTGGCATAGCAATGACTTTCGATCCAATGAGTTTCTATCAACGATCTGGAGCGACTTTCCATACCTTACCCGAGAGCACTTCTACCATGTGGGAGCCAAAGAGGACAATCGAAACCCCATGCTTGAGGCGTTGGTAACGAATTTTAACGCAACTTACATGGAACCGGTGTCTCCAAAGGCTGAGCAGTTAATACTATTTGAGAAAGTAACGTACCCCGGTTTCCTCGAAAACGGGAAAGAATACAAATAATGAATTGTATTCCCCGGATTTTAGAAATCCGGGTTACATTAAAATATCTTTGCCTGCCCTTCTTTATCATCCGATTTCCCGAACAACCGGCGCGCCTTCATGGTCACCTTCCTGCCGCGCGGCGTGCGCTCCAGAAAGCCCTGCTGGATCAGGAACGGCTCGTATATCTCCTCAATGGTGTCCGCCTCCTCAGCAACCGCCACCGCCAGCGTCCCCAGCCCGACCGGTCCGCCGCTGAAGTTGTTGATGATCGTGCGGATGATGCGCATGTCCATGTCGTCCAGACCGTTGGGATCGATCTCAAGACGTTCGAGTCCATGTTTGGCAATCTCCAGCGTGATCCTGCCGTCCCCCTCGACCTCGGCGAAGTCACGCAACCGCCTCAGCAGCCGGTTGGCAATACGAGGCGTCCCACGCGCCCGACGCGCCACCTCCAGCGCTCCATCCTCGTCAAACTCCACCTTGAGTATTCGTGCCGATCTGCGAATTATCTGGAACAGCTCTTCTGCGTTGTAGTAATCAAGCCTTGACATCACTCCGAACCGACCGCGCAGCGGTGACGTCAGCAGTCCCGCCCGGGTTGTGGCGCCGACCAAAGTGAAGCGTGGCAGCGTCAACTGAACCGACCGCGCCGAAACCCCCTTGTCGATCATGATGTCGAGCGTGAAATCCTCCATCGCCGGGTAGAGGTATTCCTCAACGACGTTGTTCAGGCGGTGGATTTCGTCGATGAACAGCACATCGCGCGCCGAGAGGTTGGTCAGCAGTCCCGCCAGGTCACCGGGTCTTTCCAGCACCGGTCCGGACGTCACCTTGATCTCGACGCCCAACTCTCGGGCGATTAAATAGGCGAGCGTCGTCTTGCCCAGCCCGGGCGGACCGTGAAACAGGCAGTGATCCAGCGCCTCCCCCCTATTCCGGGCAGCCGTCAGGAAGACCTTGAGGTTGTCAACCTCGCGCTTCTGTCCGACGAAATCTTCCCAGCATACGGGTCTGAGCGAACGGTCTATATCGAGATCATCCGCAATCGGAACAGGTGATGTGATGCGTTCTTTTTCAGTCATTTGAGCCTGTTATAAACAATAAACTATCGTCAGCATCGCGATCCCCAACATATTGGCGAGGACTGTCAACGCCTTCTGCCAGCGGAAACCGAACGGCACCCAGCGGTCGAATTCGTTGCCGACGAAGAACAGCAGAATCATCACCGGAAACGCAACAACCCGGCGCAGCACAATCCCAGGTTCAAACACACCCGTATCCACACCGAAATTAAACGGATTCTTGAATATCAGCAGCCCGAACGAGACCAGCCACAGCTCCCGGAAGTGCAAATGATCGGTCATACGATAATGCTTGATGAGCCCGGATCTCGTGCGCGGACTTTTACTCCGCATCGCCCAGGCAAACGACTTTCCCACCGAACTGAGCAGCAGCACGAGTACGGAAACCAGCAGTCCACCGAAAGCCGATATCCGCGAAACTACGGACGGCGCGGTCGTTTCCGTCATGTCAGGTCGAGGCATTCCCAACAGGTGATCGATGAAGTGCAAGCTGAAATATCCCATGTGATAAGCATACGCCGCGCCGAGACCACACACAGTCACAAATCCGATGACAGCCACCCAAAAAGCCCCGTAACCTCTGGACTCGGCTATGCGTAATTGTCTTTCCAGGATTAGAAAAAAGACACTGGCGCCAAAACTTATTATGATGCCCGTAATTACGAATGGAATGTATTCCAGCCATGTCATTTTATCACCGTAACATTCAGATTATACTTACCCAACGAGCTTAGTGCCATAAGACATGCGCCGTAAGCAGGTTCATGCAACGGTAAAATTACGTTTGCCGAAGGATAATTCCCAAGAAAATGCTTCATGAACTTGTCTCGAATCAAAGTACTGCCATTCAACACTCCGCCCGCGGTAACCAAGTCAAACACAGACTGACGGTTGAAAACAGACTCGATCACCACCTGCACGGCTTGCACGAGCTCCATCGCCGCGCTTTTAACAACTGCAACTGCGGCTGCGTCACCATCGACAGCAGCTTGATCGACTACCGGCGCAAATCCGGCGATCTCATGCGGATTCAAGCCTCCTACGTACACCAGTTCGACAATATCTTCAATTCTATCAAGCTCGAAAAAGGTCACTAAAAGCTTCTCCAGGTTCGTCGGACCGGAACGACCGTCGTGAGCCATCAATGCTGCTTTAATGCCGCGGATAGCGATGTCGTAAGCGCTGCCCTCATCGCCCAATGTATGCCCCCATCCCCCGACGCGCTTTTCTTCTCCCAGACGGTTGCGACCATAAGCGATCGATCCTGTGCCTGTAATCACCACCACACCTTCAAGTTTGCCCGTGCCGCCCACTAACGCGATCAGGCAGTCGCTGCAAATCAACGTTGTGGAAGGTTGCAGCAACCACTTCACAGGCAGCGTTTCATCCGATTTCAACCTGTGTATAAGGTCATAAACAACTTCCACATCCAAAGGACGACCCACACCGGCTAAACCTAAACAGACAGCTCTCACTTCCACATGCCCCTCCGACGCAACAGCTCGCACTATCGCCGTCTTTATCGAATCAAAAGCTGTATCCCTGCTGACCTTCTGGATATTAGCCGGACCGGAAACACCTCTGCCTGAAACCGCACCGGCTTCATCCATAAGTAAACATACTGTCCCGGAACCACCGCCGTCTATGCCTATTACAAAACTCATTTATACAGTATTTCACGAACTTTTTTCAATTCCCTGCATGTCATGATTATCGCTTCCCCTCGCAGTTTGCAGTTGACATATGTCCGAGATATTTATTCAGGAGGACGTACTTTCTG
>CAYYHI010000010.1:30768-34184 GCA_964471745.1 uncultured bacterium | reverse complement strand
ACTTCGTTCAGAATGACATCGACAGAGAATCGCAATTATTTTAATTCAAAATGCTTATTAGATTGTCACTGGATTAAGGTGTTACTAATATTCGCAATAATATTCAAAAGTTCATCACATTAATATAACTCTTTCTAACTCAGAAATCAACAGTTTATTTGCATTCTTAGTATTATAAATGACCTCTTTTAACTCAGCTAATCTTTATCCCGCATCCTACGCACTTCACCATCACGGTAAGTTAAACCAACATCGTCGAAATGCATAAGTATGGGGGTGGTGTATTTTCTGGATGATCCGATAAGCTCTCTAAACTCAAAGAAACGCATCTCATTGTGCTCTCTGAAGAAGTCCTGTAATATCTCCTGCGCTTTAACTATAGATTTCTTATGGAAATAAAACGGTTTACCGTCGGGTCCGTGCAGCTTAATCAATTCTCCGAGTTCACTCAATCCAACTACGATCGGCTCCAGTTCTGAGGTCTGCAATCCGGTTTCATCGGCAAGCTCAGGAAGACTCGGTGGATCGAATGAACGTTCGAGGTAAATATCGGCTATCTTTTGTTTCAACTCGATCTGCTCGGGAGAAAAGGTTACCTGATGATCGCTCTTCCAGACCAGTTCGCCTTCAATTTTGACCACATCGCTGTCCGAAAGGTTGCGCAGCAGTCCCTCGAACAGAACCTGAGCGGCTTTAGGCATTAGCCCGGCTCTCAAGTCGGATCTTCGGACACCCTTAATATGTTTGTTCTTTCGATGGAATTCATCTAAAAATGCGATTATCATTTCACGCAATTCGCTGTATAACTCTTCGTTCACAACCTGCCATTTCGGTTCGGGATTCAAAACCCGGATTTCGTTATCCCGCCCAAGTGCACCGATAATGTCGATTACTTCGCCTACGGGAAACGCCAGTTCCCTGGCAAGTATAGCGGCATCAACAGTCTTATCGCCCGCACTCCTGATGAACTGCTTGACGATTTCAGTCGGCTCGGCGCTTTCGAGCCGCTTGAGTCGCTTTAGCTCATCAATATCGGCGTACTTTATCTTCAATGGGTGAATTTCCAGAATGGTTCCACCGCCCATGGCACGCCCATCCGAAAAGCCGCGCACGACGTATCTGTCTCCGATGTCAGCCATAGCTTGATCCTC
Organism: uncultured bacterium; assembly: GCA_964471745.1. Classification (GTDB taxonomy): domain Bacteria; phylum Electryoneota; class AABM5-125-24; order Hatepunaeales; family Hatepunaeaceae; genus CAYYHI01. Next base: position 33,033 of record CAYYHI010000010.1, on the reverse strand, counting down.
AAGGCGGAATTGAACCAGACCGGATCCACTGGGTTTCATCGGTTTTCGTTCCAGCATAATTACGCGACCGATATGTTCGGAGCTGCCGAGGTGCAAGCGCAGTCGGGTTCTGGTTTCGAGCGGTTTGGCGGCGGAACTTAACAGGTCGAGCCGCGCGTTCAGCATGTAAGTCGGGCGGTAGTGATCCGGTGTAGCCACCAAGTCACCGCGTTTGACATCCTCCTTTTTAATGCCGGGCAGATTAATTGCCACTCTCTCGCCGATCCTACCGACAGCGATGTCTTTATTATGCGTCTGGATCCGTTTAACCCTTGCGTTAATTCCCGTCGGTAAAATCTCGATACGATCGCCTGGTTTTAGACTGCCTGACAGCACAGTACCGGCAACGATTGTACCTGATCCTTTGATTGTAAAGGCGCGGTCGAGCCACATACGGAACAGTCCGCGACCGGAGCGTGGCTTCGCTGAAGATATGAGTTTGTCGAGCGCCACCTTGAACTCATCCATACCGACGCCGGTTCGATTCGATAACGGCAGGATCGGAGCTCCCTCCAGAAATGTACCTTTCGTCAGGTTTTTAATATCATCAGTAACCAATTGCCGCCACTCTTCATCCGCGAGGTCGATCTTGGTCAATGCTATAATACCTTGTTCGATACCAAGCAGTTGCAGGATTTCAAAGTGTTCGTGCGTCTGGGGCATCACTCCGTCATCCGCGGCAATGACCAGAATTGCGCCGTCAACACTGGAGACACCGGCAAGCATGGTTTTCAGGAACTTCTCATGACCCGGCACATCGATAATCGTAACATCATCGCCATAGAAAACGAAGCCGAGTTCGATGGTCATCTCGCGTTCCTGTTCCTCGCGCAGTACGTCGGGATTATAACCGGTGAGATTTTCCATCAATGATGATTTGCCGTGGTCGATATGCCCGGCGGTGCAGATTACGGTGTGGCTGCGAGACATTGTTTTCCTTGGTCTTTGGTCTTTGGGCTTTGGGCATTCACACTTTCATACATAAGATTATAATACCACATTAACAAACGGTTGTCAATAGTTGATTGCCGAACAGAAGACAGTTATATTTCAATAATCACGTAATGATTTTATATCCATCAATCATCTTCAAGGTGCAAAATGAAAGATAAACGTAATACGATTCTTGCCAAGCAACTGTTAGACTATTCGATCAAGCTGCAGCCCGGAGAAACACTTTACCTGGAAATCAAGGGCAAAGACACCCTCGAACTTGGCAAGGAAATCATCAGGATCGCCACCGAGAAGGGCGCGACGACGTTCTGGTACTACAACGACGAATCGCTTATCCGCCAGTTTCTGAAGAGCGCCAAGGAGGAACAGTTTAAGCGGCAGGCTGAGTTGCACATGGAACTGATGACGCGGACCGACGCCTATATCGGTCTGCGCGGCTCGGACAACTCGTACGACCTCGCCGACATCGACAGCAAGCAGATCGAAAAACAGAACGCACTCTTCTTCAAGCCGGTCCACCTCGAACAGCGGGTTAAACATACGAAGTGGGTGGTTCTACGCTACCCGAACAACGCCATGGCTCAGCTTGCGGAAACATCGCAGGAGGCGTTCGAGGATTTCTACTACGAAGTCTGTTGTGCGGATTATGCCAAGATGTCGACTGCTCAGGACGGCTTGAAGGCATTGATAGACGCTACCGACCAGGTTCACATCATCGCGCCGGGGACGGACCTGACGTTCTCGATTAAGGATATTCCATCCAGAAAGTGCGATGGCGAACGCAACATCCCGGACGGCGAGGTCTACACAGCGCCGGTGCGAGACTCAATAAACGGTACGATCACGTATAACACGCCTTCGCTGTATCAGGGAACGCTGTTCAACGGCATATCGTTCACCTTCGAGAACGGCAGGATTGTGAAAGCCTCTTCGGAGACGAACGTGGATAAGCTAAACAAGATACTGGATACCGACGAGGGTGCGCGCTACATCGGGGAGTTTGCGATCGGCGTGAATCCGTTCATTCTGCATCCGATGAAGGATACCCTGTTCGACGAGAAGATCGCCGGTTCGTTCCACCTGACGCCCGGACAGTGCTACGATGAAGCGCCCAACGGCAACGAGTCGGCTATCCATTGGGATCTTGTACAGATCCAGCGTCTTGAATATGGTGGCGGTGAAATCTGGTTCGACGGTAAGTTAATCCGTAAAGACGGCGTTTTTACCGATGACGAAATGGCGAACGCGTTCTCGAGGGAAAATCTGCGGGGT
>CAYYHI010000010.1:29145-30758 GCA_964471745.1 uncultured bacterium | reverse complement strand
TTGTAGTCGCAGATGCAAGAATTTGGTATTTGTGGCAGCGGGACGCCCTCGTCCCGCTGTGCAAAGTCTGTCCTCAGAAGCGGGGACGAGGGCGTCCCCGCTCCACGAATAATAACACATTGTACACTATTTCGTTTACGACCAGGGCTGTTAGAATTATTATCCGTAAGATCATTCTTCTATCTGATTAACAGAACCTTTCGCGTCGTAGACCTCTCCGCTCCTGCCAACCGGATAATATATATACCCGACGCCAGATTGTCCGAACTCAGTATGGCGGTATGCATTCCGGGTGTTAAGTTGTCATTTGTCAATGTTTCGACAACACGACCGTTTACATCATGGACAGTCAACGACACATACGAATACCAAGGGAGACTGTAAGCGATTGTAGTTGTTGCATTGAAAGGGTTTGGGTAAACGCTTACGATATTGAAATCCGCAGGGGGATTGTCTGCCTCATCGGCTACGCTCAAGGCAGTTCCAATCAGCGGGACTTCGACGATCTCCTCGTCCGGGTCGTCGGATGCGATTGCAAGGACTGCTTCATATAAACCTGCTTCGTCCGGTATGAACTGAACCCAGGTCGTATGCTCGCTCTGCGGTTCGACTTCGACATCACCAACATCATCGTCGATACTGAAGGGAGAGTCATCTGGTGTAATCGTCTGACTGTTTAGTGTCAGGGCTGTTAGACCGACGTTGCGGATGGTTACGGCAGCGCTGTCTATGGTGCCGGGGGTTTCGAATAGGATCGTGTCGGGTTCGATTTCAATGTCCCGCTGGTGGAAGTGGAAGGCTCCGATGTCGGCGAGTGTGCCGTCGGGATCGAGGTTGAATTCAGGATCACCGGCGTCGATGCAGGGGGATTCCCCAGTCAGGTGGAAGTCGTTGTTATCCGGATCAACGAACAGCGGGTCTTCATGGATTAAATGATCGCCATACTCTTCAGGCCATTCACCCTCAATATCGCAATACGATAAAATCAATTCATCAAACTCTTCATCGAAAAAAGCTTGTGCTCCCTCTTCCGCGCTGTTTCCCCAGAAGATACAATTTGATATATAGCTACAGTTACCAGTCAGAGAATAAACACCACCACCGATTGTGCTCTCATTGAACACAATAGTATTTGAATGGAAACTATGAGGATATCCATAAGAACCAAAACTAATTGCACCTCCATGTTCAACGGCTGTGTTGTAAGAGAAAATATTGTTAAAAACATCTGCTCCTCCGAGATAACCAAAATATATTGCACCACCGCTACCAGCCCGGTTGCCAATAAATATGTTTCCCGATATGATAAACACCTCAGCAAAGGGTTCCAATGTTCCGATAGCACCACCAGTGCCTAAAGCGGTATTATCTTCAAAAAGGTTTCCAATAATCCTGATTTCATGACAAAAAAGACTTATTGCCAATGCGCCGCCCACTCTTGCATAATTTCTTGCGAATGTACTCTTTTCAATTGTTACCTGATGACAAAAATAAGTATATATAGCTCCTCCCCAATTATAACACAGATTGTCAGCAAAGGTAGAATTACCAATATAAATTTCCGCTTCCTCACAATAAAGCGCGCTGCCCCTGATTTCATTATCTTCATCGCC
>CAYYHI010000010.1:23499-29135 GCA_964471745.1 uncultured bacterium | reverse complement strand
CCCACAATGCAGTTACAGACAACACAATAGTCAAACGTAACGACCGACCCGCTGTCAGCCCTGATGCCGCACCAGAATTCGACGTCCTCATCCGGGTGAAAAACTATCGAATCCTCTTCCGTTCCTTCGGCAAGCAGTTCACCATAAACCAATAGGGAATAAGGACCTGCAAAATTGACAATTACGCCTGGTTCAATTGTCAGCGTATCATCCGCCGGTATAAAGATAGTATCCTGAACTGACACCGGTGAGTCGTCTATTGTCCAGGTGCCGCCGACTTCACCCTCTACCTCAATTGCGTACAGGCTATTGAAAAAGAGCAGGCAGGTGAGAGACAGGGCGACAGACATAAGTATTTGTTTACTTGTCATTTCGTCAACACCATTCTTATTGTTTCGGATCTATCATCCGCCTTAATCCGGCAGAAATATATCCCCGAATTAACCAATTTGCCGTTAAGGTCGGTTCCGTTCCAGGAAATGAAGTAACTATTTATCCCAAATCCACTCACTTTTGAGTATCGAAAACATCTTCAAATCACGATAAGCTCCCTTGGCGTACATATATTCCCTCAGCACGCCCTCGAATTTCATCCCGACCTTGCTGAGAACACGTTCTGAAGCCTGGTTTTCTACTTCACACGTTGCCTGGATGCGGTTCAGTTGCATCTTCAGGAAGCCGAATGAAATAACCTCCCTGACCGCCTCCGGCATCAGTCCCTGTCCCCAATACTTCCTCGACAACGCAAAGCCCAACTCCGCACGGGCGTGCTTCCCCAGATCACCATGCGGAAGCCACGAAATATAACCGCATGTCCCGATGAGCTTTTTATCCAGCTTATGGACGATTCCCCAGCCTGCAGCAAGTCCTTTTCTATAACGATCCAGTACTGATCTTAAGAACTCGCGCGAGTCCTCGATATCCTGGTGCGCCATCCAGACCAGGTATTTCGTCACTTCCGGATCAGAAGCGTATTCAAACATATCCTCAGCATCGTCGAGCGTCAACTTCCGCAGCAGTAAACGCTCGGTTTTTAGTATCGGCAGATCGTAGAATATATCTCCTGTTTTCAAGAAGTTCTACTTATCAAATATCGGATTCTGACTAATTGGCAGCGGTTCGCGGGTCAATGCCATCTTCAGCTCCATCTCCTCCACCAATATCGCCGGAGTCACAATCGCCGCCGCATACCCATAACCCTGAAAAGGCGTATCCTGAAGGATATTGTAAACATGCTCCTCCTTCCCCATCGCAATAATGTCCCGCAGGTTGCGGATGCTGACCTCATCAAACACCAGCCCCCTCACCGGTTCTACCCTTCCATCCTTTTCGTACACCTTGTACATAATCACCGGCGGTGTCAGTATGGGTTCATCCTCCTGACTTGGCTCCATCCACATATAAGTTCTGGAAATTCGCGGATCTTCCAACAGCTTTATCAACAATCCGTACTCATTCCCGAAATCGCGGCAAAGGGTTCTCAGTTCACCCATCAGCTTCTTGGTTGATTTCGGCTTATCCGACCCAACAAACAGATTGGTGACTGCCGGAACTATCCATTGGTTCTGCAAAAGCAGAGCATGTCCGTTTGAACCGCTCAGTTTCTTGGTCGGTCTGCGGCTCAGAGGAATATCGACGAGGCGACCGGCTTTCACAAGCGTTATGTTCCGGCTTTTTACGCCCTCGTCGTCAACTACCCTGTAACCGGTAAGCAATTGTCCATGCAAACTCTTCCGATTTGGTTCATCCGTGACGGTAACGAAATCCGGGAAAACGCGGCGGTTGACGCGATTGACGAGCTTCCCCATCGGCAGGTAACGACTCATCCACTCCTCGGCTGTGAGTACCTTCCTTTCAAACGTCAATTGATTAACAAAAAGCTGCGAGATCAACTGCGCCGAAGCATAATCAGCGAACATCACCGGACCGGCATACTCTTCCAGCGGTTCAGCGGCAACCACCGCCGTAAGTTCCTCAGCCATCTTTCGAATATTGTCAGCGAGCTTTTCGTCCAGCAGTGGGTTCTGATCATCGCGTGAAACGTAACTCAGGAATGCGGTCAGCTTCTGACCATCCTTCGCCTGGGTGGTGGCTGTTATCTGCAGGAGGTGGTTAACCATTCCGGTCAGGCACTTGTTGTTCTCAGAATTAAGGTAACGTTTAGTCTTTCCCCTGACAAAGTAATTCACCATCCAATCGTGCAATGCCGGGAATCCTCCGAGAACATCCGCTGCATTTCTAACCCCTGCCTCAAGAGCTTTCATGTCCGTTTTCAGGTCGACCGGTTCTTCCATACAGACAAAGCTCTCAGCGTCGGTGAAATCCGGAATATCCGCCATCGAAGGATGCGTCTGAAGATAGGCGGTCTTCCGCGCCAGGTTCTCAGCAGCACTCTTGTAAGCTTTATCGGTATGCAGCCAGAGTTGATGTCTCAGGCTGTTATAGTTGACCTCCTCGATTAGATTCTCACGCTGGTTGCTCAGATCACGCCACGAACCGATATAGTTACTGTTATCCAGCGATGGATCGCCGACCCGTATCTCTATCGACAGATAACGGTTTTCATCAGCTTCGGATTTAACCAGCGCGCCGTAACGGGCTTTGATGCCCACGGTTTCGTCGTCCTGGATTGTGTAGCTCATGAAATACGGCGGCTGCATATCTTCAATCACGAGCCGGTCCATGGAGCGATCCAGTTCGTCTCCCATTGCCTTGAAGATCACATCTTCAGCTGGTGCACCGGTTGCAGACAGGATACCGCATAGAAGGATTAAACTTATAACGAGGTTGCGATTTTTCATGTTCACTCCGAAGGGTTTTTGTTGGATTCATCGTGCATCGGTGGAGGTAGAATCGGCGTCTTCTCTTGTCCTTTCTGACGTTTTTCCACCTCTATTTCGGAAACCAGGATGCTTGGCGACACCGCTGAGACCGGCACCATACCGGATTCAGCGCCGCACATACCGTTGAAGACCTTTGTGTCATCAGCGGTTAACAGGATTTTGCCGAAGCTGGTTAACGGTGTACCGACGATATCGACGCCTCTGACCACCTCATCGGGACGGTCGTCGGTATATACCCGGTGAACCAGCAATGGTTTGACCTTGAAAGCCTGCGGTCCCCAGCGCTGTGTCATGGTGAAACCACCGGAGATGTCGTCAAATATCAATCCGTATGGTTTCTCCTGGCGTTTGCACTCCTCGATCAACATCTCGCGCAATCGCTCATAAGAAACTACTTTATCTGAGTGAACAATCAGGTTGCCCTGGCGTGAAACCACATCACGACCATATTCACGACGCCCATGACCGTTGCTGACCGGAAAGTTTTCGATCGGTGATCGCGACATCAGAAAGTTCTTCAGGATACCCTTCTCCACCACGGTCACTCGCTGTGAAGGTGTTCCTTCATCATCAAACCGATAATAGCCATTAAGGTCTTCGCCTTTATACTGTGGCATTGAAGCATCGTCATATATGCTGATGAAGTCGGGCAGTATCTGCTCGTTAAGCTTCTTGGTGAACGTCTGACCCTCCCTGGATTTCTTCTGCCTGTGTCCTTCGATGCGGTGACCGAATATCTCGTGGAAAAAGACACCACTGGCGCGGTTACGCAGGATCGCCGGTCCGCTGTACGGCTGAACCACCGGTGCGGTCGTTAGTGCTTCCAGCTCCCTTATAAGACGTTCAGCGTCACTTAATATGGTCTCTTCACCGGGAAGGTTATTGAATGACGCCGCGCAGTAATATTCGGTACGATCAAGGTCCATACCATCTTCAGCCATACCGGAAACATACATGCGGAGGTTGATGCGATGGTTGGAATGCCGCAGCCTGGCGCCCTCGTTGTTAACCATGTAAGTGATTTTATCCTTCACCGAGAGTGAAACTCCCGAATTCTGTGCAAAGGGAAACCCGGTGAAATAAATACCGACCTTTTTCATAATACCTTGCCAGTATGCGGTATCGACCTCGGTCACTCTGACAGGTTCCATATACTGTTGAGCCTGACTGGGTGAGAAATCATCCGACAGGTCTTCCTCTTCCACCTTCACCTGCCGGTTTGCCAGAACCTTGGTATATCTTTCCTGGGCTTTGCTATACTGGTATTCCGTTTCGTTCCAAAGCGCCGCTCGCAGAGCGAGAGGATCACTTTCAACCGGGGCATCAACAATCCTTCTGAAGGTGTAGTTATCCCACCAGTCACCGCCACGGATTTCATGGGTGTTGTCGAGATCCAAGCCACCGACGCGGAGATCGACATCGATATAACGCCTGTAGGACGAGCTCGGAGATTCGAATCCGCCATCCGTGACGCTTGCTCGATAGGTATGCTCTTCAGTAATGGAATATTGAAGGTTGTACAACGGAATCTCGGATGCGTTCTCAAGGTTGACCATCGAACGGTCCAATTCCTCCTTCATTACATCCAGAATGTCCGGATCTTCACCGGATGCAGATAATGGAACGTTCAGTATTAACACAAGACAGGTTAGAAGCCCAATAAACGGTAATCTCATCATCTAATTTCCTTATAAACTACACAAGTAGATCAGACATTTCTGTCCGACACGATTTATTGTTGGTGTTGCAGAGTATCTCTACCCTTCAACGTAATTCAAACTTTTACTAAACAAGTTAATCACTAATTCTATAAGCTCCAAACATTCCGAGTTACTTGTCTAATTAATACTTAATTAACTGTCGGATCAGAGCGCCAGGCAGCATATTTAGTTTTTGTTGAGAAAGCTATATTTTCAGTGATTTATTATCATTATTGTCATTCCAGCGAAGGCTGGAATCCAGTTACTACAATTACTTACAAACTCATCTCTGGATTCCAGCCTTCGCTGGAATGACACGACTGAGACTTTTTCAACAAGCCCTATTTAATCAAAAACAAAGCGGGATACCCACCTATGGGTATCCCGCCTGTCGAAAATCACGGTCCCGTTGCAAGAGGGTTCTATGAACTAATTACGGGACCGTCCTTTTGGTCAAACTATAGTTAGATATAATGATATTTCACAAGTAATAATACTTACTATGTTTTAACTCAAAGTATGAAAAACTTATACTTTAAACAATGTTATCAAAAAGTTAAATCTTGTCTTCACAGTTTATGCTGCACAGAAATTCACCAGAGAAGCCTTTTCCCTAAATTACTCTGATCGATTGCCTCTCAACCATCGAGCAACCGGAAGCTGGTTTCCGATGAATTTTTCAGATCTCCCTGAAGAGCCGCCTTATGATATGTTCAGACATGAGATCCGCCAGATGTTGGAGGCGGTCGTTTTCTTCCGGTTTTTGTTCCTTCTCTATCGGTTTTTCATTGATAAGAAGCTTTTCCAGCCTCATTCTGACACCGCGCAAGGTCAATCCCTGTTCCTCAACCAATTCTTTGATTTTTTCAATTTTTTCAATTGCGTCTGGCGTGAATCGTCTTTGATTGCCTCTCGTTCGGACGCTATTGAGGAAATCACGGAACTCGCGCTCCCAATGCCGTAGTGTTGATTTCCCGACACCCGTCAGAGCGGTGACCTGTCCTATAGAATACAACCGCCCCGACTGATCCTCTATAACTCGATCCATTCGATCATCCGCGCTTCCTTGGTTTCGATCATAGAATTCCTAGCC
>CAYYHI010000010.1:6084-23489 GCA_964471745.1 uncultured bacterium | reverse complement strand
ATCTGCACTTCCTCTTAACTTATCGGCAGATGGGGCTGTTATCTTTAGTAGATGTTCCGGCAGCATGACGGCAGGTTGCATGATGGTGAGTCATCGTTTATCTTTAATAAGAAATGAATTTAGCCATCAAAACAGCAAGCAAGAGTAAAAGAGGAATATGACTTGACGATAATCGAAAAGATATTTAAATCACATTCAGAAAACAGATCAGTTGAGCCTGGCGACGTCGTCTGGCTGGACGTAGACTACCGCTCCGCACGTGATTTCGGCGGACCGAATGTCGTAAAGCAACTTGAAGAACATTTTACGGATGCACCACTCGCAGATGTTGATCATACTTTCTTCACATTCGACACCAATGCCCCTGCAAACACGATCGGCTATGCTGATAACCAGCATCGCTGCCGCTTATTCGCCCGCAGGTGGGGTGTAAAGGTTTTTGATGTTGATGCTGGTATCGGGACGCACGTTGCGATGGAGAAAGGTCTTGTTTCACCTGGAGATACAGCTGTCGGCACGGACAGTCATTTCAACATCCTCGCCGCTGTCGGTGCATTCGGTCAGGGGATGGGTGACGTCGATATCGCTTACATTTTCCGGTCAGGACGAACCTGGTTCGAAATCCCGCCAACCATCCGGATCCAGTTGGAAAGCATGCCACCTGATACGGTCACCGCCAAGGATATCGCACTTTTCCTGCTTAAGGAATTGGGCACTATAAAAGCACTTGGACGTGCGGTTGAAATCTACGGTGAAGCAGTGGAACAACTTGATCTTGCTGGACGTATAACAATCTGCTCGCAGGCTACTGAAACCGGAGCGATCTCGTTTTTCCTCCCTTCCTCTGATGTTGTAACAGATTTTTACAGGAATCGTTTTAATCGAACCGTACAACAGCCGGCAGCGAACGCAGATGCAGGTTATGAAAGTGAATATAATTTCAGTGTTTCCAAGCTTGTTCCACTCGTTTCACCACCTCCGGATCCGAACGGCGCCAAACCGGCTTCGGAACTGACCAACGTGACGGTTGACAGCGTGTTTGTCGGTTCGTGTACAAACGGGAGATGGGAGGATTTTCGCGCTGTCGCAGATATATTGACCGGAAAGAAGATAAAGGACGGTGTTATGCTGCGAATGGTTCCGTCTACACGCGAGGTTTACGAGCGTATATTACAGGATGGAACGATGTCTGATCTGGTACGAGCCGGAGCGATTGTAACCCATCCGGGCTGCGGCGGCTGCGCATCGGGACAGATCGGAATGACCGGCGAAGGTGAAGTGCAGCTTTCCACATCCAACCGTAACTTCAAGGGCAAGCAGGGGCTGGGGGCAACCTACCTCGCCAGCCCTCGTACAGCGGCGTGGACAGCGCTGCGAGGTGTAATATGCAACGAGGATTGACACACAGAGGTCTTAAATGATAGTGAATCGACCGGACCGTCTGGAACAGTTGACCGCGGCGCTGAAGGAACTGTGTAACAAGGAACCAATCCTGTTTAGGGATATCCTTCCCAACGATCTACCGGAGCGCCCGGGCGTCTATCTTATAACCAAGGTTGAGGATGAATTTGAGATTCCCTACTGGATCGGGCGGGCGGATAATATCAAACACCGGGTATTTACAGGTCTGCTGATGGGTGGTTACGCCAGCACCAGCTTTAAGAAGGAGTTGGAGGACAAGAAAATCTGTGCCAGCGTGGAGGACGCAAAGAAGTTTATACGCGATCACTGTACGCTGCGCTGGCTCAGGATTCAGGACGCCCGCTTCCGGGATGTGATGGTCTGTTTCGCCGCAGCGATACTCAACCCAAAGTGCGGTATGCCGCGGGAACCGTAGGTAGAAAGAGTGTGAAAGTTAAAAGTTACAAGTTACAAGCCTTAATCCTTTGGGACTTGCGACTGATGAAGAATAAATCATAAGATAGTGTTCACTTAATAAAGAGATAAATCAACCGAAAGGAGAATAATGGCAGATTACGTCGAACTGACAGATGCAAGGTTCGAAGAGGAAGTCCTTAAATCAGAAATCCCGGTACTGGTCGATCTCTGGGCACCGTGGTGCGCGCCGTGCCGCTTCGTTGGACCGATACTCGAAGAGATCGCCGTCGAGTATAAAGGCAAGCTCAAAGTCTACAAGCTGAATGTAGACGATTATAAGGAAAACGCAATGAGGTATGGCGTTCAGGCAATTCCAACGCTTCTATTCTTTAAGGACGGTATACTGATCGATAAATCGATCGGCGCAATGCCGAAAGCAAATATCGAAAAGATGTTCAAACCTCACATAGACGAGGACTGAAACGTCCCCTCGTATCAAAAATATCCACACCACGCCACCCGGCGCAATAAAATCAATCTGGTCGGGTGGCGTCTGGGGATCGCTGCTGTTTCTCCTGCTGATCATTATCCTGGTTATAATCGAATTCCAGACCGGCTTTGTTGAAAGAACCGCCGGACGATACCTGAACAAGCGCAACCAAGCGCGTGAAGCCTGGGGCAGGTCATGGGAGAAACAACGCAGCACACACGAAGCCGCCAGAAAACTTGATGAGAAATCAGTCGAATCCGGCAAACTGCGCGCCCGCGTCGAACTTGCATCCAGCTTCAGGGAACTGTTTTCGGTCCTCATAGATCGGCAGAGTTCCCCAATCAGTCCAGCCAAGTTCGTAGAGCTCTACCTCGAGCTGCCTGCCGCACTCAGAAAAAACCTGATAGATCCGGTCGAACTGGTTAACCTTTACTGGAATGGCGACTGGGTGCGCACAACAGTCCTCCTCAAAGACGACATCATCAGCGCTTACATAATCAATAGACGCAACCGGGTGATGCGTAGTGTAGAAATATCACAATCGCTTGTAACCGCTGCCACAATCTACGGTGAAACAACTCCCGGCTATCTCGCCGACATTCAGGAGTTCGGCGGCAGCATATTCCCAGCAGAGAGATTTTTCAACATTTTCTGGAGCCTCCCCAAAATCGAGCGCGACGGGATTATTCCAGACCCGGACATCCTGCTGCAAATCCCAAGACCGATCACCCGCGTCGGCATCGGCGTATTGGCGGATGCTGCGGGGTACAACAGGTTGGGCTTTGAGTCGGAGAGCTCCACCGGTTCGATAATCACATCATACCCGGCGCTCACATCAGCATTGAATCATCTGAAATGGAAGCTGGTTTGGGCGGATTCGGACAGCATTTTCACGAACCAGCAGTCGTCCGATACTATCCATACGCAGTCAGATTCCATGCATGACGCGGAGGCGAACGAATGAAGAGACTGCTCTATATACTGGTCTCGCTGATTCTCCTCTTTTTGGTATTCAGTCAAATCCTGTTTCTCCTGCTCGCTAAAAATATACCCAGACTACCGGACGATCTGCGGCTGTTAGCATCCTTCCCGGCAACCGAAGTTTACGCCCGCAACGGCGAACTGCTCAGTACATCCGGCGGCAGGGAGTATGTTTCACTCGACCGTATATCCATTCACTTTCGCAGCGCGGTTATCGCAGTTGAAGACAAGCGGTTTTACCGGCATCACGGCATCGATCATATCGCCACCATCCGCGCCCTGCTGCAGAACATCATCAGATTTGGCGACGCACCCGGCGGCAGCACAATTACGCAGCAACTGGCGAAGAACCTGTTCTTCTCGTTCGAGAGGTCGTGGAAGCGCAAGCTGTTGGAAGCCATGGCAGCAATGGCAATCGAGGATCGGTTCAGCAAGGACGAGATACTCGAAGTCTACTGCAACCTGGTGCCGTTCGGTCAGTATTCATACGGAATAGAGCGCGCTTCAAGGACCTATTTCGGCAAGCACGCTTCAGACCTGGAACTGCATGAAGCCGCGCTACTTGCCGGTCTACCCAACTCGCCATCCCGGTTGAATCCGTTCAATCATCCGGATCGAGCGAAAAAACGTCAGAAGACAATCATGCGCAGGATGGCAGACCTGGGGATGATCATTCCCCAATCTGTTGACAGCCTGGCAGCGCTCCCGATAGCATTGACCGACCAGAACCGGCGTATCAGCAGCGGGTCATTTGCCGTGGACTATGCGCTTGACATTGCTGATGACAAAGTCGGCTCGGATCTCGTTAATTACAGTGGAATTCGGATTATGACCGGCATCGATCCGCATCTTCAGGAAATCGCACAGAAATCCCTCGCCACAGGACTTGACGAGTTGGAGAAGAAACTGAAACCACAGAAGGAAGGCGAAGAGAGCCGTCTTGAAGGCGCACTGGTTGGCATCGATGTCGGCACCGGTCAGATCGTAGTGTTGATCGGAGGCAGGGATTACGCTGCCAGTCCCTACAACCGGGCAATTCACGCCTGCAGGCAGCCCGGTTCATCGTTCAAGCCGGTGATCTACTTAGCCGCCCTGGAACGGGAAGATATAACCCCGGTTACCATCTTCGAGGATAAGCCGATTGAGTTGCGCATCGACAAGCGACGCACCTGGAAACCACACAACTTTGACTATAAATTCCTCGGATCTATGACGTTGAAGATGGCATTGATGAAGTCGAGAAATTCCATTGCCGCCCAACTTATCGGGATAATCGGTCCGGAGAAAGCCGTGAGAACCGCCAGCGCATTGGGAGTCACGTCCAAACTCGAACCTCATCTGGCGCAGAGCCTCGGTGGACAGGGAGTAACACCACTCGATATGGCTAATATGTATGCAACCCTGGCGCGTGAAGGTGAGACGCTGGAACCTCATCTCGTGAGCCGCATCGAGGTTCGCGGCGGTGAAATGCTGTTTGAACACCTTGCCGTGCGTGAATCGAGATTCGCACCTGAGACCGTTTATCAGCTTCTGGATATGATGAGCAGCGTTATTGACGGCGGAACCGGTCAGATCGTCCGAAGCAAGGGTTTCAAGGGCGTGGCTGCCTGCAAGACCGGCACATCCAGCGACTACCGCGATTCCTGGTTCGTCGGCACTACACCCTATTTAGTGGCAGCGGTATGGGTGGGATATGACGACTGCCGCGAGATGAGGTTGAACAACGGTGTCGGTGTTACGGGTGCAACCGGCGCTGCACCGATCTGGGCGGATTTCATGATTAAAGCCACCGCGCACGAACCCACCCGTGAATTCGTCCGACCTCAAATAGTCGGACATTATTACGTAGAACCTTATAGGGGAATAGTAAGTAAAGAAATGCGGGAAGGTTGTATACCAGTTGCACTCCTTGAAGAGGATGCGGAAAGGCTGATTGCTGAAGTTGTGCGGGATTCACTCAACCGCGCCGTGCAGGATACAACCAACCGCATAGGGGCTGATTCATCAAGCCCGTAGGGACTGTCAACCGCGGAGGGTCGACAGCGGGATTTTAATATTTCCGAACACAATGTTTGGCTGGAATGGCAATTAAATCTACTGATAATAATCAACAGCCTAAATATGCGAAATAATACAATGACTTCTATTATGAAATACTCCCTGCTAATCCTCACAGTCCTGTTTTTTGCTGTCAGCGTTCAGGGTGAAACAGGAGATGAAACCGTCTATCGCTGCGCTGCCTGCGGCAAGGAAATTACCAAGACCGCGGCGATTGTCGATGGGAAACTCTATCATCCGGAGTGCTTCAGATGCGCAGCTTGCGGTGAGCCTATCGAAGGCGAATACCTCAAGGGAAAAGACGGTAAATATTACCATCCGGAATGCCTTGAGAAATTACAGCAACCGATCTGCGCCTATTGCGGCAAACCCATCACCGAGGGTAAATATATAACGTATGAGGGTTCGGCTTACCATCCCGAATGCTATACAGGTCATATAGCACCCCACTGCGATATCTGTGGCAAGCCGTTGGAAGGCAGCTACATAACCGACTTCTGGGGCAATCACTTTCACCCCCGTCATACAAAGGAATTCCCTGTCTGCGCTGTCTGCGGTCGCTTGGTCTGGCAGAAGGACAAGGTCTGGCTGGACGAAAATCGATGCCTCTGTCCGATCTGCAGTGAACAATCAGTGGTGGACCATGAGCATGCCCGACGACTGTTGGAAGAGGTGCGGGACGAGCTGGCTTCGATGGGAATTGTGGTTAAAACCCTAGGAATACGAATCGAGCTGGTCGAGAAACCTGTTTTAGCCATGGGGCGTGAGACATACAAGCATTCCCATACTTTCGCCCATATACATTGGAAGGAAGGTTATGTCGATGAAGACGATCAAACTGCCACTATCCGGACACTGCGAGGCGTTCCGGAGGATTTTATGCGCGGTATCATCGCTCACGAGCTGATGCACGCCTGGCAACACGAGAACGGCGCCGACAGAACCTCACTCAAACTTCGAGAAGGCAGCGCCAACTGGGTATCCAGCCTGATATACAACCGTATGCACACCAAGCGCGGGCAGTTCTTTATCACCGGACTTGAGAATTCGGAAGATCCGATATACGGCGAAGGTTACCGCGAAATGAGAAAATACGCAGACAAACATGGCGTCCAGGAAACGCTCAAGATGTTGATAGAAGAGGGAGCGAAGGAAACCGACGAATAAACCAAAACCGGAAAGTAACCCCTCCTTGTCTCAGTACAACCACACCCTGATAGAACTTAAGAATCTTCTAATCTCCGTTCCGACCGAGAACGGCAGACGCGATTTAGCGCGCGGTATCGATCTCAGACTTGTACCCGGGCAGATCATCACCATAGCCGGTCCCTCCGGCTGCGGAAAATCCACTCTCCTGCGATCCATTATAAAACTCATGCCACTGCTTGAGGGATCCATATCCATCGCCAATAAATCGATTGAGGATTGGTCGGTTCCCGAACTGCGCAATCGCTGTATCTATCTGCATCAGCATCCCGTGATGTTTACCGGATCGGTCGAGCTTAATCTGACCATGCCCTTTAATTTCAGAATGAACAGGAAGTTAAAACAGAATCACGAGAAAATCACCGAAATTATGAATGCCATCGGACTGCCTGTGGACTGCTTGAACACCAATTCATCCACCCTGTCGGGAGGCGAGGCGCAGCGCGTGGCTTTGGCGAGAGCAATGCTTATCGATCCGCAGGTTTTGCTTTTAGATGAACCCACGGCTTCATTAGACCCGGACAGTTCAGACATCATAATCGACACAATCAAGCGATGGGTCAACGAGAAGGAGCGCGGTGTCATCTGGGTGGTTCACGAACGGGATGTCATTCGGAAACTTGGCATAGATCCGATGGTTATGACACCCGACGGCTTGGTTGCCGGCAGGAGCGGGAGTAGTCATGACCAGTGAGTACATCCCTTTAAGTCTTGTAAATATAGCTCTCGCGGCTGGGTTTATACTGCTCGCCGGCGTTGCTTCAATTGTGCTGAGACTGGGACTAAGCAAGTCGCTGGCGATAGGTGCGCTTCGAACGGCACTCCAGTTGGGGCTGGCGGGGGTGGCGATCGGTTTCGTGTTTGGGTTGCAGTCGATAATCTGGGTGCTGCTGTTAACGGCGGTGATGATGCTATTTGCGACGCGCGAGGGCATCAGTCGATTGAAAGTCAAACTGCCAGGGAGTGGACTTGACACTATACTGGCGATTACCATCTCGTCATTTGTTGTTGCTGTATCGGTGACTGGTGTGGTGATCGGCGCCGATCCGTGGTGGAAGCCGCAGGTGTTCATCCCGATAATGGGGATGGTGTTGGGCAATTCGCTGGTCGGGATTTCGCTGGCGCTCGACAGGTTCATGAACGCCTGCGTCGACAAGCGCGCCGAAATAGAAGCCCGCCTGACGCTGGGTGCGACCGCCGGTGAAGCCATCCTGCCGGCGTCGCGGGATGCGATCAGGACGGGGATGATGCCGATGATCACCTCGATGAACATCGTCGGCATAGTCAGCCTGCCCGGGATGATGACCGGTCAACTGCTCGCCGGCGCCGATCCCAAGGACGCCGTGCTCTACCAGATAATCGTGATGTACATGATCGTCGCCGCCACCGCGATGGGCAGCATTATTGCCGTGCTGCTGGCGAGAAGACGAGTGTTTACGAAGGATATGGCGCTGAGGATGGATTTGTTTTGATGTAGCCCGAATTGTAAATCTAGTGGTACTTGATTTACTGCTTTAATATGAATATATTAATACGAAAAGCTAACCTCACTACTCACTTATTTTGCGTGCTGTTTACTTTCCACAAATCACAAGGAGAACCATCATGCGCAACACAATCCTTTTATTATCAATCATCTGCTTAGCTTTGACGGCAGGTGTAGACCTTTTCGCTCAAGAAATTCGTTTGGTTGGCACTTTCAACACCCCAGGATACGCCTTTGACGTTTCAGTCCAGAATAATGTTGCATATGTTGCCGATGGTGAATACGGACTACGAGTGATTGATGTTTCTAATCCTGAGGATCCAGATGAGATTGCCTATTTATATACTGGGCAATATGCTCTTGGTGTTGTTGCAATTGGTGAATATGCCTATGTAATGGATGATGGAATACTTTGTATTATTGATATTTCCGAACCTGATTCACCTGAAGAGATTGGTAGCTATGATACTGAAAAAGGGGGTTCTGCTGGTTATAACCTTTCCGTTGTTAATGATAGGGTTTATTTAGCTGATAGGGATGGATTACGCGTAATAAATATTTCAAATCCAGAGAATCCTACATTAATGGGGTTTTTAGATACGAGGGATCAAGCTCTTGATGTAATTGTTGTCAATAACTATGCTTACATAGCTAACAGATTTGAGGGTCTTATTATCGTTGATATCTCAAATATTGACAATATGTCTATAATCGGCAATTGCGTTACACCTGGAGGGGCGACAGGTATTACAGTTGTTGAAAATCAAGCTTATATTGCTGACGATAATCGTGGATTAAGAATTATTGATATTTCTAATTTAAACAATCCAGTTGAAGTTGGATATTATGATACTCCTGGTATGGATGCTCGTGATGTAATGGTGATAGAAAACATCGCTTATGTTTCTGAATATGGTGATGGACTTAGAGTAATTGAAGTTTCTGATCCTGAAAATCCAGAGGAATTAGATGTTGTTGGTTCTGGCTTATCGCAGGGAATGGACATTGACCGTAATTTCGTTTACGTTGCATCTAGAGGTCGTGGTCTTAAAATTTACGATATATCAGAATTTATGTCTGTTCATTCAAAATCAAGCTCTCTTCCGGAATTCATAAGCATGTATTCTGCTTACCCTAACCCCTTCAACTCAACCACCACAATAAGATACGGACTACCGTATCCAAGTAATATATCACTGCAGATTTATAATCCATTCGGTCAGCGGATAGGCACGTTGTTTGAAGGATTTCAACACCCCGGTATCCACACCACCATGTTATCTGTTGCAAATTTGCCATCGGGCTTGTATTTCGTACAGTTGGAGGCTGCGGGGGAACTGTTTACGCAGAAGGTTATGTTGGTAAGGTAGTTGGAGAGAAAATGCGGCACAGGATTGTACCACCTACCAGGAACTAAGTAACCCCCCCCTTAATCCCCCCCCGCAATAGCAGGGGGGGAGAGTTGCACATTCCCCTCTGCAATAGCAGGGTGGAATTGTAACAGGGAAGACGAAATGGGCTCGATAAATCGGCCCCTACAATGCTTTCACACTTTTACATTTTCAAACTCATATAGGATAAACCCGTCCAGCAAGCTGGACGGGCCACCCTCTTTCACACTTTAACACTTTCACACTTTTACACTTGCTCACTTGATCACTTGCTAACTTCATCGATTGTAATGCACGCGGTAGTTGATGACCTTCTCTTCGTCGGGCTTCAGCTTTATCGTCCATTCAATAATCCCCGCCGACCGCTTCTTCCAGCCTTCGGTGGCGTGCAACATCGTCCAGTCGTGTCGCAGCCGCTCCCAGACCACCACTTCGACAGTCTCATCCTTGCGGTTGCGGATCTTCAGCTCGAACTCCTTCTCAATGCTGTCCCGGTGGCGCTCCTCGTCCAACATCTCGCGCTCGACCACGATGTCGAAGGCATAACCGGTCGACACCTTCACCTTCTCATTACTCGGCGTGTGATCGATCTTGTCCTCGCCGACGAACTCCTGCCCGCCGTCCGAACCCTGTTTGTACACCCGCACCTTGCCCTTCGGCAAAGGAATCCCCAGACCGTTATTTTTCGCATTATCAAAGATCAGTGTGACCCTGACCTTGTTCTTGAAATTCTGCCAGTCAACTTTGTACTCCTTCTTTACGGATTTCACCGCCGCAGTCGGGAACAGCGATATCTGCTTGACCTGGTTGTCACGCAGGGTTGACGGTCGTTGCAGCGTGTACAGGTGATATTCGTAGAAAGGCTGCTCTTCAAACTGGGGCGCTGCCGCGTCTACAGACATTGTCATTTCTCGTAAACCTCTACCTTTCTTATATCGATCCCTGATAATCTGCACATCCCCCGCCATCAGCTTGATGCGGGCGTCTTTGTAAGTCGCGCCCGAATGGTTAGTGATGTTGACCCAGCCAGTCAGGTCGATGCTCTCGTCCTTCGCATCGGTAACCGCGACGTATTCCGTCTTCCAGGACATCCCCTCGGTGAGGTAGGATATTTCAGCCTTCCCTTTGCCTGCCTTCACGCCATCGACCATCCAGACCAGCGTCGGGCGGGTGATAAGCCCTTCGGGAAGGTTGGGAAATTCGATGTTGACGATATGGTCGCGACTGAGCGAACGGATCTTGCCGTCCTTCTCACGCATCACGATATCGCCCGACGCCGACAGCAGCGTGCCGATGTAACCATCGCCATCCTCGGTTGCCAGCTTCACATTATGATCGATGTACTTGCTGAGCAGCTTATCGGCGTCTACCAGATCGTATTCGTAGTTCTGTTCCAACAGCGCCGCCTGACCCGATTTGAAGTGCACCGATGTGGGCATGATCCGCGCCGCCACGTCGGTGAAACGAACCTCACCAGTGCCCTTGGGGAAGTCCATTTCACGCACTTCGCGCACCAGACCAAGATCCTCGTTGTAGACAGTTACGGATACATCTGCCAGAACAGAGGATAACCCACAAATCAGGATTGTAATTGTAAAAAGCAGACGTTTCATGATTAACTCCTTCTCTGTTGATTTTTTCCAATATAATAACGACTTTTCCTTATACTATACAATAAACAGTGTAAAGTATCTAACGTTTTATTTCTCTCCACAGAAAAGGTTGTCTTTTTGTAACACATGGCAGGCGGGACGCCTGTAATAACCTATCTTGGACAGGTATGACTTTTTACTTTCACTTTTATTGTTTACTTTTTTCCGAAATACGTAAAATAGTTAAGAAGACACTTGACAATAAAATCGCGAGCCATTATCTTACGTATTGACGATATTCGTAAATATGTAATAAGGTAACCCCCCCTTTGTCCCCCCCTACTGGAGTAGATGGTGTCCTTTGATGGTTGTCATTCCCGCGAAAGCGGGAATCCAGTTCTTTGTTTTATAGGTACTTATGTTGCATTATTGCATTTGTACTGTATTATTGATGTAAGTTTCATAAAAACAGTATTCTGGATTCCCGCTTTCGCGGGAATGACAATGAATAGCTGACACCACAACAATAGTAGGAGGGATTAGGGTAAGCAAGGGAATCTTCATGGTCGGAAAACAAGAGCTAACAAAGACACAAACTCAGAACAGACAGAGGTTCCTTGACGCTGCTGAACCGTTGTTTGAACGATATGGGTACCTGAAAGTCACCATACAGGATGTCTGTAAAGCGGCAGGAATGTCCAAGCCCACTTTTTACGACCTGTTCAAGGACAAGGAAGACCTATTCGTGCGGATGATAATCCATATCTGTGAAACAACAATAGAGATCTGGGAAACCGGACTTCCAAAAAGCGTCAGTCCAATGAAAAAGCTGTTATCATTCATCGATTTCATAGCGGAATTAACCAAAGAAAAGCCGATTTTCATCTCCGTCTATAAGGATCCGTCAGCCATGGAGAAATTCGCCTGGATATTATACAGCACACCGCATTCGCCGATCCTGTCGTCGCTGCGGCAGATACTGAACGACGGCATTAAATCCGGTCATTTCCGCCGCCTCGATCCGGAAGCTGTCCTGTGGATGATATATGCCATCCTCGACAGCATGTACATCATAGTTCCGATGATGACCGGTAAACCCGGCGCAGGGGATGATCCCAAATTGGATAAAGAAGTTAAGCGATTTATTCTTAAAGGAATAGGAGTAAACGATGTCAAAGCGTAAGCATCAGTGGGCTGAGAAGTTAGCAGCGCTTTCGGTTAGGCATCCCTGGAAGATGCTCACGGTAGCAGGCATCATCACCGTTGTCGCTATTGGATTGTCTGAAGGATTGGAGATGCGGATGAACTGGTCGGATACACTGCCGGCAAATAATCCGATTGTGAAATCCTATCGTGAAGTTCAGGATCGATTCGGTGATGCTGCTAGTCTGGTTGTAGCTTTGGAAGGCGATTACAACCGGATAACCGCCATGGCGGACATACTCGAACTCAGGTTGAAAGAACTGAACGGTCTGCACAATGTCCAGGGTCGTTTGCCGCTCAAATACTTCAGAGAACACGGGTTCTCACTACTGAAACCCAACGACTTCGAACGGATGCTGCGGGTGTATGCCGATCCGAGTTTAATCGGGACATTTCGCGGCGTAAACAACGATTATGAACGTGAATATACCGACAACGAGTCCAATATGCGGCGTGACGAAGTCGACATCGCACGAAGTATGTTGGGTATGCACCGGGCGCTTGAAGTTCTGGTTGGTAACTTTGCCCCCCCCTTTAATTTCCCCCCCGCAAAGCGGGGGGGGAGTAAGGTGGGGGCAAATAATTTTCCTTCCATCCAAACTGCTGTCGATGCCATCTCGCTCGGCGAGCCCTGGCTGCTCTCCCTCGACCGTCGTATGTTGTTGATAGTATGTGAAACATTATCGAGTTATTTTGAATTTGAAAGCCTTCTCACCGCTGTTGAAGAAACTGAACAACTGCTTGCCGAAGTACGACCGATGTTCCCGGACGTAGCCGCAGATCTCACCGGCATAGCGAAGGTCGGTCAGGATGAAATGAACAGCGTCGGTATCTATACATTGTTCCTCTCTTTAGGCGCAATCCTGTTGATTTACCTGTTGCTCTCACACTCCTTTCACGGCTGGATCCTACCGATTTTCGCATTGCTGCCGCTGCTGGTCGGCATCTTCTGGACGATGGGACTGTTGTATCTCCTATTTGGCAGTTTGAATATATTTACTTCGATGATCATGCTGGTTCTGTTGGGACTTGGCATCGACTTTTCCATTCACACCATCAGTCGTTTTAACGAAGAGATTGCGACGGGAAAATCGATCCGGGAGAGCCTGGCGCTCATGCTTAATAAAACCGGTATCGCAGTACTCACCGGCGGACTTACGACGGCAGCAGCCTTTCTGACGCTGCTAATCGGCGAGTCGGCTGGTGTTTACGAATTCGGCGCTGCAGCGGGATTCGGTGTACTACTGACACTGCTGGCGGTCTTTCTGACCTTACCACCATTGTTAACCATCAGGAGACGCAAGCAGGAAAGTCGTCTTTTGAAAAAAGGAATCGATATAACCGCACAGGCAGCTCCACGACCAGCGGGACAGATGCCTTTATTGGGAAAAATTGCCCGTTCCGGCTGGCGGCGTCCGGCGCTCTACCTGGTCGTAGCAGTCATAGTATGCGGCTTTTCTATCTGGGCAAGGCAGCATATCGACTTTGAATATGACTTCCTTGAACTGGAACCGAAAGGACTTAAATCGATCCAACTTCAGCGTGAAATCCCCAAGCGGTTCGGGATGTCAGACCATGCAGCATGGGTTGTGACCAACTCGGTCGAGGAGAGCCGGGAATTGAAGGAAAAGTTCAAGAAGAAACCGCTGGTCGGTGATGTGGCAGCGATAAGTGATTATATTCCATCAGCGGAACGATTGGAGAAGTACAAGCCGAAGTTAATGGAATTCAGAAAAACAATATCACCCCCCCCCTACCCCCCCCCGCATAGCAGGGGGGGGAGATCTGATCTATCCTCTCCGCATAGCAGGGAGGGAAGACCTGGTATATCCTCTCCACATAGCAGGGGGGGAAGTTCAGAAGCTTCATCTTCGCACAATCAGGATTTAGACAGTGAAATCCCCCCCCCGGTTCCCGGGGGGGGAATCAAAGGGGGGGGCTGGAGTGAGACAGAAACTCAGAACCTCTTCAAGGAAATCAACCGCCTCTGGGACAACCTCGATCTGATGAGCAACCTCGCATACGCTGCCGGACTTGATCGTATCGTGCAGGTCATCGACGGTATCACCGGAACTGAGACAGAAACCGGGGAAGTTGATACGAGTGCCGTTTTGCCGACTCTGAGCAGGATTCTGGAAGCGGGCGTCGATAACGATACTGCGCAGCGTACAGCTATTGAATGGGAAGACCGTCTAAGGGAAAACCTGTATGCGATGTCAAACCCGGTTCCAGTCGGGTTGGATGACCTGCCGGAAGTCGTGAGGCGCAGTCATCTGCCACGGAAAGGTGATGGTTTTCTCATCCATGTCGTACCGCGCAAGTATCTGTTCTCCCGCAAAGACCTGGATAATTTCGCAGAACAGACAACCTCAGTGTCGGAAGACGTCTGCGGCACTGAGCAGTTGATCGTGGTCATGTTCGACTCGATACTGACCGATGGAAAGAATGCCGCACTGCTGGCGCTGCTGGTGATTGTCCTGTTAGTGCTGATTCACTTCCGAGGTCCGATCGGTCTGCTGTCATTGATCCCCCTGGCTACCGGTGCGCTGTCGATGATCGGATTGATGTACCTGATCGGTGAGAAGTACAATTACATGAACCTGATGGCGGTGCCGATTATACTCGGCATTGGCATCGACGACGGCATCCACGCCCTGCATCGCTTCAGGAACGAAACCGGTTCAGGAATCGAACAGATTTACAATTCATTCAGTCACGTCGGGCGAGCCATCCTTCTGACATCGCTGACGACCATGATCGGTTTCGGCAGCATCGCATTCTACACGATGGAAGGGATGGCGAGTTTCGGCAGGGCGCTATTCATGGGCGTCGGAGCCTGCTTCCTGGCAACGATATTCGTGCTGCCAGCGGTGCTCAGGTTGTTTACAAGGAATAAATAGTCCTGATGAAAAAGTACATGAATATGAGCAATTACTCTCTGCTTATCATTCCAGCGAAGGCTGGAATCCAGTATTTTACAATGACTTATCGAACTCTACTCTGGATTCCGACCTTCGCTGGAATGACACATCAATAAGTTTTTCAACAGGCACTAAATAGAGGTAATAATAATGAATTCATCCTATACTTTTAAGAACAACGACGGAGTTCTTGCGATTCTCTGTCTTATTCTATCATCAGGTAATCTATTTGCTCAGGAAGACGGCGCTTCGTGGCTGAAGAAGATCGACGACGCCGAACGCATTCCACATTCATACGGCGTTGTCAATCAGACCATTACGACATCCGGGGGGAGCGAACGGACGCTGACGATGCGCGCCTGGTCGGATGAAAACGGCGACGTGAGCCTAATGGTTTACACAGGTCCACCCCGCGTGAAGGGCGATAAAATCCTCCAGCGCGACGGTGGCGATAATATCTGGTACTACATGAAACGGCGCGATGTAAGCCGTCATTTCGCCGGTCATACACGCCGCCAGAGCGCCATGGGATCGGATTTCTCGTATGAAGATCTGGCGCAGGGATCAATGACCGAAGATTACATTGCTGAGTTTCTCGGTTATGAAGAGCTGGATGGTGTGAACTGCGTCAAGCTCAAGCTGATCCCGACCGAGTCAGGACCTTCATACGACCATCTGATCCTCTGGGCGGGCAGGGAAGACACCTTATCTCGAAAGATAGAATACTACGATGAAGATGGACACCTGAAAACCCTCTTCCTGACCGACTTCAGGGAGGTTGAAGGGCGATGGCTGGCGTTCAGGATGGAGATGAAAAATCACCGCGAGGATTCGTACACCATAATGGAATATGAATCGATAACATTCGCTGATAAACCCGAGCCGTGGATGTTTACCCAGGATGCGTTGACGAGGGAGATTAAGTGAGCAAGTGATCAAGTAATCAAGTGATCAAGAGTGTACAATCCACTGTTAAGAACATAGTGAAGAATCCATTAACATAATACGTTATTTATACATTGTTTAACATACATTAACTCATTCGAAAAAACCAGAAAGAAATCAACCATGAGATCACTTGATCACTTGCTTACTTGCTCACTTGCATACTTATCAATAGCAATACTATCCGTCTCTCTCCTGTCGCCAGTTTACGCCATCGACCTCTCCGGCTACTACGAAAACACCCTCATGCCGGAGTATTCCGACCGCGCTGAAGACCGCCTGCTGGATGCATCCAAGCTCAGGCTCGAATTCTCAACCGGTGGTGGCGATGACGAACTTGAGTTCAAGGGCAATATCAACTTTATAGCCTATCACGGTGATATTTCATTAGATTTCACGCCTTACCTGCCCGAATACGTGGCGGATACGCTGGAACAGAGGGACATATCGGCTGAAATGACTTTCGAGAGGAGCCGGATCTTCCTCGATAACGCCTACCTGACGTGGCGTATCGGGGGCTTCCGCCTCAGAGCCGGCAGGCAGCAGCTTACCTGGGGACCGGCATACAGCTTCAACCCGACCGACCTCTTTCACCAAAAGGATCTGCTCGACCCGACTTACGAAAAGGAAGGCGTCACCGCGCTGAGGCTCGACTACCAGTGGGGTGTCGGCGGGCAGTTGGCGATGATAATGGTTCCCGGTGAGAAGATTGACGAAGCCGGGTACGCAATCCGGGCAGCGACGCACATCAGCGCGATAGGCTATGACGCCGCGCTCACTCTGCACCAGGTTGAGGATTCGACATCACTTGATCCTGATTCGTATGATCCTTGTCACCAGCGTCGGCGCGCGGTCGGACTGGATTTCAGCGGCGGACTGTTAGGACTCGGCGTCTGGCTGGAAGGCAACTACAACATAATGGAAACTGAGGATGACTTCTTGCGGGTCATCGCCGGCTGGGACTATACGCTGGAGAACGGGCTGTACATGATGTTCGAGGGGCTTTACAACGGGCGCGCCGAAGGGGACTCACCCTATCCGGCTATCGACTGGGTGGAGAGCATCTACTTCGGCGAACCGGTGGCGCGGTACCGGTTTCTCGCGGGCGTTAAGAAAGACCTGACCGATCTCGTCGACGGCAGTCTATACTGGTTCGGCGGGACTGACGGTTCGATGGTCCTGAACCCGCGACTCGACGCTTCCATCGCCCAAAACGCCGACCTGACACTGTTCGGAGCGGCTACGTTCGGCAAAAAGGATGGACAATTTCCGCCGGGGAACTATGCAGTGACGGCGAGGGTGACGGTTTATTTT
>CAYYHI010000010.1:0-6074 GCA_964471745.1 uncultured bacterium | reverse complement strand
GATGTTGAATGTTGAATTTTGAATTATAAGGACGAAGAAGGCGCGACTATGATGTTGTTTGTATCTCGTGTCTATTGTTTAATCAGATAAATCCGTCAGTCTATACTATGCTTGAAAACTGACGTAAATAAATTTCTTATTTAAGCATTTCCTCTGGCGTAACCAAAACCACTTCTATCTCTTCGGCTGTCTCAATCTCAAACTTTCTCTGCCTTGCCCTATCATCGAAGCCTGTTTGCGACACTACCATAACCTTCTTAATAGGCTTTACTGTTTGAGGATGATATTTAGCATCGGTAACTAATTGACTAATTTCTTTGTATCCAACCATATAAGTCTTTACCTGTATAGGCACACCTTCGGGCGTTATCCCATCTACTCCTTTGTCTGGTGATGGTTTATTTGCTTTGTAAAACTCATTTACCCAATCCTCAAACTGCTTAGGGTTCATCTCAAGAACTTCTTTCAGGTCTCGCGAAACATACCTCGATTGCTCAAATAACTCTCCACTGCGGTTTCTAATAACCTTGAAAGCAGTAGGCAACTCGCCCTTCTTTCTTTCAGAGTTGTCAATGTCAATGCCGATCCAGTGCCTATTAAGCTTATGGGCTACGATTACTGTTGAGCCACAGCCACAGAAGGGGTCAAGGACTAAATCGCCCTCGTTGCTCGATGCCTTGATAATGCGTTGCAACAGAGCTTCAGGTTTTTGTGTTGGGTAGCCTACGCGTTCAGAACTTGTTCGACCTACCATATCTATTTCCCAATAGTCTTTCATCCCAACAAGTGTGAACCAGCCGGTTTTATCTTGAAACTCTTTAACACCCGCAAAACGATATGGCTTTAACTCTCTGTTGTAAGATTTCTCTTTTTGTGGATTGAATATGTGAGACTCACTTCTAGCATAGAAAAATATAACATCATGCTTCCGGCTGAAATGGTGCTTCGGGCTTGCTCCTCCAGACTTGTAACACCAAACGATTTCATTAATAAAATTTCTATATCCAAATATCTCATCCATAACCATCTTCAGGTAGTGAGAAGCTCTATAATCACAATGTAAATATATACTTCCCCTCTTCTTGAGAACTTTTTTGCTTTCTTGAAGTCGCTCCATCATGTAATACAGATATGAAGCAAAGTCGGGACGTTTAATAGCGATGTGCCGTAACCACTCAGGAGCTTTTTCCCGCATTAAGTCAGCTTTAGTCGACCAAAACCGCTTAGAGTCTTCAAATGAGACTTCCATAGCCTCTGGATGCCATTCACCTTTCCATTTGCCCGTCTGGGTTTTCCCAGTAAAGAAGGGTGGATCAAGATAAATCAGGTCAACTGATTCTGCAGGGATGTCATGATTTAAGACGAATAGGCAATCCCCATGATAGAAAGTATTAGTTATTTCAGGCATTTAATTTCCTTTATTATATTCCTCGCTCCATATATTTATTACTCCCGCCAGGTTTCAAGCGAAGCGTAATCTGGCAGTCACTTCCCGCACACGTTCTCAAGCCCTTCCTGGATGATGACTTCACGCCGTCTCCACCTCCACTGTCAACGGTTTACTCTTCGCTCCCGCTCCCCGCTGTTGGACGCTCAAGATCTCTATTCCAAGTACGTTGCCGGAAGCGTCATAGTCGATGTTGAGACCTTCTGAAATCTCCCGTGTTTCAGCTACCCTGCCTTTGGCGATGCTGATGTACGCAGCATCCGCTTCAGTGTCGTATTCGATTTTCATCTTTTCCTCCTTTTTGCGGCGCGGTCGGGTAACGCCGTGATAACCAAATCATCGCGGCAGACAACCCTTAAAACGAATCCAAGCTCTTCAATCCATCCGTAATAGCGAATACAACCGTCTTCCTGTTCCTCAGTACTCTCCGGCGATTCAACCACGCGTTCAATTATGGCAGCCTTCAAGCCGCGTTGATTCATTCGTTTTAGAGCGTGTCTGGTGTACCGTAATTTCATTTATTGATTCGATGTCTATTCAACAGTTGTAATTTAATTAAAGCCAAGCACTTTGTCAAGCGTCATTCCGAAATGGCGCGTAAGTTTGGGGAATGAATTCGATACCTACTACCCCCCCTTAATCCCCCCCTACAATAGTAGGGGGGGAGAGATATGGATTAAAATAAAATCCGTCAAACATTGACAACCGCTCGGTCTGTAAGTATATTCCAACAAATCAATAACTCACACCGGAGTAGCGATGTTCGAGTATATTATCGGCGGACTGATTGTCCTGGGACTGATCTGGATCATCGGTCTTTACAATACGCTGGTCAGGATTCGCAACCGGGTCAGAAACGCCTGGTCGCAGATCGACGTCCAGCTCAAGCGCCGGCATGACCTGATCCCCAACCTGGTCGAGGTTGTCAAGGATTACATGAAATACGAGCAGGAAACGCTCGAAAAGGTCGTACAAGCCCGTAACATGGCAATCGGCGCTAAAGGGGTCGGTGAAGTGGCGCAGTCGGAAAACATGCTGACCGGCGCGCTGAAAAGCCTGTTCGCCGTCGTCGAGAACTATCCCGACCTCAAGTCCAATAAGAACGCCATGGAACTGCAGGAAGAGCTGACCTCAACCGAGAACAAGATCGCTTTCGCCCGTCAGTACTACAACGACTCGGTTATGAAGCTCAACAACCGCATTGAGATATTTCCTTCCAATATGATCGCCGGTGCGTTCAACTTCAAACACGAAGAGTACTACGAGGTTCCTGAAGCTGAGAAGGAAGTTCCCAAGGTCGGTCTGCGCTAAAATCCTGATCCTTAATGCCTTCCTCGTTAAAAACCTGCAGCTACTGCGGATACGAAAAGAACGGCAAAAACGCCTTCAAGTGCGGTCTCTGCGGCGCAGCATTCCCGAAAGCGCTCCAAGAGACAGAAGCCGCACCTCTCCCTGAAACTCACGATAAACCCGACATCGAAGTACCGGTAATCCGCAGAAGGGATTTCGCCGAAGAGATAATCCGCAACCGCTGGGAATCGATGATTATTCTGCTTGGGATTCCGCTCATTCTTGTCATATTGGGGCTATCCATCGGCGGCGCTTATGGACATCCGGAAGCAGGCTTGGCGGTGGCGGTTGTTATTTCAGTGATAACCGCGTTTGCAGCATATTTCGGCGGCGACCGCATGATACTCGGTTTCAGCAAGGCGAAAAAGGCGGACGAGGTTGGTGATGCGAGGGTGATTAACGTGGTGGATGAAATGCGCATCGCGGCAGGATTGCCGATGCCCGAGGTCTATGTGATCGATTCAATGTCACCGAATGCCTTTGCCACCGGCAGGAATCCTGAACACGCCAAAGTAGCGGTTACCAGGGGTCTGGTCAAACTGTTGAGCCGCGAAGAGCTTCAGGGGGTCGTGGCTCATGAGATCAGTCATGTGCGCAATTTCGACATTCGCTATATGATGATCGTGGCAGCGATGGTTGGAGTAGTGGCTCTTATCGCTGACGGATTCAGACGTTCGTTGTGGTTTGGACGCGGTTTTGGACGACGCTCTGGGGGGCGTGGCGGCGGCGGACAGTTGCAGTTGGTCTTTTTCATCGTGGCAATCCTGATGTCAATCCTCGCGCCGATATCGGTAGTAGCACTGCAGATGGCGGTCTCGCGCAAGCGTGAGTTCCTCGCTGACAGCTCGGCTGTGGAATTGACACGCAATCCGGGCGCACTGGCTTCAGCACTTGAAAAGCTGGAAAAAAGAACCCAGCCTTTGGAATCCGCCAATCGTGCCACGCAACACCTTTATATCGTAAATCCGCTCAAGGTCTTCGGGATGAAATCCGGCGCGGTGTTCAGCACCCACCCACCGATCGAATCCCGGATCAGATTACTCAGATCGATGACTTGACGTGAAGTAACCATATTAGCTCTACTGCCACGTGAGGACACGTGACAGCACACCTACGGAAAGGAATTAAATGAAACAACCAACGATTTACATATTACTCCTAACCTTCGGGATCTTTGGATTACCACCAGCCTACGCCCAGCCCGAATTCCGCTGGATGCGCACCTATGGCGGTGGAGAGCATGACGCCTTCGGATCAATAATACAAACACAGGACGGAGGGTACATGATAGCGGGCGAAACCCGCTCCTTCGACGCTGAAGATATGGATGTTTATCTGGTCAAGACCGACGAAGAGGGCGCTGAAACCTGGTCGCGTACCTATGATATCGGCTATTACGATAACTGCCTGTCACTCATACAGACAAGCGACGGCGGTTTTGCCCTGGCTGGCACTACATCAGAGCAGGATGAAGGATCTTCCTTCCTTATCTTGAAAACCGATAGCGACGGCGAAGAAGAGTGGTCACGAACCTTCAGCAGGGCATATTGGAACGAGAGCAATTCGGTTGTTCAGACGCCGGACGGCGGGTTTGTGTTTGCCGGTTTTACATCGTCGGAAGATCATACAGCCGCCAACTATTACGTGGTAAAGGTCGACTCTGCCGGTGAACTGGTGTGGGAGAATATTTACGGCGGCGCTGAAATGGAATTCTGCACGAGTCTCGTACCGACCGGTCAGGGTTCATTCATGGCAGCGGGATATGTTGTCAGGGAGGATTCCCTGGGGGCAAGCTGCAACTTTTACCTGGTCAAGATCGCTGGGAACGGTCGTCAGATGTGGTCGCGTACGTTTGAGACCGATACTTGGGACCTGTGCACAGCCATAACCCATGCCACAGGAGGAGGATATGCGCTGGCGGGATTTACAAATTTTGGACAGAGGGTCGACTTTCGCCTTATCAAGATAAATGACTACATGGATCACTGCGACCTGGTCTGGGAGGGCGGCTACGGTGGAGCGCAAAGGGATTGGTGTTACGCAATTGTTAGCACACCGGATGGCGGTTTCGTCCTCGCCGGATCGACAAACTCCTCAGGAGCCGGCGAAGATGATTTCTTCATGGTACGGACGGACGACGCCGGTGAGGAGCAGTGGCGCAGAACCTTCGGTGGCAACTACGACGAAGTATGTTTCTCGATAATCCGCACGCCAGATCGAGGATACGCACTGGTGGGATACACCGAATCCTTTGGTGCAGGCGGAATCGACGGCTGGTTGGTGAAAACCGGCTCCGATCCGGTGAGTGCACCGGATATAATAGCCCCGTCAATACCTCAAACGCTTGCATTACTGCCGGTCTATCCGAATCCGTTCAACAGCATAGCAAGGATCGGGTATCAGGTCAGCCAGCCCGGTCGAGTTACGCTGTCCCTTCAAGATCTGAGCGGCAGGAGAATTATGACCCTGACCGAAGGCTGGATGAACGCCGGAACGCATGAGACAATGATATATGGCAGCAGTCTGCCTGACGGGACGTATTTAATAACGCTGGATAACAACGGCAAACATGCTGCGACTAAAATGCAGTTGGTTAAATAAGGAGTAGACCGATGCTCGATCAGGTGAAAAAACTCTGGCCCGAATTGAAATGGATTCAGGACGAGGAGCTACGCCGTCAGACCGCTGAAACCTGGAAGCTGGCGCTGGAGAAAAGCAAGCTCACCGTCCAGGACCTGCATGAAATACCTTTCACGCTGTTAGTCAAGGATTGCATGGTTACGTTCATGGAACACAAACGAGCCGTGGTGCATATATCCAGGGAGGCTGCGCAAGTGATGTCGAGGTTCTTTGGGGACAAGCTTCCGATCGATATGGACACCGTGATTGCGGGCGCAATACTGTGCGACGTCGGCAAGCTGTTGGAATACGATAAGGAACACGATAAGGCAATAGTCAGCGATTACGGCAGGTACGTGCGGCATCCGTTTTCAGGCGTCGGTCTGGCGATGCAGTGCAACGTCCCCGACAAGGTTCTGCACGTCATCGCCGCCCATGCCGGTGAAGGCGACAAGGTCAAACGATCCACCGAAGCGTTCATCGTCCACCACGCCGACTTCATGAGCTTTCTGCCGTTTGTGAATCAATAGGGGGCGATTTATCATATGTTGGTAAGCTCATAAACTTGTAGATATATCAATATCAGATATTTTGAGTTTTGGTTATTTAGTACTTTCTGAAAAATCAAAAAAGAAAAGCATAAACAACTATTTACATT
>CAYYHI010000009.1:0-34271 GCA_964471745.1 uncultured bacterium | reverse complement strand
TATCAGCGACATTCAACGGCAGGTCTTGCCTTTGATTATCTCTATATGCGTGAGAATCGACTTGAAGAGTTGGATCAATATATCAGCCAAATAAACTCAATTATTGTCGAATGTTACCCTGAAGAAGAAGTGATCGCTGCACTGCCTGATACTCTGGTGCCTGCCAGTGAACCGGGAGAGGATCCCTACTACGCGCCCAGTATACCGCTTTGGCAACCGTCGGAGTATATTGTTCCAGTTGCTGATAGCGCGGCTGTTGAACCCGATACTACGGCTGGGGACGAATTGCCGACTGAATTGCCTGAAGATCAACAGGAGGAGATGCAGGAAGAGGTTCCCCACGGAGAGGTTGCACCTGATATAGAATCACCTGTGGAGGAAGTGCAACCTGATGCCGATACTACCAAAGATCAAGGTGTTGAGGGAACCACCTCAGAATTGAACGATGAACCTTCCGATATCGAGGGTAAGGATAAGACTCCGGACGATACAGAAAAGGAGGGGCAAACTGAAGATTCTCCTTCCGATACAACCGGTGAAATACAACCGTCAACCGATGATGAGAATCCGGTGGAGAAAGATGAATAGTAAGCCAGTAAAAGGATTGTTCCAGGTATGAGTGTCGAGTCGAAATTCAGGCGGCTAATCAACCTGGTATGGTTGTTAACGGCAATCCTTCTGCTTATACCAGGGCAATCAAAAGCTATAGATCTTTTCGGATCCAAGGAAAAGGTAGATCCGGTTAATTACCTGCCCGATGATCTGCGTGATCGTTGGTTGACCCTGCTTGCCCAACCGGATACTGCCAATATCAGGGAATACATCCTTGAAGGGCAGCGTGTTCTTTATCAGTTGGATAAACTGGTTGAAGTGGTCGGTGGAAAACCTCCCGAACCCGGAGATGCGAGTTATCCTGTCTATATCGGGACTATGAATAAACTCGTCGACCTAATTGATTATATCCAGATGGCTGCCATAATCGGCTTGAAGGATACTACTGAACTTCGCGAACTTCGGCAGGAGTATGAGGCAGAGAAAGCTCGATTGCGTAAGGATATCCGGGCGGACAGGAAGAAGATGATCGAGTTGGGAAAGCAACGGATCAGCGAACATTTGAAGGATCCTGAATACCGCCGCAATCCTCATAAACGCGCGGTCATCGCGGATCTCTATTTCCGGCTTGCCGAATTAATGTTTGAGGAAGCTGAAGAGAAGTTCTATAATCAACTGTATTGCATTAGTACGATGACAATAATAGAACCCAAAGCCGCGGCTGTACTTCCTGAACCGGTAATGGAGATCGACCATGTACTGAAGATGTATTACCATATCACCGAAGAATTTCCCGACACCAAGTACGGCGTTGATGCGCTTTACAATATCGCACTGCTTAAGTCTGAATCAGACGATCCGCTTGACAAGGAAACATCCAATGGTTACCTCGAAGCACTTGTTCAGCATTATCCTGGAAACAAATACACCCTTAATGCCCTGCGTAGGATCGCTGAATATTACTTTGCCTCACGTACAGATGAGGAAAGAAAAAAAGCGATTGAGGTTTACACCAAGATAGCCAGGGATTATCCGAATACAGACCATTACATCGAGGCTTTGTATAAGCTCGGCTGGTCCTATTACCGTCTAACCGATTTTCCTGCGGCAGTTGAGTATTTTGCCAAGACAATAGATACCGATTATGCCGCCGATGGCACCAGGTTAGCGAAAGCCACCGAAAAGGACTTTTCACCCGACGCCATGCATTACATCGGCATGTGTTTTTCGGCAGATAAGCGTGATTGGAAACAGGCTGGCGTTGAGTGGGAGGGTTCTGGTGTGGATGGGTTGGTGAAATGGCTGGAGGAACAACCCGATCGATTGCATAATTATGGTTCGGATCTTCTTATTGCCCTTGGTGATATTTATGTCGAGGGTTGGGATAACCATATCGAGGGTGTTGAGGCGTATGAGAAGTTTCTGGAAATGTTCCCGCTTGAACCACAAGCCGCAATGGTTCACAAAAAAATTGTCCAGATATACCTCGATAAGAGTGGATACGAATCGATGCGGGTTGAAAAGCTTGTAGAATTCTTCGATACATATAATCCTGACAGCCAGTGGTGGGCTGTTAATACTGATCCCCAAGTCAGGGATGGTGTTGTGCCGGCTCTGGAAAAATACCTTGACATTATAGTTAATGAATTCCTGGCGGATGGATATGAACAGAATGATATCGAAAAGCTCGAGCAGTTTGAGCAATATGCACGACAATACCTGCGTTTCTGGCCAAAGGGGAACAATGCCTATAGAACCCATTCCAACTTGGCTGGAATCTTATATAAGAGGCTGGATCGTCCGATGGACGCAATGTGTGAATACTGGCAGGTAGCTAAAAAGTATGACAACAAGGAGGAAATGGAGGTCGCCTGTGAAACAGTTGTGCTCATCGCCATAGATTTTGCCAAGCAGGAGAAAGACGGACTGATCTATGTTTCCGACGAAGGTGAGATACTATCTCCCGAGATGGCTCCCCCCAAACCAGTTGAATATGCAGAAGTTGACACCGCTGTTGTCGATACAACCGTCGATGGTGTTCTTGGGATCAAATCGGACGTTCATCGAACACAGCTTCTGAATTCCGAGAAGTTGGAATTATCAGCATTCGATCTTTACAAGGTGAATTTCCCCAGTGGCAAATTGATAGAAATCATTCTATATACAGGCGG
This sequence comes from uncultured bacterium, assembly GCA_964471745.1. Taxonomy (GTDB): domain Bacteria; phylum Electryoneota; class AABM5-125-24; order Hatepunaeales; family Hatepunaeaceae; genus CAYYHI01. The sequence continues at coordinate 31,548 of CAYYHI010000009.1, read as the reverse complement.
CAATTTTCTCTATGAACATGACTGGATTGTTGAATCTCGGGGTTATTTCGAGCAATTGTTAGCCGAGTTTCCTGAAACCAAGTTTTACGAGAGCGCTTATACGGCTTTATTGGATGGTTACTTCAGAATGGTTGACATGGAGGGTGTTGAGAGTATAGCCGCCCGCATCGAAGCCTCTGATGTTTCAGATGAACTCAGACAAGCGGCTTGCCAGCGTAAAGCAGTCGCCATTTTCCGTAACGCTGCGTCTTTGCAGCAGACGGAGGATCATATTGCAGCAGCAGACGAGTTTGTTCGGGTTGCAATGGCGACGCCGGACTGGGACCAAGCCGATCGTGCGCTCTTTCAAGCTGGACAGGAATACGCCCTGGGTGAGGCTTTTGAGAAATCGAATGAAGCCTACCTGCTGTTAGTTGAACGCTACCACGAATCCGAGCGTGCGGATAAAGCGCTCATGAATACAGCTTATAACTACCAGAACGAGCTGGGGCAGCTTGAAGAAGCAGCTGCAACATTTGAAAAGCTGACCAAGGAATATCCAAATTCAGCAATTGTACAGGATGCATTGGCGAACGCCAGTATCAATTACAACAAGGTCGATGATCATCTCAGTGTAATCAGGATAAATGAGAGATTTCTGTCCCTTTATCCGGATGATCCGGAAGCTGACATTTACCTGTTTGAGATGGCAGGACACTTTCTGGCGCTCGATGATTTCGAGAATGCCAACGACATCTACTTGAGATTTGCGCAGAAATATCCCGACGATCCAAGAACCGTACGAGCTTATTTCGAACGCGCCAGTTATTATCTCAGCCACAATAATCAAGCTCAAGCGGCGCAGGAATTCAGGGAGACGGTTGACGCTCATGACCGGCAGGTTGTAGTGGGTGGTGTCGGAGCACCGAACTATGCGGCAAAGTCTTTGGCGAAACTGCTCGCTTGGGAGCACGAAGAGTACGATAAACTTCGTTTTACAGTAGCCGGAGATGCGACCGCCAAGGTTCGTAAAAGGGAGTGGCGCGACTCGATGATCGTCAAGTACCGTCAGTTAATTACCTTAAGCCAGAAGGAAGCCTGGCAGGCTTATTATGCTATCGGACAACTTGTCGAGGACCAGGCGATCGCCACGTTCGAGCAGAAATTGCCTTACATCCCTGAGCAGGAGAAAAGGTTAGAAGCTTTGGATCAAATGGTTGATGAAGCTATAGTCCTTAACCAGGCGACGTTACTTCAGTACAAGGATGGATATACACAGCTTGAGAAGATAGAATTGGAGTTGGTTGAGCTTCAAGATTCGACACAGCGGGTTTATGACAAGCTAAGGAATTGGATTCGCGACATCCAACTGGACACATCTGCGATCGGACAATCTGATTCAGTTGCATCAATACTGGCGGATTCCACCAAACAACTGACCCTATTGGAGGAGACTCTCACCGAACTGGATTCTTCACGCTCCGAAGCGCGTAAATGGGCTGTTACCTGCCGCGAGAAAGCCCCTGAGATTGCGGTTAGGAATGGCGATTACCTGCAGCGATCCTATGAAGCGAAGTTTGCTTGGGAGAACCCGGAAAGAATCCCTGAAGTCAGGTTGCTTTACCAGGAAGAGATACTCAAGAACATTCTGACACCATTGGTGCCGGAGGTATGCGGTTTATACCTCCAGGCAATCGAAACTATCCAGGAAACCGACGTTAATGTGGATTATTGGACAGCATATCTCGATGAACGGTTTACCCATGTGGTGGATACTATTCTCGCGCAATGGGACAGTCAGCTCGAAATTTCAAGATCTAAAATTGACGGGTACATTAATGAATATGGCGAGATGCTCCCAAGAGGTGAGTTCGCCGAGTCGAGGGAAGGCTTTTTACTTGACATGATGGGTGATATGATACTCACCTGGGTAGACTATCTGAAGGCACATAATATTGATAGATTGACAGCCTTTTCGACTCTACTCGATACGGTAATTCAGTATGACCGTCCAGTCGGCTTTGGCGACGGGGCGCTGGAAAGACCGCTTGAACATGTACTTGAACAATATGAGAAATTTGATGATTATTCGATTAATGCAAGCGAAAAAAACCAAGAGTATGCACTCGTATACAAGGAGAACGGTTTCTTCTGGGATGAGGAAATCGAGGAGGAAGTAGAGGCTTACTGGTATAACGATGCAGCTTCTTCATTTGAAGATATTTCTATTACCTGTACTGATTATGGAATCGGACTTCTTGAAGAGGGTTTAAGATTACGTGATGAGTATAACCTCACAGGTCTGGCAGGCATCAACATATTACGAAAACTAGTCGAACTTCAACCGGACGCTTACGCTTCAAGAGTCGGTATTGAACCCCAGCGTTTCACCATTACAAGTTCATCAGAATGGTTAATCTGGCCGGATTATAAGCCAGACTTCGAGTTAGCTGATTTTGATGACTCCGATTGGGAATCGGCTCGTATTTCGTTATTTCCGGGTGGTTCTGTCTTTGGAATACTTGATAGCCTTGCCGCAACTGCCATCTGGTATAACCTCGAAGCTCCGCCGACACTGCCTGAATGGAGGGAATATCCTGAAGAGGTAACCGGACTGGAAGGTGAGCTGATTGAATTCACTGTTATGGGTGTTGCTCCTGAAAGGGGAGCTCTCATCGAGGAGGTTGTCGAGGAAGCAGAAGAAGGTTTGGCGGGAGAGGAAACTGGGCAACTTGTCGAGGAGCCTGAGTATCCAGAGGATGAAGGCGCGACAGCGGTTGCTGAGACTGAGCAACCAACCTATCCACCTGCTGAACTGAGAATAGAATACTATTCAGATGATATTCCCGAAGAAGCTGTTTTCACTGACCATGGGGATGGCACGGGTACTTTCTCATGGACGCCGTCTTTCGTCGCAGACGGTGAATATACCGCACAATTCACACTATTTAACTTTGACATACCGGCGGTGATCGAGGTGCCGATCATTGTTGGGAATGTTGATAGAGGATTCGACTGGGCGGAATTTCCTGACCGGATTGATACTGAAGAGGGTTTGGTTGTCAGGTTCAACGTTGCCGGTGAGGACCCCGACGGTGACGTCTTAACGCTTACTTATGGTTCGGATGATATTCCGGATATCGTCGAATTCATTGATAATGGCGACGGATCCGGTCTATTCACCTGGGAAACGACCTTTGATGATTCTGGTTCATATACGGCTTCATTCAGCTTGACAGACGGCGATACAGTACTCGCACTCGACGTTCCGATAAGGATAGAAAACGCCGTTCGCTCCCCGAAGTGGATAGATTTCCCTGAGGAGATCAATGTCTATGAAGGTACTGTTATTAAATTCGTTGTAGTTGGTACGTCGCCGGATGGATTGCCACCGACGCTGGTCGATCTGTCGGTTGATCTGCCTGAAGCTGCAATATTTACAGACCAGGGGGATGGGAGTGGAACCTTTACATGGGAAACAACGTTCGAAGATTCAGGATCATACACACTGTCGCTTGAGATGACCAATGTGGACACAATAGTCGGTCTTGAAATCCCCATTCGGATCGAGAACGCAGTTCGTGCACCGCGCTGGATCAACCTGCCGGAGTATATCGACGTTGAAGAGGGCGAGCTTATTGAGTTTTCGGTCGCTGGTGAACATCCCGACGGGAATCCGTTGACGATTACTTATTTCTCGGAAAGCATTCCCGAAGCTATATCCGTATTCTCCGATGCTGGTGATGGTTCCGGTAGCTTCTCCTGGCAGACGGAGCCCGGCGATGAAGGTGCCTACATAGCGTCCTTTGAGCTTTCTGATGAAGATACCACCCTGATCGCTGATATACCGATTACGGTCGGTGGTGCAGCACAGCCTCCGACCTGGATTGATACGCCCGGCGAAATATCCGGTGAAGCCGGGTCATTGATTGAATTTACAGTGTCAGGCGTCGATCCGACTGGTGAGGCTGTCGATATCCGGTATTCATCTGATAATATCCCTGAAACCGCAGATTTTGTCGATGCAGGCAACGGTACGGGGACATTTACATGGCAGACAATCATAGATGATGCCGGCACTTACACGGCAACGTTTGCATTATCAAATGGACTGCTTGCTACGACAACCACAGTTCCCATTATTGTTGTCGGAGCAATACTTCCACCGACCTGGATTGATGTTCCCGAAGAAATTACCGTTGATGCTGGGGATTTAATCGAGTTTACCGTGTCGGGAACCGATCCAGGTAACCAGGCGCTCACGATTGAATATTCATCCGATAATATTCCTGGAGCCGCACAGTTTGTCGATGGTGGTAATGGTACAGGAACATTCACTTGGCAGACTACAGTTGATGATGGAGGATCTTTCATAGCAACCTTTACTTTGTCGAATGGTCAGCTTACCGCTTTGGCGACATTACCGATCAGCGTGATTGAGGTTGAGGTCGGAACCCTTGACTGGATCGATGCTCCTGTAGATATATCCGGTCAGGAAAACGCGCTGATAGAGTTTACCATATCCGGTGCAGATCCGCAGGGGAATGATGTCTGGATGGTATTCAGCTCACCTGATCTTCCTGAAACGGCAGAGTTTACGGATAATCTGGACGGAACCGGAAAATTCAGTTGGCTGCCGACATATCTTGACGCTGATGATTACAGCGCCTCGTTTACGCTGTCTAATGGTTCTATGGAGATCTCGTCGAACATAGTGATAACAATTGAAGATAAGGATCAATCCCCGGAATGGATTGAGATTCCACCGGAAATATCAGGTACTGCGGGAACAGTAATTGAGTTTATCGTATTCGGTGTTGATTACGACGGTGATGATATAGAAGTGAACTTCAGTTCCAATGATCTGCCGGAAGCGGTTACTTTTACTGATCTTGGCGATGGTTCAGGGGAGTTCTCCTGGCAGACCAATACCGATGATGTTGGTGTTTATACAGCTAATTTTACACTTCGGAGTAATGAGCAGATCGTTAACGGATCCGTAATCATTACAGTCAACGAAGGTGAATAGAAAAGACAGATTAGATATCGGAAGTAAAATTTTTCAAAGGATGATCCCAGGGCACAAGAAGATGATTTCTTTCGTAACAGATATTAGAGCTGACAAGAAAACGGCAATACTCTGTTTTCTGGTGGCTCTGTTGTTTGTGCTGAATCCGCCTGTTTACGCACAGGAAACCGATACTGAGGAAATCGGCGAACAGGCACCGGGATTCGATATAAGCGCTGAAACTGTTGATAGTGACATTCTGGATAGAGCTGCTTCTGCGGATTCCCTCTGGCGCAGATGGATGGATGCTGACAACGAAGGTGTCAGGACTTATTGGTTCAGGCGTTCTTTCGAGATTACTGATCCGCCTGCAGGAGGTAATATCTGGATGACGGCAGATGATGATTACAGCCTTTATCTGAACGGCAAGTATATTGCTGCCGACGAAACGGAAGAAGTTGATTGGAATGAAGTTAAAGAGTACGATATTGGCGATTATCTTATTATCGGCAGGAATATTATTGCCATCCAAGTCGATGACGTTGATCAAACGCGGCATGGACTTCTGTTCGGAATAACCTACGAAACGATACCTGATATTAACACACAGCTTGATAGAATGGTTCAAAGCGAGCTTGATGCTCAGGAAGCAAGACGATCAGAACAGATCAGGCAGGCGGAAGCCGCACGGACTTTACGGGAAAGTCGACGGGAACCACCTTCACCTGAAGAGTTGCACGATATGCGAGCCATTGAGAAAAACAAACTGGATTGACGATTATGAAGCGAAAGTTAATTCCGATAGCCTATCCGGCGATCTTGTTGACTGCCTTACTTATAACTGCTCCAACGCTGGCGCAGGATGAAGGGGAGGTGATTATGCTTGAAAAAGAGTTCAAGATCCGTGTTGAGCCCGAGGTACCTACCGTTGTGGTTTCGATAGATCGCCAGAAGCCGGATATAGACATCGGTGAGTTGAAACGTCCCGAAAGAGGGAAGATATTCAACATATCATCCTCGATCAAGCCACGTTTAGCGAATATTGAGGTCAGCAAGGTTAAGAAACCTAAAAAAATACTTGCAAAAACAAGGAAGCGCTGATTATATTTCGCCGATACAACTTTATTGTGATAGTTTTTAACTCATCGATAAATATTCATCCATTGGAGTGCTTTTGTTTGAGGATTGTTACAGCTCCAATAGGGAATATTCTTTAATACTGAAAATCATTCGCCGTTTGGCGGTTAACGGGTAAACTAAAAATGCGGAGGAAAAGTTGAATTGGTCCAAATTCTTTCACCAATTCAGTTTGGATAGTCCCGGTTATCTTTTTATGTGGGTAATCCTTTTCTTTCTGGTAATTGTAATAGCGATAATTGTGGAGCGTTGGATTTACGTCTGGGTAAGATCGAATATAAACGCCCCACGTTTTTGGGCTGAGATTCACAAATTGATTTCAGCCGGTGATTTCAAGAAAGCTATTGCACTATGCAAATCTGCAGGTGACAAGGCGTTGCCGCAGGTTGTTTTAAGATGTCTGACAGTCGCCGAGCACAGCGAGATGATCGACTTTCGCTCGGTACAGAATGCGGTGGATGAAGCATCGCTTGAAATCATGCCCAAACTGAGCAAACGCACCAATTGGTTGGCTCAGTTGGGTAACATCGGTACGCTAACCGGACTGCTTGGGACGATATTTGGTTTAATCCAGTCATTCGAGGCTGCCGGTGCGGCTGGCGGTGGTGCTGGAGCCTTGGCACAGGGAATTTCCATCGCCATGTTCACGACCATGTTCGGTCTGACGGTGGCTATCCCGGCTCTGCTTTCCTATACGTTGATCCAGAATAAGACCCAAGCGATTATCGACGATATCGATGAGTACTCAGTGAAGTTGATTCATCTACTCACGGGAGCCAGGTAGTGTTTAGGAAGCTTATGCCCTCCCTCAGGCGTACGAAACCTGAGGGAACAACAGAGCTTAATCTTACTCCCATCATGAACCTAATGGTAGTATTAATTCCTCTGCTCTTGTCGGTTGCTGAATTCACCAAGCTTGCACTTCTCGAATATATGCCTCCTGCCGAGGCGGCTGAGGATGCGAACGGTGGAGGAGACAATGACGACAAGGACAGTGGTAACGATGAGGAGAAGGAAACATACCTGAGACTGCTTATCAATCTGACTGCGGGAAACATCATCCAGGTGAGCATGTATGGTAAGCTCGAAGAGGGTGAACATTTTTATGAAATACCTGCCATACCGGAAGGTTATTATAATCTTTCGGCACTTGGCGACAGCTTATACAGCATTAAGGTTCATGAGGTCGGTGAACCGACCGGTAAGGACTCCATCATGAATGAAGAGACTATATTGTGGGAGGTATTTAACACCTATAAGGTTAAGGATGGCAGAGAAGTTTCCATTACAGCTTTGGGAACTATCCCATTCCAGACGATCATCAATGTGATGGATGTTTGCAGATATAAAGAGATCGAGTACGAAAAGAAAGAGCTTTTCCCGCTTACGTTATTGAAGCAGTTCCAATAGTACTGTTGTGACTACTTATATTCAGATCTTGTCTCAGAAGGGATATCAGTAAATGGCTTTTGCGCCTTCAAAATCAAAGAAGAATCCCAAGAAGGAAGAAGGATCGCTCAGTTTGAATTCAATGATGGATATGATGACCATCATCCTGCTGTTCCTTCTTAAATCAATGTCCACTTCAGGCGCGTTGATTCAACCTTCTGAATATCTTGACCTGCCCTCAGCAGAACGTGACATGAAACCGAAGAAGGCTCTATCTCTTCTGGTCACTGTGAATCATGGCGTTCAGGAGGATATGGAATCCGATCCGCGCATTATATCCGAAAGTGACGAAATGAACAGTGCAGCGATGATTCTCCCTTCTTTGGAGGCATATCTTATAGAACAACGTGAGTTTATGGAGAAAACCGGTGTACCTTTTAAGGGTGAGATAACCATCCAGTGTGATAAGGCTGTTAAATATGAATGGTTGTTAAAGGTAATCAACACTTGCGGACAGACGGAGTATTCGACGATTGACTTCGTTATCATTCAGAAAACATCCTGAGAGGTTTCCATGGCTCAGGTAATGACATTTCCCAAGGAATTTGAGAAGAACTTCTTCCGCGACATGGATTACAGTTTCATGTCGATCTGGTTAATAACTTTCATAATTCTTAACGCATTGGCATTTTATGGACAGAGCCTTCCTGTCAGAGAGCTTAAAGCTGATGAAATAAAGAAGTTTATGGAGGCAATTTACCGGGTAAAGATACAGAGACAACCTCAATTTGCAGAAGTTGCTGATAAGGGAAGCCTGGAAGTAACCCCTGATTTGGGTGAGGAAGAGGTAGTTGAAGAGGCTCAGGCAGAGTTGAGCTCTGAAGAGAAGAAAGCTGCGCGTGCACAGGCGAAAGCGGTACGTGCTGCCAGAGCTGAAGCGAGACGGAAGGCTATTGCGGAGAGATTAAAGGTTCTCGCCGGTCCAACCGCACGCGGCAGAACGGGGCGTAGAGGCGGGGCATCTGCCAGTGCTGCTGTCGGACTGTCCGACGGCGGTGGCGGCGGCGCTGATTTGAAGGGTGCTCTGGCGATCATCGGGGACGCTGAAGGCGCCAGCAAGGTCAAGAAGCTTCGTGGTGGCGGATCCATTTCAGAGGATATTGGCAGCTTGGATATCGCTGATCTCAGAGGATTTTTAGCCGACCCTGGAAACCTGGAAGCGATGCTCAACGAAGCTCCGATTAAGTTGTCACGAAAGACGATTACCACCAAGGGTAAAGGTTCAAAGAAGAAACAACGCAGTCAAGAAGCGATTTCTCAGGTAGTTCTTACCAATCAGAAGCAGGTGCAGTATTGTTACTGGACTTATAAAAGACGCGATTCGGGGCTTAAGGGTCAAGTAGTAGTTGAATTCACTATTAATCCAGCCGGTGAAGTGATCCGAGTACATTTCCGCAGGAGTGACTGGGGACGTAATCCCCTGCAGCGCGAAGTTGAAAGATGTATCAAGAATGTAATCAATCAGTGGCGCTTTGAGTCAATCCCTGAATCCGACGGTAATGTTACTGCGGGGGCGACCTTTATCTTTGAGTAGTCGATTAACAGGACAGTTACATATCGGGACACGGGGCTGTCAATAGGCAGCCCTGTTTCATTTATTATGCTGGAGGAATGAGTGGTTTATCGTACACACACATGCGGTGAACTTAACGCTGCCCATGCCGACGAGAAGGTCAGCATTGCCGGTTGGGTGGCTCGTGTCAGGGATTTAGGCGGATTGATATTCATCGATCTGCGTGACAAGTATGGCAAGACGCAGGTTGTTTTTGACCAATCCGAAGAGATTGCCAGGCAGGCTCGTGATCTGCACTCAGAAGATGTAGTCAAGATAGTGGGACTTGTCCGTTTTCGACCGGATGATATGATTAATCGCAGTATGAAGACTGGAGAGATCGAGGTATCGGCGCAATCGGTGAACGTTATCAACAGATCGGATCCCATTCCTACGGGTGTGGAAGACGAGGAGGAACCCAGCGAGGAGTTGAGGCTGCGTTATCGTTATCTGGATCTACGACGTCCACGCATGAGTAAGAACCTGCTTTTAAGGCATAAAGCACTCCAATCAGTAAGACGATTCCATGATGAATTCGGTTTTATTGAGATCGAGACACCGTTCCTCATTCGCAGTACACCTGAGGGGGCTCGGGATTACATCGTCCCAAGCCGGGTTCATCGGGGCGCCTGTTATTCACTGCCGCAATCACCGCAACTCTACAAGCAGACGTTGATGATCGGTGGTCTGGACAGGTATTTCCAGCTCGCCCGCTGTTTCCGCGATGAAGACCTGCGTCGGGACCGGCAGCCTGAATTCACGCAGATAGATGTTGAGATGTCGTTCGTTACCGAGGACGACCTGTTTGGTCACACTGAAGCCATGATGCAGCGACTGGTGAAGGATACACTTGGCAGGGATATAGAACTCGAATTTCCAAGAATTGAATATGCACAGGCATTAGCTCAATACGGCAGCGACGCACCGGATACACGCTACGATCTCCTGATCCACAGGTGCGACGAATTCTTCAGAGATTCCGGGTTTAAGGCTTTCGAGGGTGTATTGGAGGATAGCGGCGGTGTCTTTGGTATATGTGCCGGAAGTAAGGGCGATTTATCACGAAAAGAACGTGACAAGTTGGAAGAGATGGCGCGGGAAGAAGGATTAACCGGTCTGTTGTCTGCACCTCTCAAGGAGGAAGGTCTTTCGGGCATACTCGGCAAAGTATTCCCTGTAGACAGGCAAGGTGAATTATGCCGCCATCTGGGTGCCGGGACGGGAGATCTGCTGCTGTTCTCCGCCGGTCCGGTTGAGTCGACCAGAACCGCATTGGGACGGCTGCGCAGATCACTGGCACGACGTTGGGAAATGATAAATAAGGATTATTTCCGTTTCTGCTGGGTAGTCAATCCACCACTGCTCGAACCGGTTGAAAATGGCGAAGGACTGACATCTGTACATCATCCATTTACCATGCCGGTTGAGGATGACATCGATAAGCTTGAAACGCAACCACTCCAGGTTCATGCACGGGCTTATGATCTTGTTCTGAATGGTGTTGAAATCGCTACAGGCAGCATTAGGATCCACAATTCTGAGGTTCAACAGCGCGTTTTCGCGGCAATCGGTCTTGATCGTTCTGAGGCACAGAAGCGGTTCGGTTTTCTGTTGGAAGCTCTAAGGTTTGGTGCTCCGCCTCATGGTGGCATCGCGCTCGGTTTTGACAGGTTGGTGATGCTGCTGGCACGCGAGACGTCCATCCGCGATGTTATTGCATTTCCAAAAACTAATGTAGCTTCATCCCTGATGGACGGTGCACCTTCAGCGATAGATCCTGAGCAGCTTGAGGAGCTTGGTTTGAAGTTGATTGAAAAGCCAGTGAGGATAAATAAGTAGGGTCAGCGATTCATTTTCGGACAGACTGTTTCACTGGAATGACAACCATCAAGGGAAACCACGGATAAAAAAGCGACCGTTTAAATAGTACCTGTTTAAAAAACCCCCCAAGTGTCATACCTGCGGAAGCAGGTATCCAGAAAGGAATCCATAAATACTTGTAAATACTGGATTCCTTCCTTCGCAGGAATGACAATGAGAAATATAATCTTAGAAATAGATTACTTTTTCAACAGGCACTAAATAGAGTAATAATCCGAAGAATCGGACCTGAAAAGGTTGCAGATTCAGGCTTACTTACAGTAAAATCGATCAATTTATCGATTTATAGGCGGTAAACCCGTTTATATTTTACGGATCACCATAAAAACCTTGACAATAAACCAAGTATTTATTAAGTTTGCACCGATATTTAAGAATATTGTTAATTTGAACAGGGAGGTTTCATGATAAAACCGCGGAGGGTAACCGCCGTGGTGGTGGCGCTGGTGTTCGCAGTGACGCTAATAATGTCCGTTGGCTGCACCAAGTATGCCAGTCCGGACGATCTCCAGCGACTGGAAGAGGCTCGAAAGGCTGCTGTCTCTGCCGAAAAGGAGGTTGACAAGGTCAAAACCGAACGAAAACAGGTAGAGCAGGATGTAGCGAATAAGGAATCCGAGCTGAAAGCCGTCCAGGAAGAACTGGAATACGTCAAGACGCACCTGCCGGAGCTCAAGAAGGAGGAAACAGATGAATAAATCGACTAACATCGGTCTGGTTCTCCTGTTTGCTCTGACTTTGCTACTGTTGTTTTCCACACCAGCGGTTGCCGCTGATCGAATGACCTTCGAAGAATACCAGATTCAACTGCAGAAGTATCAGGAGCGCGAAGCGAAAGCACTCGAAACCGTTGAAAAGGAGAGAGGCGCTATTGATGAGCTGCACGTCAGGTTGGCTGAAATCGAGGCGCAGATTAAGGCAACCTGGGATGAGATCTATTCCTTGCTGAATGTGACAGCGGCGGAAATTCAGGCATTTCTGGATGCCATAGGCGCTCTGGAGAACCGGGTTAACCAGTTGGCAAAGCTATCACCGGACATGCTTCTTGATCAGACTATGCAACTTGACCGATTGGGCGATGAAATCAAGGAGATGCAAACACATCCGATAGCTCTGCTGAGTGAACCGCGCGAGCGGTTGAGTCGGCTGGCAACCAGAATCGAAGCTCTAAAACGGTCGCTTCCTAAACCCAAGCATGATATGTATCACGTTTTACGCGGCGATTATCTCTGGAAGATATCCGGCAAGCGAGAGATATTCAATGATCCGTGGAAGTGGATGAGGATTTACAGCGCCAATCGGGATGAGATAAGAGATCCTGACCTGATATACCCGGATCAGATGCTGAGAATACCGCGCCAGATAGGTCGAGATGAACATTTGGTAATGAAGGGTGATTTCCTACGCAAGATAGCTGGTTATGCTCAAGTTTATAGTGACCCGTTCCAGTGGACGAAGATCTACCAAGCAAACAAGACGATAATTCAAGATCCGAATCTGATCTATCCGGAACAGATCCTGATCATCCCGCGCAACTGACTCAGCGCGGGCTGGTGAAAACCGATAGATGGGGGGATAACACCAAGTTGTTTAATGGTGATAGTCCAAATTATGCCCTTACCTCACGATCATTCGTACAGGCAAGGGCATTCTTTTTTGAGGGATATGCAAGAAGAGAACTACCGAATAGAGATCGATATAGATAACGGAGTATTCCCGCGTCTGCTTGGCGTGGGAGACGAGAACCTGCGTTACATCGCCGGACATTTCAAATCCATACTAACGGCGCGAAATGACCGGATTTCCGTTCAGGGACCAGCAGAGGAGATGGAGATAATCCGTCGGGTGTTTGTAGATCTCGAAGCATTGTATCGCTCAAAGCATGATGTACCCAGGGATGATATAAATACCATTCTGAGGCTCAGCGGAAAATTTGACGAAAGCGAACCGGTAGTTACAACTGCTGAACACCAAGGCATCAAGGTAATAGACACGGCGCGCGGTCCGATAAGAACGCGCGGTCCTATCCAGGACAGATATATCAAGATGGCTGAGAAGATGTCGATTGTCTTCGCTACAGGTCCCGCAGGAACCGGCAAGACATATCTGGCTGTGGCAATGGCGGTTAATCGCTTCCAGCGCAGAATGATTGATAAAATAATTCTCGTCAGACCCGTGGTTGAGACAGGTGAAACGCTCGGTTTCCTGCCTGGTGATATTCTGGAAAAGGTGGATCCATATTTCCGTCCGCTCTATGATGCTCTGGATGATATGCTGTCACGCGATCAGGTCAGACGATACATTGATAAGGGTGTAATCGAAATCGCACCGCTGGCGTACATGCGTGGTCGGACGCTGAATAATGCATTCGTTATATTGGATGAGGCTCAAAATACGACATCCGGGCAGATGAAGATGTTTCTTACTCGTCTGGGTGTTGGATCTAATGCATTGTTGACGGGCGACTTAACTCAGGTTGATCTTGCTGATCCTTCCGCATCTGGCATGTTGGAAGCCTGTGAACTGCTTCGAGGAATTAAAGGTATCGGTTTCGTGGAATTCACCGATAAGGATGTTGTGCGTCATCGATTGGTGGCAGACATCCTGAGAGCTTACGAAGGTGAGAATGGTGACAGACTCGGAAATTGAATCTCACATAATACCACCGGAAGACGAAAAGAGATTCCGAATATCCGTATACTGGTGGCATTGGTTGATTGGCGCGGCGTTGGCTGTCCTACTGACCCTCTTGTCACCGCGTGGAAAATCGCCGGAGTTCGCATACCTTACCGAGGGTAGTATATCACGTGATAAGATCATAGCACCCTTTGATTTTGAAATACTCAAACCACATGAGAAACTTGAACAGGAAAGAAATGATGCAGCAGCGAATGTTCGCCCGGTTCTAACAGCAATCGATACCATAAAAGAAGTCCGCAAACAGGAATTGCTTGACTTTGCTGCCGAGTCACAGAAGTTTTTATCAACGTTCCCACCATCGATCTTTGAAGAGATGGATCGGGATAAGAGTAGTCTTTCGCTAAAGGATTCGGTCTTTTTCACAAACGGCAGTGATAGGCTGTTTAACCAGTTCGGTTTTCGTCTGTCGATTGATAGCTGGCGTTTTCTGATACGGCTCTATGACCAAGATCAGAAAAACAAGCGGGGGGAATACCCCCTCTTCTTCGAAAAATACCTTGCCGGTATTCTGCTTGATGTCTATAATCAAGGTGTGATTAATGTACCCCGGGATCAGTTGTTTCATTCGTCAGATACGGTGATGATCCAGTATGCCAGCGAGGAATCGGTTAAAGGATTGAAACGGTTATTATCCCCTGATGAGTCACTTGAACACATTTCATCACTTCTGAAGGTCTTGCTGGACGAAGACAACCTTCCCCCGGGAGCCTTCAGCGCGACTTATGAGATTCTGCAGCCCTTTGTAACCCCTAATATCATCTATAACGATGTAGAAACTGAGGATAGGAGAAAGGCGGCTATCGATAAGGTGCCGCTTGCAAGAGGTTTTGTTAAAAAGGATGAGCTGATAATCGATGCCAATATCAGAGTAACTCCCGAACATCTCGACAAGTTGAGTTCCCTTGCACACAAACGTACTGAGCTTGAGAAGGAGATGGGTGGAGTTCGAGCCTTGAAGCAGATTATCGGTCAGTTCATTTTAGTCCTATTGGTTGTTTTATCGCTTGGTGTGTTCATAGCCTTAGCAATGACCAATATCTGGCGGCAATGGAAGATGATGCTGCTCGTTGCGCTGGTGCTGGCTCTGGTTCACCTGTTCCAAGCGTTGGTTCCGGTAAAGTATGATCTTCCGCGTTATATGTTCCCGGCGGCTGTGGGTGCGATGCTGCTTGCGATCTTAGTTGACAGGGGTGTTGCACTGGCTGGTGTGGTCGCATTAGCTTTAATTGCCGGCTTAATCAGGGGTAATGATTTCCCGATAGCTTTCAGCGCGGTTATGATTGGCGGCGCAGCGTTGTTTGCAGTGAGGAGGGTTCAGACCCGTGGCGATGTTATGCGCGCTGCCCTTTACCTAATTGGAGTGTATATTCCTTTGGTGGCGGCATTTCATTTTGTTCATTTCACATCCGGGCAGCCACTGCTTACAGATTTGGCGATAGCTGGTGCCAATGCCGTACTCTCACCAACACTCGTTTTGGGACTGGTTATCATCTGTGAGAGCATATTCGGCATAACCACCGACCTGTCCCTGTTGGAGTTAGTTGATTTGAACCGCCCGCTTTTACGTGAGTTGGCGATCAAATCTCCGGGCACATATCATCACAGCATCATGGTTGGGAGTCTTGCGGAGAGCGCAGCCCGTGAGATCGGCGCAAATACGCTTCTAACGCGCGCTGGAGCTTACTACCATGACATCGGCAAGATGGAGAACCGGGAGTATTTCATTGAGAACCAGGAGACCGGCAGTCAGAACATCCATGACCGTCTTGCGCCGGAGAAATCGGCTGCTGTCGTAATCAATCATGTGCCGCGTGGTCTGGAACTGGCGGAAAAGTATCACCTGCCCAGGCAGATTAAGGCGTTCATCAACGAACATCACGGTCGTTCCAAGCTGGCGTTCTTCTACGCAAAGGCTGTTAGGGAAAAGGGTGAGGATGTCGATGAAACCATATACCACTATCCCGGACCCAATCCACGATCGAAGGAGACCGGCATCCTTATGCTGGCTGATACGGTCGAGGCTGCGACGAAGTCGATGGACAACCATTCGCCTGAGGAGATACGTGAAACCGTCAGCAAACTGATTAAAATGCGGCTCTCTGAAGGTGACCTTGATGAATGTCCATTGACCTTACAGGAAATAGGTACGATCAGGGAGACGTTTGTGAGGGTTTTGATCGGCATTTACCACCAGCGCATCCAATACCCGGATCAGAAAAGCGAGAACAGTAAAGCTGAGAAAATCGGTGCAGAAGATACCTGATGAATTTCATCATCTGACTGAGGATGGCATTACGATCTGCTATAATCCCGACGAGGAGCCTTCGCTGCCTGTAATGATGATTTCATCTGTGGTAAAAACCATTGCACATGGAGAGAAACGCACAAGAGGAGATATAACGGTCATACTTGCGGATGATGTGCTTTTACACCAACTTAATCTTGAATGGTTGGGAATTGATGCACCTACGGATGTTCTCTCATTTAATCTGAGTGACAATCCGGATGATATAATAGAGGGCGACATTTACATAAGTTTGGACCGTGTGCGCAGTCAGGCTCCGGAACATAACGTCAAACCGGAGAAGGAACTTCTGACTCTGGCTGCGCATGGTATGCTGCACTTGTGCGGAATGGATCATAACGATGATGTCTCGCTGCGTGAGATGATCGACCGCGGGGAGAAATACGTTCAGATGGTTTTTCAGAGGTTTTAGTTGGACGTTGATTTATGGATTAGACTGGCGATAGTAGTACTTCTACTGGTGCTGTCGGCATTCTTTTCGAGTGTCGAGAGTGCTTATTTCTCGTTGAGCAGAGCCGCCCGCGAACAGTTCAGCGAATCGGATGATCCTCGAGCCCGGCGGGTTGCGAAGCTGCTGAATGAACCACGTCGGTTGCTGGCATCAATTTTAACTGGAAATACGATTGTCAATACTGCAGCAGCAGCGATAACGGCTCTGCTTGCCGCTGAAATTGCACTAAATTCCGGTAGTGATCCGAATCTGGCGGTGACGATCCAGATAGTTGTTATTACTATTATCATATTGTTTTTTTCCGAATTGATACCGAAGCTGTTCGCACTGAAAAACCCGGATAAATGGGCGGTGAGCAGTTCAAGGGCGGTTCAGTTATCATTCTTTATTCTATCTCCGCTGGCTCTGCCACTGTCGCGAATTACGACATATCTGACTCAGTTGCTTGGTCTTGAAAAGCATAGTATGCTGGCGATGTCGGAGGAGGAGATCCGGGCTCTCGTGCAGGTTGGTCATGAACACGGCGCCCTCGAACTGGAAGAGAGACGGATGATACATTCCATCTTTGAGTTCGGTGATACTCTCGCTCGTGAGGTAATGGTTCCCCGCATCGACATAGTGACGGTTGAGAAAAGCACTTCATTCGAGGATATTCTTAGAACTGTGTTTGAATGCGGTCATTCCCGTATTCCGGTCTATGAAGAGAAGGTCGATAACATAATAGGCATGATCTACGCCAAGGATCTCCTGACAGCTTCCCAGGATCCTGAAGCCTTTGATTTGATTAAGTTGCTCAGACCGGCGTATTTTGTACCGGAGGAGAAGAAGATCGATGATTTGCTTCGTGAATTTCAATCTGGGAAAATTCATATAGCTGTGGTGGTTGACGAGTACGGTGGAACTGCCGGTCTGGTAACGATGGAGGATATCATCGAGGAGATCGTCGGCGAGATCCAGGATGAGTACGACACGGAACAACCGCTTGTGAAACGAATTGATGAGAACAGCGTTACGGCAGACGGCAAGATCAGCATTGGTGATCTGAATGAGAACCTCAACATCGAGCTTGTTCCGGACAGCGAAGCCTATGATACATTGGGGGGATTTGTATACAGCCAGTTGGGCGAGGTACCTCACAAGGGTCAGGAATTCGAATATGAGGATTACAGGTTTGTTGTGGAAGAGGTTATAAGCAAGAGAATTACCCGGGTACGCATCGAGAAGGTTGGCGGTGTATACGAGGATGGTTAACCGTTTGTTGGCAAGCATTCGAAATCGAATTGTAAACTGGGCTTTGTGGTTGTCCTTCAAGCGCGGTAAGGTGTCTGAGCTTTCGCTACGTCACTGTTGGGACGGCGTGAATAGCTGTATGGTCTGCTGGCCTGCTGAGGGACTTGATATAACCGCTGCAGATATTATACTGAGTCGTCTTCGGGAGCGGTTTCCTCAAGCAGTGCTAACCATCTTGGCAATGCCGGGTGTCGGGGCTTCGCCACCGCCGGGTCTCAATATACATGTCGTTCAGGTGGAAAGGAAGTCGATCAATTTCCTCGGGCTGCCTCTGAGGCGGTTAAAAGATGAGGTGCTGGATATACGCGCGGATGTGGCTGTTGATCTCTCATCCGAATATAATCCTTTATCGGCGTATCTCTGCCAGATTTCCCGGGCGCGGATCAGCGTTGCATTTGCCGATCCTCAGGGCGATCTCGTATATAACTACCAGTTTGCGCCGCACCCGAGCAGGGAGGGACTGGACCGTTATCGTGCGCTGGCGAGGTACATTGGATGACATTCGAAAATCAACGACTCAAGCTGAGCGGCAGATTGACCGACGTTCAGCGTCCGGGTCGATACCTTGGGAGCGAATATAACGCGATACGCCCGGATCCGGACGTGGATTTCCGGTTCTGTCTGCTCTTTCCAGATATTTACGACATAGGTATTTCCTATCACGGTTACGCCATACTGTATCACATCCTGAACGGCATCGAAGGAGTTTCCTGTGAGCGGTCCTACCTGCCCTGGTATGATATGCAGTCCCTGATGTGCCGTGAGGGTGTGGCTTTGTTCAGCATTGAAAGCGGACGATCCCTGACTGACTTCAATGCTATTGGTGTTACACTCCAGACGGAGCTACACTATGCCGGCATTGTGAAAGCTCTCGATCTGGCGGGGATTCCGAGGCGGTCATCTGAACGCAGCGATAACGATCCGCTGATAATCGGTGGCGGTCCGTGTGCCTTTCACCCGGAACCGGTCGCACTGTTCTTTGATGCTTTTTTATTGGGCGATGGCGAAGAGGCACTGCCGGAGCTTGTCGCAAAGATGCGGACTGCCGAATTCAGAAAGGCGACCCGCCGTGAGAGGTGGATGAAACTGTCGCAAATAGGGGGAGTTTACGTCCCGGAACTGTATACGCTCGATGAGGATTATTCGAATCGATTGACACCTGTTGAAGCGGTTCCCAATCGGGTGAGAGCCGGAGTTGTTACGTCTCTTAAGCCGGAATATTACCCCGAAAGACCGATAGTTCCGTTCGTGAGGGGGGTTCACGACCGGCTCACGGTTGAGATCATGCGCGGCTGTACTCAGGGCTGCCGCTTCTGCCAGGCGGGTATGCTGCATCGACCGGTCAGGGAACGTCCGGTAGCGGATATCGTTGACCAGGTGATGACCAGCATTGACAATACGGGCTGGGATGAAATTGGACTGCTGTCGCTTTCGACCTCCGATTACAGCCAACTTGAAGATCTACTCGCTTTGCTGGTTGACCAGCTCAGCGGCAGACGTGTCTCAATGGCTTTCCCATCACTTCGTCCTGCGACGTTCACCGAAGAGATGGCGCGCATCGATCTTGGCGGCAGGAAGTCCGGCGTAACCTTTGCTGTCGAAGCCGGCAGCCAGCGGCTCAGGGATGTCATCAACAAGAGCCTTGTGGAAGAGGAGTTGATCGAGGCGGTTGAGCGCGCCTACCGACTGGGTTGGAAGACGGTCAAGCTGTATTTCATGGTCGGGCTTCCCACCGAACGGATGGATGACATCGAAGAGGGCGCCAGGCTGCTGGAAAAATTAGCCGGGATGACGCCTCGCCGCAAGGAACTGCATATCTCTGTGTCTCCCTTTATTCCCAAGCCGCACAGTGTCTTCGGTCGTGAGGAATTCCTCAATACCGACGAGCTTTCCAACCGAATCCGCCGTCTTTACAGCCGTGTCCCCAGTCGTTTTGTGAAGACTTCATGGCATGACCCGGAAGTGAGCCTGATAGAAGCGTTGCTGGCGCGTGGAGACAGGCGAATGTCCGCGGTAGTGGAGTCGGTTGCAACAAATAGTAACGGACTGGACAGCTGGAGCGAGATGATGGATCTATCACTCTGGCATGAAGCTCTACGGGAACATATACCCGGTTGGTCGAACCTGTTGAAAGCCATTCCGCAAGAACATAAATTAGCGTGGGGACACCTGAGCAAAGGTTATTCCAATCGCTTCTACCCGGATGATCTAGATAGGTCGCGGCAAGCGCGCCTGCTCGCAGACTGCCGTAGTGGGGAATGTTACAACTGCGGTCTGACGAAGCTCTGTGATAAGGTAGCTGAAGATACGATAGCGGTTGGCTCCGGGGGGGCTGAAATGGTAGCGATGTCCCCAAAACCAATTTTAGTTCTATCGGAAGTTCTACAGAGATCTGAAACCAGACTCCGCTACAGGCTTATGTTTACCAAGCTTTTAAATGTCCGTTACATTGGTCATAAGGATTTAATGTCAGCGGTATTGCGCGCTTTACGTCGGGCGGGAACACCGTTAATTTACGGACAGGGGTATTCACATCGACCCAGGGTTAGTTATGCACCGGCATTGCCGTTGGGTGTCGGAGCCGACCGACTTTGGATTGAGTTCGAGACACCGGTTAAGCTCGACGCAGACGAATGGCTGCAGCGTTGGAGGAGTGTGTTTCCATCAGGTATCAGACCACTCACCCTCGATCAGGTGCCAAAGGAGTATAAGTCCGGCACGGCACAGTTACAGAAGAGAGCATATCGACTGCGGTTTAACAGGAGAGTCAAGATTTCGAGCGATACAGCAGTCCAGTCATTGTGTTCAGATCTCGATATCGACATCTGGAACCTGAATAGGAAAGGACGAACCTTAACGCTGCAACTGAACCGTCAAAGCGGGGAAACGTTAAATCCAGTCGAGACCGGCTTGAAATTGGTCGTCGCAGAACCGGAAACCGCATCGAACTCCATTGGAGTTATAAGCGTTACGCAACTTACTGAAACCCGATTTGCCAGCAAATCGGGACACACGGCTGATAGGTTACAAGAAGTAATACCACTTAAAGCGGATACTTTATAGTATAAAGGGAGCAAGGGAGAAAGGAAGCAAGTAGAACACTTGCTCACTTGATTACTAGATTACTTTTTCCGAACGATTCCGCTAAACCAAAAATATATAAAAAGACATGAAACAAGATATTATCATAAATGCCACCACAACTGAAGCCAGGATCGCACTGTTGGAAGACGATCTTTTAGTGGAACTGCATGTAGAGCGACCCGAGAGCGAAAGGATGGTCGGCAGTTTATATCGTGGTATAGTCCGCAAGGTGATGACCAGTATATCGGCTGCATTCATCGATATAGGCTTTACCCAGGATGCATTCCTGCACTTCTCGGACATCGGCGGTGGCAGCGAACTCGCTACAAGTTCACTTGACGAGGTTGTGCACCGTGAAGATAACGGCGACAGCAGCAGGCGAAAGCGCTGGGAAGCTGAAGATCTCAAAGTGGGTCAGGAGATCCTCGTTCAGGTGATTAAGGAGCCGATCGGGCATAAGGGTCCGCGGGTCAGCTCGCAGATATCGATTCCAGGCAGGTTTGTGGTTTTGGTGCCGAATGAATCTTTCATCGGCGTATCTCGCAAGATCCCCAGCTTCAAGGAGAAGAAACGACTCAAGGCTGTCGCGTCAAAGATATGTCCCAAGGGATTTGGCTTGATTGTTCGCACGCTTGCTGAGAAAAGGTCGGAGGAGGTTCTTAAGGCTGATGTACAGCGCCTCATGAAGACGTGGCGCAAGTGTGAGCAGGAGACGAACAAGCTGAAGGGATCCGGTGTTATCTACCGCGATATGTCGATGGCTTCGTCGATTATCCGTGATCTTTATTCTCCTGAAGTCAACAGCCTGGTGGTTGATTCTCGTAAGTTGCATAGTGAGATAGTGAGTTACGTTAAAGTAGTAGCACCCGGGTTGACCGACAAGATAGTGCTCTATAAGGACCGCGTCCCGATCTTTGATAAGTACAAGATTGAGGTAGAGATAGAAAAATGCCTGTCGCGCAAGATCTGGCTGAACGGCGGGGGTTACATATATTTCGATCAAACCGAAGCGCTGGTAGCCATCGATGTCAACAGCGGCAGGTTTGCAGGTAAAAAGGACCATGAAGAGAATTCGTTGAAGGTGAACATTGCAGCAGCGCGGGAGATCACCCGTCAGCTCAGATTGCGCGACGTGGGTGGAATTATCGTGATCGACTTCATTGATCTTATGGATGAGAAGAACCGTCAGAAGGTCTTTGATGAAATGCGCCAGACAATGAGGATGGATAGAGCCAAGTGGGACATCGCACCGCTCAGTCCCTTCGGTCTGATGGAGATGACCCGCCAACGGATCAGACCATCGCTGCTTTACACGTTCCAGGAACCGTGCCCGAACTGTGACGGAACAGGTCTGGTTCCGTCGATGGAAACTGTGGTTACGTCTCTTGAGAGGTGGATCAAACGTTTCAGCTCGAAAACACGCGAGAGACAACTGACTTTGAAGGTTAATCCGCAGATAAAATCTTACCTGACAGGCGGGTTGTACAACAGGCTGACCAGGATAATGTGGGGGAACAAGGTTTACATAACGCTTTCAGCGGAGGAGGGGCTGAAGATTGATGAGTTCAAAGCCTATTCGCATAAAGATGGACGGGATGTTACTGCTGATTTCATGGTCGGCGGTTATGGAAGAAAGAGTTGAACCTCAGGTAACGCTTGACTTATTCTGTTGTGATTTGTTATATTAATAGTCTTCACTAAAAGGACAGGAAAAAACAAAGATGTATGCAATAATCAAGATTTCCGGCAGGCAATTTTGTGTTTCTCCGGATGAAGTGATAAAGGTCGGCAAGCTTCAAGCTGATCCGGGCGAGGACGTACTGGTCAGGGATGTGATCATGTATGCCGACGACGAAGACAGGCAGATAGGCACACCCTTAGTGCCGTATCAGGTCAGGCTTGAGGTGTTGGAGCACGGGCGTGAGCGCAAGCTTATCACAAGCAGGTTTGTGCGGCGGGGCGGAATGCGCCGGAGGCGCGGATACCGACAGCACTACTCAATGGTCAAGGTCAAAGCAATCGAGAAGGGGGATTAGAAGATGGCTCACAAAAAGGGCGGCGGCAGTTCCCGCAATGGACGTGACTCCAAGCCCAAGATGTTGGGCGTAAAACGTCAGGGTGGTCAGTTTGTCAGGACGGGAACCATAATTATCAGGCAGCGCGGCACGAATTTTCATCCTGGTCGTAACGTAGGCATCGGCAGAGACTACACACTCTTTGCGCTTACGGACGGCAGGATCAAGTTCGAGCGTTTTCGCGGACGGCGCGCGGTTAGTGTGTACAACACAGTAAAGGTGTAACCGCACGATCAGAATTTTGGGGATTATATAATGATTTCAGAGAAGGAACGATATATAGTCGATAAGGATGGTAACCATGTTGGTGTAATCCTCGACATTGAGGATTACAGACAGTTGCTTGAAGAGCTGGAGGAGCTGGAGGATATTCGCGCTTACGATGAAGCGAAAGCATCTGGTGACGAAGCCATTCCATTGGAACAAGCAATTGAAGAGATCGAGCGTGAACGTCGGTGAGCTTTGATGTTGTCATTCTCAGGCAAGCTCAAAAGGATTTAACTCTGCTACCAATAAGTATTTATGAATCTGTTAAGGTTAGAATTCATACACTTACAGACAATCCAAGATCTATTGGCTGTGCAAAGTTGAAGGGTCGTGAGGCATGGCGGATTAGAATGGGCAAATATCGAATTATTTACGAGATTGATGATGAGCGAAAAATGGTAAAAAATATTTCGGATCCGTCACCGTCGTGATGTTTATCGCTGAAAAGGTAATGGAGTTTGTAAAATCGAAGTTGAATATATGATCCAAATCTCAGGATTATACTCTAACGGATAATATTGGGTAATAAGAAGGAGGCATACCAATGGCATTTTCACCATTCACTAAAGAAGATTTTAAGCTAATGGGACAGGTGACCTCTGATAGGATTCCTGAAAAATTAGATAATAAAATCCGTGAATTAAGAATCTCGCTTGGTCAATTTCCTGAATTTAAACTTGATTATTTCAAGAAACATATTGTTAGAAGACCAATGCGGGGTGAAAAAGGTGAGGTTTTTAGATCACCTAAAAGTTATACTAAGCATTGGGTTATTTATATTGTTGGCGGAGACCAGGATCAAGTTCAGTTAAACATAGGGATGGGATTAGATTATATTCGAGTTGGACTTGCATTTCAGATAGGCAGAATGGTAAAGCCCAAAATTCCAGCATTTCAAGTACTTCAAACATTTCTTGGCGTTAGACCACCATTACCATTTAGGGATGCTTTATATAAATGCATTGAAAAAAAGGGCTTTGAGATTCAAGGCTTTGATAGTAAAAATGTTGATGAAATTATAAATCATTTAGAAACATACGTTATTTCTCCTGATAAAGGTGCCATCTTTATTTTTATTGGAAAATTATGGGATGTCAGAGAAGCCATAACGAAAACAGCCACCGATTTTCGTGATGTATTTTTGAAACTCATGCCGTTTTATGAGGAACTGATACTGGCAGGGGGAAGATATGAATTTCATCCACCAGATTAATGTAGGGAATGAAAGAAATTGAGAATTTAGGAAGTATAACATGACCGACAATGAAAAAACAAAAGAGAACATTCCCAAGATAGTAGAGTTGATAATCAGGGAATATCAACCTACGAAGGTTATACTATTCGGATCGTATGCATCCGGAGTGCCAACCCGGGATAGTGATGTTGATCTTTTGATTGTTACTGAAAAGCGGCTGAAATACGAGGATACATATAAAATACGACAAGCATCATTAATAGATTTCTCTATTCCTGTTCAACTTATCTGTGTGACCGATGAAGAATTTATGGAGACCAAAGATGTTATAGGTGGGATTGCATATCCAGCTTCGAAATATGGGAAAATGCTCTATGAGAGATCGTGAACAGGTAATCAGGGATTTTGTTCAGCAGTGGCTTAAAAAGGCTGAGACTGACTTAAGAACCGCTAAGATACTTTTAGATACGGAGGCTTATGATTACTATCCTTGCTCATTTCATGCTCAGCAAGCGGTTGAGAAGTTCCTGAAAGCGTTTCTTGTTCACCATCAGATTGAGTTTAGAAAGACACACGATCTGGATGAAATTATGAGACTTGTTGAGCCTGTAGACTCTGCGCTTCGTGATGAAATTAGCTCTTGTGTATGGCTGACCCCTTATGGTGTTGAATTCCGCTATCCGGGTGAATATCCCGAAGTTGACTATGATACGGCAGAAAGAGCCTATGCAGATGCCGAACTTGTAAAAGAATGCGTAATGAAAAGGCTTGAACATTTTCTCTCAGATAGCATCTCAAATAATAACTAACTGTTAAATAAAAATAACATTTCCCTTAAGAGGAGTTTAAATGAAACTTTTCGGAACGATTTTCGGATTGTTGTTGTTTGTATGTATCGCGCACGGACAACTGATCAATCCGGACTTTGAGGAGTGGGACGGGAACGATCCGGTCGGATGGTTCACTTACAACATTATCACTGAAGCCGTTGAGCGCAGCGATAACGCTCAATCCGGCAACCACGCCGCCCGCTTAATGATCACTGAGGAGTATGAGGGTTCCCCGGTTATGCAGACAATCGGCACCGCTGCGCTCGAGGATACGGTTACCCTCGAGGTTTACTATGCTTCTTTAACGGAAGGCGCTGAGCTCAATCTTGTGTTCGTAGCGTTTCTGAACGGGCAGCCTATTGTCGGCGCAGGTGAGTCCACGATGGAGGTTAACCCTCAATATCAACTGTTTTCATTAAAGTTGGAATCGTTGGTTGATAACGTTGATTCAATACAGGTTATGATCTCGCTTCAGTCAGAGGATCAGCCCATGGTCGGATCGGTGCTCGTCGATAACGTGGTTTTGCAGGGAGTGAATCTGTTGAGTGTTCAAGCTGAGCCTGCTGAGCCGGTAATGGACTGGCGACTTGAAGCTGCGTATCCTAATCCTTTCAATTCCTTCACGATAATAGGCTTTTCGGTTCCCGATTTCGCGCCTGTTGAGCTTGCGGTTTATGATTTACTTGGGCAGAAAGTCATCACGCTTGCGAACGGTATCTATACCCCGGGCAGCTATCGGGAGATATGGGATGGTTCGAGGAACGATGGTTCTGCTCTGCCAACCGGCGCTTATCTCGTGCAGTTGACGGGAGGTAGGAGGATACTTCAGACGCGGATCGTATTCCTAAAGTGAGTTGGCGACCGAGGGGTAGTACTGAAGGATAACTTCATCCTGCAGTATAATTCAACCGTAAATAACCGGTGGGTTTGAACAACCAACGGTATAATAAGAACGCTTTCCTTCCGAAATCATATAAAGTAACCGCAGGATGAGGACATCCTGCGGTACGACTATGTTGTTTTCCTAACAACAATAATAAATAACATTCTACAGGAGGAGTATTCAATGGCTCGCAAGAAAATAGCATTAATCGGCGGCGGTCAGCTCGGCGGGATAATGGCGCTGATAGGTGCTCAAAAGCAATTGGGCGATATCGTTATGCTTGACATCCCGGAAATGGAAGGGATGTGCAAGGGTAAGATGCTCGACATAGCCGAATCGCAGTTTATCGGCGGCTATGACGCCAAGTTAAGCGGCACCTCGGACTATGCCGACATCGAAGGCGCCGACGTGGTGATCGTTACCGCTGGAGTGCCGCGCAAGCCGGGGATGTCGCGTGACGATCTGCTCGATGTCAACATCAAGATCATAACCGACGTGGCTGGGAAGGTTAAGGAGCACGCGCCAAACGCTTTCTGCATCGTAGTTTCAAACCCTCTCGACTCAATGGTGTATGGCTTTCGCAAGGTAACCGGCTTTCCGAAGAATATGGTCTGCGGTCAAGCGGGCGTATTGGACACCTCCCGGTTCTGTTCCTTCGTTGCGATGGAATTGAACGTATCGGTAGAGGACGTGGCTGCGACGGTTCTGGGCGGGCACGGACCGACGATGGTCCCGCTGCCCCGGCTCTGCACCGTCGGTGGTATACCGCTCTCCGATCTGTTGGCGCAGGAGAAGATCGACGCCATTGTAGCCCGAACCCGCGATGCTGGAACCGAGATAGTCAACCTGCTCGGCAACGGATCGGCGTTCTTCGCACCAGCAGTCGCATCGATCGCTATGGCTGAATCGTTCATCTTCGACAAGAAGCGTGTGCTTACGGCGGCGGCTTACCTCGAAGGTGAGTACGGTATCAACGGCTATTACCTCGGCGTACCGATTATCATCGGCGCGGGAGGCGTTGAGAAGGTCGTTGAAGTCAAGCTGACCGACGAGGAAAGAGCCCTGCTTGAGAATTCACTGAACGCCGTTAAGGCAGCGGTGGAAGAGGTAGACAAGCGAATTTAAGGCGTCTAATTGTCTGATAATGTCGAATCGATCAAAGGACTGGTTCAAGCAAGCCGAGCACGACCTTAAACAAGCTGAGTTATCCCAACACTCGGATAACCATGATTGGGCTTGTTTCGCATCTCACCAAGCAGCGGAGAAGGCTGTTAAAGCCCTGCATCAATATTTGGGTCAGGATGCTTGGGGGCATTCTGTCCATAACCTGTTAAGGGATCTGCCTGATGAAACCCCAGTTCCTGAGGAGTTGTATGACAAGGCAAAGGTTCTCGATGGTTTTTACATACCGCCGAGGTATCCAAACAGTCATCCGGAAGGCGCTCCATTTGAGTATTATGGAACACTACAAAGTGATATGGCTTTGAAGTATGCCCGTGAGATCCTCGAATTCGCGCGTTCTGAAATGGCCTAAGGCAGAAGAGGTTGTCGGGGCGCTCAAGCACTGGGCAGGTGAGATAGTGCGGGAGCGCCCTGAAGTGCTTCGCATAGGCTACTTCGGTTCGTATGCCCGTGGTGACTGGGGTGTCGGCAGCGATCTGGATGTGGTGATTATCCTTAAGTTTAGCGACCGACTGTTCATCGAGAGAGCAGCGGAGTGGAACACATTGGAGATACCAGTTCCAGTTGACGTTCTAGTCTATACTGAAGAGGAATGGAAAGCAGGAGTGCAGTCACGCGGGCAATTTCGGGATGTGGTTTGGATGGACGATGTTGATTAAGTGGGGATGGAATGAACTCGGTGGATATGACCTATAACAACAATTTCGTATTTGCTGCTATATGAAGAAACGGGAAAAAGAAATATTTCAATCAGAAGACCTGCCGCCCAAGGAAGGGGATTTCTACCAAAAGCTGCGAACGCGTGTCCGAGAGTGGGAACGAGAGAAGGGCTCTAATCATAAATTTCTCGAATATGCCATACTGGCGCCCGACCTGTTTCATCTCCTTGTCAAACTGTCGCTGGACTCCGACGTACCGCGCAAACATAAGGCGATGTTAGCCTTTGCGGTCGCTTACTTCTTATCTCCCATCGATTTAGTTCCCGATTTCATACCGGTCGCCGGTCTGTTGGATGATATAGCTCTGGCAGCTTACGTGCTGAACACCCTTATAAACAGTCTTGATCCGGAGATTCTCAGACGCAACTGGGCGGGTGAAGACGACATCCTGGAAACCGTTCAGGGTATTTTGGAAGCGGCGGATGAGATGGTCGGGAAAGGGTTGTTTAGGAAGATTGTGAAGTTGGTCAAGTCGAAGTTTTAGAAACTCAAAGGTTGATAATGTCATCCTGAACGCAGTGAAGGATCTCGGTCGTTAATCATTCATTTATAAAGAGATTCTTCACTTCGTTCAGAATGACAACCATCAAGAGACACTACCAAAAATGAAAACATCAACCAAAAGGTAGGGAGGTACCAATGTCCAAACGCGTCGGTGTAATTCTCTCCGGCTGCGGGGTTTATGACGGAGCCGAGATACACGAAGCCGTTATAACACTGTTGGCGCTGGACAGAGCTGGAGCTGAGGTCGTCTGCATGGCTCCCAACCGGGATCAGATGCACGTTGTAAATCATCTGACCGGCGAGGTTGCTGAAGGTGAGAAGAGGAACGTTCTGGTTGAGTCGGCTCGAATCGCACGCGGCAGCATCCGCGACATTGCCGGTGTCAGGGTTGATGAACTTGATGCGCTGGTCATGCCGGGTGGCTTCGGAGCGGCAAAGAACCTCTGCGATTATGCGGTCAAAGGCGCCGACTGTTCGATTGATCCGGAGGTTTCGGCTATAATTCAAGCCATGCACAAGGCTGGTAAACCGGTTGTGGCAATGTGCATCGCACCCGCGGTGGCTATGAAAGCGTTAACCGATGGCGGTGTAAAGCCTACGATGACCATCGGCACCGATGCCGATACTGCGGCTGCTCTGGAATCCATGGGCGGCAACCATGAGAATCAGGATGTCCGCGGCGTGGCGATAGATATTGCGAATAAAGTTATTTCAACACCTGCCTACATGCTGGGTCAGAACATCTCCGAGGTTGCTGACGGCATTGAAAACAGTATCAGTGAACTGATGAAGACGTTATAAAGGGAGCAAGGGAGCAAGGAAGCAAGGGAGCAAGGGAGCAAGTACGTTACTGCCAGGTTTCAAACGAAGTGTAACCTGGCAGATAGAACTTTTCAACTTGATCACTTAACCACTTTAAATCAAGGAGGATAAATGGAATATCGCATAGAACGCGACACAATGGGGGAGGTTAAAGTTCCGTCGGATCGATACTACGGAGCTCAGACCGGTCGTAGCCTGATGAACTTCAAGATCGGCGGCGAACGGATGCCGCGTGAGCTTATTCGGGCGCTCGGTATCCTGAAGAAGGCTGCCGCTCAGACCAACGCCGAGTTGGACACGCTGCCGAAAGAGAAGGCGGATCTCATCAGTCAAGCCGCTGACGAAGTGATTGAAGGCAAGTTGGACGATCACTTCCCGCTGGTTGTCTGGCAGACCGGCAGCGGCACTCAGACTAACATGAACAGCAACGAAGTGATAGCCAACCGCGCCATCGAGATCGCCGGCGGTGAACTGGGATCGAAGGATCCGATTCATCCCAACGACGACGTAAACAAAGCGCAGTCATCCAACGATACATTCCCGACGGCGATGCACATCGCTGCGGCTGAACAGTGCGTGCATCACTTGATACCGGGTGTGACAAAGCTGCGCGACGCATTGCAGAAGAAGAGCGACGAGTTCGCTGATATCATCAAGATCGGACGCACCCACTTGATGGACGCAGTGCCGTTGACACTCGGTCAGGAATTCAGCGGTTATACACACCAGCTTTCGATGGCACTCAAGCGGATCGAGGGCGTACTGCCGCGTCTGTACGAGCTGGCTTTGGGTGGTACAGCGGTTGGGACGGGTTTGAACACACATCCCGATTTTGCAGTGAAATCAGCGGCGAAGATCGCTGAAATAACCGGATTGCCATTCGTTACCGCACCGAACAAGTTCGAAGCTTTAGCGGCACATGACGCTGTCGTTGAGGCGTCAGGAGTGCTCAAGACAATCGCAGTTAGTCTGATGAAGATAGCGAATGACATTCGGATGTTGGGATCGGGACCGCGTTGCGGAATTGGCGAGCTAATGCTGCCGGCGAATGAGCCCGGTTCGTCGATTATGCCGGGAAAGGTTAACCCGACGCAGTCAGAGGCGATGACGATGGTTGCCGCTCAGGTGATGGGTAACGATGTTGCCATCAACATCGGCGGCGCAACGGGTCACTACGAACTCAACGTCTTCAAACCGGTGATGATATATAATCTGCTGCAGTCGATTCGTCTTCTTGGCGACGCATGTGTCAGTTTCACGGATAACTGCGTTGTCGGCATCGAACCGAATAAGGATCGGATTGATAAACTGATGAAAGAGAGCCTGATGTTGGTCACGGCGCTTAATCCGCATATAGGATACGATAACGCCGCAAAGGTTGCTAAGAAGGCTCACGCTGAGAACACAACCTTGAAGGAAGCGGTTGTGGCGCTTGGATTGCTGACGGCTGAGGAGTTCGATGAAAAGGTTCGACCGGAGGAAATGGTCTGACTTGGGAAATACTCCTGCCTGACATGTGGACAGCACATTGTAATATTTCTGTTTTACGGAGGAGATTCAATCGTGACTGAAACAGCCATTGAATTAATTCAGAAACCGCGCCAGTATATTGTCGATGAAAACGGCGAGCGTGTGGGGATCGTTCTGGACATTGAAACCTACCGGCGGATTATGGAGTTGCTTGAAGATGTGATTGATAACAAACTGATTGATGAAACCCTCGGTGAGCCGACGATTCCATTGGAGCAAGTCCTCCGCGAGGAGGATGAACGACGGGATATTTGATTGTACAAAGTTGAGATCAGTAATCCGGCTCGTAAAGATATACGAAAGCTGACAGATACTGCCTACAAACAAATAAGACGAAAACTGTTAACACTATCTGAATATCCTCGTCCACGTGAATGCAGGAAACTTCAAAGCAAAGAAGATCAATTGAGAATTCGTGTTGGCGATTACAGGATTCTATACAGTATTGACGATGAACGAAGGAACGTTTTGATACATCGCATTGTTCACCGACGGGAAGCATACCGGTGATGGCTCAATCTGTGGTTTGGGATTCAGAGTAAAAGGGCAGCGGATAGGTTTCCGTTGTCCTTGTTTTTATTACCACGAAGCCACAAAGCCACTAAATCGCTTTTCTTTGTGACTTTGTGGTTTAATCCAGCGAAACCTTCATTTTCTTCTATTCACAACAACTCCTTAACATCTTGCGCAATTAGAATGATTATT
>CAYYHI010000008.1:0-36082 GCA_964471745.1 uncultured bacterium | reverse complement strand
AGCTATGCACTGTAATAACAATAACTATGGTGTCATGTGAGGACACATGACACCACTATTCTGGTATTCTCGGACAGACTTGAAAGCGGGAATGACAGTGAATAGCTGACACGACAATATAGAGATAGAGAGCGTTTCATTTAATTCGTAATTTCGGAGGGGATATGTATCACAAACACCTGAAGAAGCCAAGTAAGACCAAGCGCGAGCATGGTTTTACTGTTCTGGAAATCATCATTGTTGTCGCTGTTGTTGGCATCTTGACTGTGGTTGCAATCGTGCGTTTCATCAGCACTCAGGACGAGAAAGCCAAGTCAGTAGCTCAGCAGATGGTCAGCGACGTTGCCTACGCCCAACAGACAGCGAGATCGAATAACAAGGGCACCGTAGTCGGCATTAACGGCGGTGGCGGTGGCGGCGGTGGTGGCGGCGGTGGCTGTTTCGTGGCGACCGTCTGCTACGGTGAAAGTTCTCAGCAGGTTACGGCGCTGCGCGGTTTCAGAGACCAGGTACTGCTGAAATCTCGTCCGGGAAGGGCGTTCGTACGCTGGTATTATAGGGACGGTCCGGCACTGGCGCAGGTTGTTAAGCAAAGTCCGGTGTTGCGTACTACTGTAAAAGCTCTGATACTCCCGCTGGCTATAATGTCTGCTCCGTTCGCCAGTGATGCTATCGCCTTCGGTGGTGGCGGCGGCGGTGGTGGTGGCGGTGGTGGGGGTGGCGGCGTCCCCAGCGACCCGAACACTTACACAATAAGTTTTAATGATGGTACATGGATAAAGAATCCCCTGACAGGCGAGAACTTCTATGTAGAAATGGATGAGTCAGTTTCAATAACCTCGTCCGATTTCACATTAAACTTTGATTCGTCTGGTAAATTGACCACTCCTGACTATAGCTGGGGTAATACGCAGACATCCGCTATAATCTGCACTCTAAATGATGCTGTTAACGTACGGATAGCCCGCCATACAGGGAAAACGTGGGTTGAATGATATGAGGTTCGGGTTTGAAATATGCCAGTCGGGGCTGCGTCGGGCTTTTCACCGGTCGGCAAGGATCGACGGTTACAGCCTGCTTGAGCTGGTTATAACCATTATGCTGCTATCGGTAGCTATACCTGGCATTGTTGAGATGTATACAACTACGCTGACAAATACTCACACCTCCGAGATGTTGAGCATCGCTGAGTTGTTGGCTGCTGAACAGGTTGAAATCATACTTGCGCATAAAGCCGGTTCAGTCGCCGGTTATGGCTATGCCTCCATCACGCAGGCGCGGTATGCGAATGTGAACCCGGGTGCACCGTTTACCCAGTTCACCAGATCGGTAACTGTCCAGACGGTCAATCCGGGCGCGGCGTATGAATATAAGCTGATAACCGTAACCGTGAATCACTCGCTCATCAATCCGATCACAATGACGACATTTGTTATGGATCATTCAGGAATTTAGGACAGATGACCAAACTCTCACGACATAACCAACATAATGAGAACCTGCTCCATGGACTATACGTGGACAGCGGTTTCACGATCATCGAACTTATTGTTGTCATTGTAATTGTGTCTCTACTTGCCGGTGTATTCTCACAAGTGATGGTTTCATCGGTTCAGATCTTTACTAATCATAACATTCGTAAAACTTCACATGCCGACTTCAGGAGGTCGTTTGATTCGATTATGCACGATCTGCGGGAGTTTGACGATCAGAATCAATGGGATGCTGCGCCTACCAGTACACAATTACTATTCTGGAAATATAATCGGTTTTGGGAAAGTACCTGGTATTATACGGGTCCTTACTACAATCGACTCCGAGTTGGATTTACACTTACTGGAGGTGGATTGACTTACCGGCGTGACGAGACAAGCTGGGCTACTCAGTATCCATTGGTGCAGTCGGGACTTATCGGTGGCGTATCCTCGTTTGGCACAACAACAGAAGGTGGTGTAATCCGCTTGACCGTTAATGCCCGAACCCTGGTGAACGGGCAGTCGTTGATTATGCGTTCAACTGTTTTTCCGCGCTGGCAGGGAGGCTAAATGAACAACAGATGGCTCAAACGGCTAATACGAAAAGACAGCACCCTGGGCAACGTATTGATAATCGGGGTTATGACAATAACCATCCTGACGCTGTTCGGTGTTGTTATGGTCGGTCGCATGGTTGTCGACGCGCATACCTCTGGTAACCGGGTAGTCGCCACAAAGGCTTTTTACCTTGCGGATGGAGGTATTCAGTACGGGCGCCGCTACCTGCATAACGGCAATTCTGCCGCTACAACCTTGGGACCATTTAACATCGGTGAGGGTACGGTTACGATTCAGATTGAGCGGACGAGGATTCGTTACCCTACCGTGTCTTTTTTCGGAAATAGACCGGATGTTTATATAATAACCTCTACTGCGACCGTTCTGAACACAACCCGCCAGATAGAAGAGATACGCCGGCGCGGCGGTGGTAGTGACAAGGACTTCCTACTTTGGCGTGAGGCGGTTGCTGATGAGTTCTGACTTTCGTATATTATCAAGTATGGATATTTTGCCCCCGATACTCTTTACATTTGTGTTGCTTATTGGGATGTTTCTTTGTTTGGTCGGCATCCTCTTTTTCTTTGTTCCCGGTCTGCTGATTAAATGGAACGCTTTGGGCAACACCTTATTGGGTTCTACTGATAAACCGGTATTGAATTCCCGCTTTATTCGGAGCTTTTTTGCAGTTAACTATGTGCTGTTCACCCGGCATCGGTTGACAGGTGGTGTTCTGTGGGTATTGGGCTTGATACCGATAGCTCTTTACTTCATTTATCAATAATCTACTTTAAACACTGTTTCACTAAATTGGGTATGTCCTTATATAATTGTCATTCCCGCTTTCCAGTCTGTCTGACAATATGAAATTGTCTCGGGATTCATCATTCCAACGGAAGTTGGAATCCAGAGATGTTGCTGATATTACATGCGTTACTGGATTCCATCTTTCGATGGAATGATGAGGTTTGGTGAGTTTTTCACATTCTCAGACACACTCTTTCGCAGGAATGACAAGCATCAAGGGACACCACCCTAAATTGGAAACAATTTATTATAAGAGGGGATTTCTATCATAGCTTCATCCCTCATCCTTCATCCTTCATCCTTTCTATATCTTCCCTTTACTGGAATGAACCCATAAAAAAGCCTCATCCGTATTACCGGACGAGGCTTTCATATACTGCGTTTCCATTTTCAGCGTCTATTCCTCCAGAGCGTCGTCGATCATCCCTTTCGCAATATCTTCTCTTATCTCAGGCTTGTCATAATATCCACTCTGCAGACGCTCTCTGATCTTTTCGGTTTCCCCGGCTGACAGTTTATTCAGCGCTGGATTGACTTCGGGATCAGATATCATTCTGGCGGCAATTTCAGCGCGAATCTCAGGTTGGTCGTAGAATCCATCAGCCAAGCGCCGGCGTGCCAGTTCGATCTTGTCCAACCGGACGTCCGGTATGGATTCAAGCAGCAACTTGGATGCCTCTAAAGTGCGGGAGTTCTCCTGATTGACAGGCGTTAGATCGGCGCGGTCCTTCTGCGACTCAACCTTGCCGGGATAGGTTGGTTTATCTTTTTGAGGCTCAACCGGACGCTGAGCCGGACCCTTGATAGGTCCAATTCCCCCGCTGTCCTGAATGTTGTTTATATACATCTCTGTTTACCCGATTAATCCTGCGCCGGCAGCTGCCTGACGCCGCTCCTGAATAATCTCCTTCCACGTCTCCCGCAACCGTTCCAGAACCGTCAAGGCATTCTCCAGGTTCTGATGTCTGTCAAAGACGTTTGCCAGAGTTATCTGGTGGCAGATGAATTCGTAGGTTCTGCTGAGCTGATCAGCCATTTCCCCACCGATGTCTGGTTTAAGTGATTTCCGCAGCTCAGCGACCGTATCGAACGCCTGTGAAAGCCACTTTCCCTTATTGATCTTGTCCCCGTTTGCCATACATTCCTCAGCCGTCCTGCAGAACCTGATCGCGCCGTCAAAGGTCATCAGGATAAGCGTTCCCTGGTCTGCGGTGCCGAACTGTACGTTCAGGTATTGGTCGTACGGGTTGAAAGTAGCCATTAATAATATCCTTAATATAATACGTTAAATCGACGAAATGTATGAGCCCTGGGTCTGTAATTGTCCGATCAGAATTTCCATCTTAGTAAATTGACGCTGATAATTCTCCTCGATCTGTTCCAACCGCTTCTCCCATGCCTCAATCCTTTTGTCCAGCAGATCGATGCTGTCGTTGATTCGATCGCGGTTGGTTTCAAGGGTGCCGTCGTATTCGTCGGTCATTACGTCGATCTCGTTGGACAGCAGAACCGAGAAGCCGGTGTAGACTTTAACCGATCCGGATACGCTGTTCGGTCCATCACCGGGATCTGTTAATAACAGGAACAAGCCTTCGACGTCGGTTCCTTCAGCGCCTTTGGCGATGTAATCACCGTGAATGGTTACATCCACACCATTCAGGGTGTTTGTGCCGGATGGATCGAGCTTGCCGTCAGCGTCATAGGTCAGTGTAAAATCGTAGCTGCCACCGATGCTGTTCTCGTTGCGTCCAGTTAACGATACATAGTTACTTGTCGATTCGGAGTCGAAGATAAACAACCTTGCAACCGCCATCGGATCGTCATTCAGCGCGTCTTCAAGCTCATCCTCATCCACAACCAGTTTGCCGCCGGCGCTTAGTGTTACTCCGACCTGCCCAATCGATCGATAATTGTCATTACCATCAGTACCTGGGATACTCTGCGCAACCGTCATAAGCAGGGTTTGCTTGATCCCGCGCGCCAGCGAGTCTCCAAGCAATGGGTTGGCTTCTTCGCTTTCCTCGTCGTAGCTCGTCATGCTGTCGATGATATCGATCACCTCGTTATAAGCAGACACTAAAGCGTTAATGTTTTCTTTGATAGCATCGGTGTCGAGACTTATTTCGAGCCCGACGCTCTCGCCGTCCGACTCGTCCTGGATGTGGAGCGTCACTCCGGGTATTACATCTTCAATATCGTTAGTTGCAGATTCAATCCATGGGTTGGGCCAGCCCCAGTCAGGATCGGGGAAACCATCCACCCTTATCTCGGCGTTCTGAGCCGTTTGGGTGGCGTCCCAGTTTGCCTCGTCGAAATGACTGCCGTCGTAAAGATCGGTTGGATTATCAACAGTATCAATGATCTGGATGTTCTTGCCGGAGCCTGTTTCCTCACCGGAGAGCATCAGGTGAAACGGATTGGCGCCCCCGCTGCCGTCATTGATGATCGTTGCCACAATTCCGGGATTGTCGGGGTCGTGGTTGATCAGGTTCGTCAACTCCTGCAATGTAGTTCCGTCCGACACGTTTACGGTAATCACCGTACCGTCGTATTCATAGGAGAACGACTGATCGCTTCCTGAGTTGTTTACTGCGGTGGTGTTGAGATCCGCCCACCCGGCTTGGTGGGCGTGCGTATGATTGGTAGCCAGTTGATTGATAATGATATTGTGACTGGATGGTGTAGCGTTGGCGTTGGCTGAAACCGTGAGTACACTGGAGTCGGTTGTGGTCGCTGATTTAACGAGCAACTCCTGTGCAGAGTCCAGCTCATCCGCCTGGCTCTTCAGAGCGGTAAGCTTTGACTCGATTGAACCCCATATAGTTAACTGGGATTGGTACTCTTCACGACGTGACTCAAGGATGTCAACAGGGCGTCGTTCGAGCTCCATTAACAAATCGACGGTATCACCCCATTCGATCCCTGATGAAAGTCCGGTGATGTTTCCAACTGGCATAAGGAAAGTCACTCCTCTTAATCACCGTCAATTTGTTTTTTGACGGCTTGATAAGCGATAACGGCGGATTTGCCGTTTATATGCCTAAAAAAGGCAGACAAACGCGGGGGTAGTGATCCCCCGCGTTATCCCGCCGCACCGCTTTGAGAAGGACTAACCTACAAGACCAGCCACAATTTGTGGAATCAAGTTCGCCTGCGACAACATTGCCACACCGGTCTCCATCAGAATCTGTGCACGAACGAAGTTGGACATCTCCTGAGCAATATCGGCGTCGCGCACTTGCGATTCAGACCTGCTCGCGCTCTCCTGGGATATCTGCAGATTCGAGATGGTGTTCTGCAGTCTTTCCACGTAAGCGCCTATCCGGGTACGTTCGTTGTCCTTGGAATCGATGGCGTTGTCCATTGCACCAATGGCACTCTGGGCGTTTGCGGTGTTTGTCAATGTCGTTGCAGTGAGCCCTAACGCCTGTGATGTCATGGTGTTAAGCGAGATGTGATAGTAGTCCTGGTTTGCAACGTTGTAAGTTCCGATGTGGAACTTAAGACCGGCGGTACCGGTACCCGAGTAACTACCATCAAGCAGATTATTACCGTTGTAATTAACGGTGTTCGCAATCCGCGTAATCTCACTCTTGAGCTGCTGGAATTCGATATCGAGCGCGGCACGATCGAGACCGGAGAGCGCGCCATTAGATGCTTGAATTGACAGAGCTCTCATGCGAATCAGCTTCTCATCGATAACACTTAACGCACCTTCAGCGGTCTGAAGTAGATTTACGTCATAGTTAGCGTTTCGTTGCGCTTCCGTCATACTCGCTATCTGAGCGCGGAATCTCTCAGATACCGCCAGACCGGCCGGGTCATCCCAAGCGTTGTTGATGCGCAATCCCGATGACAGGCGCTGCACCGCGTTATCGAGCTCTTGCTGTGTCTCCCAGATATTCCGTTGAGCGGTAAGCGACAGGATGTTGTGGTTAATCCGCGTGCTCATAGGATATAGTTCCTCCTATTCCATAGAAACCCCTTGCATCTATTTTATCGACGAGTTGAGGGGGAATCTTTAGCCGTTTTGCTTTGGAAAGGAGGAAGACTTTGCCCTTTGAGAAGTTTGGAAACGGATTAACCCACCATATCAAAGAACCTTCCGCCGACATCGCTGCCCGACCGATAGCCGGTCAAGAGCTGCCTGCCACGGCGGAATTCGTGTAGTAATTCAGATAGATGTTCTTTCTTGGATAATATT
The DNA here is from genome assembly GCA_964471745.1 of uncultured bacterium. GTDB lineage: Bacteria > Electryoneota > AABM5-125-24 > Hatepunaeales > Hatepunaeaceae > CAYYHI01. The sequence continues at coordinate 29,038 of CAYYHI010000008.1, read as the reverse complement.
TGACTGTGAGCGTTTTCCTGGAGGATTTTAATCTCGCTGACTATCTGCTCGATTGATTCTTTTTCGAGCTCGGTAAAAGTACCACCGTTCCGGCTGAGATTAACGATCTGAATCAATCCCGGCACAGACCGCTGCAACTGGTCACCGGCTGATTTTGCCGCTATCAGATCCCCTCGCTGGATCGCTTCAGATTGTCTGCGGAATAGTTCGAGTTGTTGGTGAACAAAATCCATCGTACCGTTCGTGTCAGGCACTCGTTCTCTCCTCCCAGCCCCGGAACATGTTCAACCGGTCGTTGAAATGAGGGACAAGTTCATAATCTATCAGGTCCGCCAGGAGTATCCAGTCCTGATCCTTCTGAGCGGCAAATATATCCTCGATGACAGGTTTGAGATTAGTCATCTGGATAGCGAGCGTTTGTCCGTTGTTGGGTTGATAACGTGATTCTATCTCGAGATTCCTTTCGACCATGATAGATATGTGGTTCACGAGTTGAATGCCGTCGAGCGTGTGGCTGAACACTTCACCGCCCTGGTCGAATTGACCCAACCTGAACTGCTCCGCAGCTCGCTTCAGTTCTTCGATAACATTTCCTGTGAAATCCTTAAGTGAGCTGAGCGTTTCACGGGCGAGTCGCTCAATATTGCCGGTCTCAACTTGGAGGTCTTTGATGTCCTTGAGCGTGAAATGGGAAAATCGTTCCCAGCTTTTACCTGTAATATCCTCCCCGTTGAGCTTAATCCGCGTGATTGAGAATTCCGGATCGTTCAGGTCGCCTTTAATAGCTTCAATAACCTGTTCGAAAGGAATTTCTTCCTTCAGTTCCAGTTCCTTCGTCTGACCATCGATCTGAAACGCCATAGTAGCGGATTCCATTTTCCCTCCGTATATATTTGTGTTATTTGCAATTAAGATCAAAGCGCTGAAACTGCCGACTTTATTAGTTTGTTTCCGAACAGTTGCCGGGTAAGGTTTATTATCCTCGCGATCCGGTGGGCGTACAGATGCTCGGTGACAATTTTTTCCCGTGCCGAGTCTATCAGTTTCTCTCTGAGCGAATCGTGTGCCAAATAAAACGCAACCTTCTCAGGTAGTTCGTCCGGACTTGAGAATGTCGCCGTTTCGCGAGACTTATTGAAGATGAGTCCCAGGTCTTCCTGGTTGTCGGTAAGCAGGAAACCACCGGCTAACGGCGCGTCGAAGACCCTCTGGTTCAGCGCGGTCGGCATCTGCAGACTCGTATTGTTCAGGTTGACGGCGGTTGAACCATACAGATCGGGCAGTTCAGTGTAATAGTCGATCCGCCCGTGAAGGTTAGCATTCGGAGACGCATACTCGCTCCATCCTTCATCGCCGAAGATGTCCGGCTTGAAACCGTCCAGTTTATTAACCATTTCCCTGCGATACAGACGCGTTGCTTCGAGGACGATTGCCGACGAAAGGGTCAGCTCCATCTCCCTGCTTATATGGGCGAGGTCTATTCCAAAGCTGAATGACAATTCACGGACGATTTCGCGGGGATTACGGCGGCGGTCGTGGTAAAGCTCCGCAGCGGCTCTTTCGATCAGACGACCAGATCCGGGGATGGCAGTGCACAATCCCGACCATTTCGCTACGGCGAAGGTCATTGAATCACCCGCGAAGCTGATCCGGTATTTAAGCTGGTTTGAGGACTCTCGACGTATGAAAGCCGGGTCTCCCGCCAGTGGGAGGTGGAACGTATGCTGGAAGCCGAACTGCTTCAGGAAGGATTCGTAGGCTCGTTCCCAGATGGGAGTTATTGCCAGTGGTGTGGCATTACAGGTATGATCGAGTAGAATGTAAGCCGGGCTGTCCACGAACCAGGACACGACCGGCATCTCGATTGCCTCAAGCAGCTCAGTCAACAGACCGTTGACATCGAAACCGAGATGGTTTATAGTAAACAGCATATCCGGTTTATGAACGACCACCGCAGTCAGGAGCTTCTCGACGAACTCCTCCGGCGGGTAAAGTGGCACGGGGAATGTCTGCCATCCACATGCGTGGAAGGCGCGGCGGCACTCATGCTGTATGAAGTAACCGGCGTCAACCATCAGCACGGTACCCTCAGGTCCTGTTAAACGAGGATAGCGGCAGCGCTGAAGCAGGCGCTGCGGTAGAACGAAAGTAGTAGTGGGTTGCGGATTCATACGGCAACCTCGTCGAGTGCTGTTCTTGCTGCAGGAGCGCTTTTTACACTTTCGTAAATGGTAGTGATCCACATTGCGAGTGCTTCGCTCCAGTCGAGCAGGTTACTGTAAAGTAAGCTTGTCTGGTTCGCCAGGGATGAAAGCTGCCATCCGGTCAGGTTATCCTTGCCGTAGGTAAACTGAGCGACCAGTGGTTTGATCTCAGGATACTCATAAGCTATCCGTATAAGGTTCCGGTCGACCTGTTTCAGGATGTCGCCAAGCTGCGTTATCCTGTCAATCGGACTGTTCGTATCATTGATTGCAGCAAGTTCTCGGCTCGCAGCCAGCCCTGTAGCAGTTAGAGACGCTATCTCAGAAAGCGGTATCGATACATCCGGCATGAAGGCATCTTCATCGGTCACACTAAAGTAGGTTCTCAGCTTGCGACCGACGTTTTCAGCGATTACACTGTAATCGCCTGTCCAGGACGGCTTGCCCGACAGGGCTCTCTTCCACATCTCCCTTAAGGCGTGGTTATAGATATCCGTCACCGAGAGAGGTCTCTTCATTAATGGCGTGAGCTCCAGCCAGCCGTCTTCATCGAAGGACGTGCGCAGGACGTTCAGTTCGGAAAGATCGGGCTCTTCCAGTAGTTGCTGGGGTACATCGTCAGTCAGCAGCCCGCAAGCCAGTTCTGCGATGATATTAGGCGGGATGAGTGCGTGACAACTCCGGTGCTGGCAGCGCATCTTAACGTGACAGGGGTAGCAGTCGATACGCGGTTCCACCACCAGGTGTCCTTCACCGTAGGGCGCTGTTTCGTATGACAGGGCGCTGCCCAGTGAAATATCGAGAACGCGCGTTCCGGCTGAGGCGGCGACGTGCATCGGTCCGGTGTCGTTGGTTATCATCAGGTCGCAGCATTCGATAAGCGCTATCAGGAGTTGGAAATCGGTTTGTCCACAAAGGCTGATGGCATCCGGTGCCATTTCGCACAGAAGCTCCCCTAACTCAAGTTCTCCATTGGAGCCGAAAATCAGTGGCGTAATTGGAATACGATGACTGAGCTCCCGAACAGCTTCGGCGAAAAGTTGCGGCTGCCAAGCTTTTTCGAGCGTGGATGCACCCGGCACCAGCGCTACAAGTTTATGTCCCGCCCGGTGATATTTCCGAATCAATGAATCTGCTCGGCTGCGAGCATCAGGATCGATGTTCAGGAGCAGTTTCCGGTTCGGTTCTACACCACCGATACGGCAGTGCATATCTACGATGTTGAAGCGGTTGAACACCCGGTTGAGGCAGGAGTTAAAATAGTAGTTCGCCCAGTCGCCGTTGACAACCTTGTAGCCTTCGCTGTCCATGGTCATCCCGACGCTATCACGGCTGTGGGCGAGAGCGGTGATGACGGCGCTGTAATATGTATGAGTGATATTGATTATCCGGTCGAAGTTATAAGCGTGTATCTCATCGGTCAGGTCTTTTAATTGTCTATAAGCGGTGCGGATGCCTCCGTTATTTCGGATGAGCGGTTCGACAATTTTCTGGAGTGATATGCCGATCAGTCGGTCGACACCCGGTATGGAGGAAGCCACATCTCTGAAATATTCAGAGTATAGTAACGTAATTTCGGTGTCCTCGGTAGCGCTTTTAAGCCCTGCGATCAGGGGCGAGGATTGAATCAGGTCGCCCATCCTGGCGATGTTGATGACCAGCGTTTTCTTCACACCAGGTCCTTTTCCTTAGCCCAATTGCGGAATTCGTGCATGAGCAGGAAGATCGATTCCGGATCGCTGAGTTCGCCGTCCCGTTGTTGGATGTCGAGGGCGATGTCGTCGATGGTCACGACGCCGCGATCTTTGAAGCGGCTTAGGAGGTTGTACAGTTCAGGTTCATCTTTGGCTTCGGACAGCAGGTTGTCGATATGATCGGGATGCTGCCTGCTGGCGGGTGCTGACTCGTAGCTGTAGATGAAGTTCAACGCTTCAGCCATCCGTATTTCATAGGTATGTTCTGTGAGGGTTCTGCGGCGCGCCAGTTCGGCTATCCTGTTTCTTTCATCCGGGTCGGCAAGGTAACGGTCGATCAGCGTTCGGAGTTCTCTTTCGTGTCGGAAGGTGATGATTTCCTTACCCTCCTCGAACAGTTCGGGCAGCAGACTTCGATGGTCGGTCAGTTGAAACCCGCCGCAGGCTGCTATCTCGAACGTGCGCGGGTTGACGTAATCGCCGTCTGGATTGACGCCCTCGTGCATCTGCGACGAGTGAAGGTTGATATTGATCTTCGACGCATTGAAGACCTTGACACTCTCTTCGGTGGCGAGACGTGCTCCGTCCCGCTGCAGGACTTGACGGATGGATGCCGTTTTTTCCCAGTCGTTGCCCCAGAGCTTGAAATCGAGGTCGATTAAGCCCGAAAATACATACTGCCGGTTGAGGTAGCCGGCGCCGACGTGTGATACATCGCTTCCGAATTCGACAAGCTCTTCGGGGGTCAATTCGAGCTTCCGGTGAACCTTGGGATCTGCAGCCAACGGCAGGTAGGTTGTTCGCCTGACGTCGATCCGTTCCAATGCGGCTTGAAACGCACCTTTCTGGATGGTAAAAAAGTAGTCATACAGAGGTGCCCACTGCTGCCAGTAGGTGAACAACTGCCAGTCCTCCACGAACCAGAACGCGGTGGGTATCCTGCGTCTGCGCAGTTCCTGAGCCACTTCGGGCGTCATCGGCGACTGCGCCGTAAGGAAGACCAGGTCGACGGCGCGGTCAAGCGCCCGGGCGGTGATCGACTCAGCCATCAAGGTCGTCAAAAGAGCCGTCAACTGACTGCGGTGCAGGCGGTTCGATGAGATCGTGTCGATCTGCCGGCGCGCTGCGTCATATATCTGGTTGTCAAGGGTTTCGACGCGGTGACCGAGCCGCTCGAAGGCAGAGGCGCAGTACCTTGCCACGGGCAGTGAACCGCCGTATATGGGCGTGACGACAAGGATGCCCAGTGCGGACGCATCCAGGTTGCAGCGGGCGTTAATTATCCGGGTCAGTTCCTCGTAGTATTCAGGATGTAGCTTTATCGAGGGATGATGCTTAAACAGTTTGATTCGCTTCCAGTCGCCGTTGCAGGCTCTTTCGATAATTGCCGCGGTGTCGGTTACGGACAGTGCGAACGCAAGAGCCGCTTCGGACATAGCCGTCAGATCGCGCGATGTAAGAGCGAGCTTAACAATCGCAGGATCCGGCTCGACCACTACCACCTTGCCCTGAAACCTGCGGCAGATACTCTCGATATGATAGCCCAATCCCAGACCGCATACGACGATGACGCTGTTTGAGGCTGCATTCTTCAACGCCTCGTCTGCCAGTCGTTCAGCTTCCTCGACGGGATTGTACGCGCTGTGCATCTGGACATTTCCGATCCTGAGGGTTAGATCGCCCTGCTTTGAAGGCGTAACCGCAAGATCGGGATTCGATGTTGTACTGTTAATACGATGGTACAGCTCGGGATAAGCCGATCTGAACCAGTGGTTGTCAGATTGGTGGTTTACCATGTTTGATTAATAGGTATTTATAATTTCTGTTTATTCAACCCCTTCGGGGTTGTTAATGTGTTCGCATTGCCCTCCACCGGCTGACGCCGGTGGCTATTCACAGATTAACCCCTTTGGGTTTACGCAGTAAGCGTACATCCTCCCATACTAATCCTTTAAAACTTAAAGACGAACTGAACACCCGCACCCCAACGCCGGGTGCGAGAGAGATCGAATCGCCATGCAGCATATCCCGGGCAATTCTGATAATGCTATCGGGAGAAATAGCATCGGTATACTTTTGAGGATTTATCTCCATCTCTCTCTCATGACAGGGATAATCCGGGTCATCGGGCGTTATAACCACGTGTCCGGATCCGTAAGGACCGGTCTCCCTGTAATTCATGGAGCCGCAATAGATCCCCAGGCAGTCGGTTCCTACCATGGCGGCAAGGTGCAAAGGTCCGGTGTCCACGCCGATTGCCAACCTGCAGCAACTCAAGACACCCGCAAGAACAGCGGTGTCATTTGTGCGTCCGCATAGAGATACAACGCATTCCGAACTTGCGCTTGACGCGCGGATAATATCCTCAGCCAATTGCGCTTCCTGCCGTGAGCCGACAAGTATCACCGGCACTTCCGAAGAAAGCTCCGCAGTGAGCAGGCTTTGATGACTTACGGGAAGACTGCGGGCGATCAAACCCGAACCAACCAGAAGGGCGATCGGGGCGTCTCTGGATTTGATGCCGGCGCTCCGTATTATTCTTCTGCCCGATTCGACAACCTCCTCCGGCAGTTTGAGCGGTTGTAAAGGGTCGGCATAAACGCCATTCTCAGCGTATTCAGCCCAGATATCCGAAAGATGTTTCGTACCCCGTCGCAGACCGGAGGTTGCGTTGAACAGCTCTCGAATCTGGTGATCCGATGGTTGGTCAGTCTTAATATCCTTCCAACGGGCGCCCAGATGACACGATGCCGGGATGGCTTCAGCCAGCGCGGCTATCGCGGGATGATAGTTAAGGTTGATCACTGTGCGAGCGGCGGATGAAGCCAGGATTTGTTTCAGATCCGCAACTTCCCGCCAGACCTTTAACAGCGTTTCGGTGGCGGTGTGTCTGAGATAACCGTTAATTGGAAGCGGCAGTACGTTGTTTTTGCCTACCATCAATTCGGTTATTTCTCTCAGTCTGCGATCGACAACCAATGCGGTTGCGTTCGGACCGTTTCGTTTTTTCAGCCGGTCAATCAAAAGCCATGTTTGAGCCAGGTCGCCCAGACGGGCAAGCTGGACGACGATAGTAGTATATCGGTTGGACACCAGCGTCATGCCAATGCTGGTTCAGCCATCTTGACTCTGCTTTCAGTCGAATGCTTCAGCTCGAGGTCCAGATCCTTTGCGCCCGGGTATTCCGGATGTATTTCCAGAACCTTGTCCAGCAGTATGCGGCTCTGATCCAGGCGACCGAGCGCGTAAGCGATGCCGGCACGTGCCAGCAGCATCGGATGGTCATCGGGGTAGCGTTCCAGGTAGCGCTTGAGTATCTTGTCGCCCTCGTCAAGCTTGCCGCTCTCGGAAAATACCGGTAAAACCGTGGCGATTGCCCAGCCATTATCAGGTTCGATCATCAGCGATTCCAGGATCAGATTTGCGCCTTCCCGGCGGCGACCAAGTCCCATGAAAGCCAGTCCCTTGCCGAGTATGGCACGGTTGTGATGTGGATTCACTGTCAGAGCGCGGTCGAAGAACTTGACGGATCCCTGGTACTCTTTCCGGGTTAGCTCAACGGTACCTCTGCCAGTGAGGGCACGCAGTTGATCCGGATCTGAGATCAGTACCGCCTCGTATATCCTGGCGGCACCATCGATGTCGCCCAGCTTATAGGTGGCATCACCGAGAATCGAATGCGCTTCATCGGTGCAGCCGTTCGATCCGGCGGACAGATTCATCGCCTCGGCTGCATAACTCCTGGCGCTGTCGTACTGTTTGCGCTTCAGGGCGTTCTGAGCAAGCCTCATGTAGGCTTCAGCGTCGGGGCGGCTTCTGGACAGCCTGAGCAGGTATTTGGCAGTCGTATCGAGGTCTCCGCGGCGGTCGTGAATATCGGCGAGGTAGCCAAGTGCTGTGGCGCTGTTGGGATCCATCTTGTGGATCTTTTCGTACAGCTTAAGCGCCTCGCCGATGTTACCCTCCTTGAGGTTTTCGCGTGCCCTGTCTAAAAGTTCGATCATGTTTACTCCTCTGGGATCGACATTAGAAGTTCCCTTCTCATTATTGGTTTGTATCTTTCTTTATCCAAGTATTTGCCTATATCCGGTGTCAGTTTGTGCCGCCACAGCCGGGTCAGCCGGACAGCGTTGGCGATTTCATAGATATGCCTGCCGGCGGTCATCCCGGTGTGATGCAGCACAACGGCTCGCGGCTCGTAAACAACACGCAATCCGGTTTCGGCAACCCGGAGGCAGAAATCGACATCCTCGAAGCCATTAAGGAATCCTTCATCAAAACCACCGTGATTGTAATAGATACCGTGTCTGACGAGCATGCATGCCGCGGTTACGATCCGGAAATCACGCCGCTGGTTGACCGCCGGATGGTGTTCGTGATAGCCTTCAAAGATATGCAGCAGCGTGAGATCGTTGGTAATCACCACACCGGCGTGTTGGACGGTGCGATCCCTGGGATAGAGGAGCTTTGCACCGACAATCGCTATTCTTTCGTCCGATTGCGCTGTTTCGACCATAGCATCCAGCCAACCCGGATCGGGGATCGTGTCGTTGTTGAGCAATACCAGGTAAGGTCCCGAAGCTTGTTTCGAAGCGAGATTATTGGCGCGCGCAAAGCCGAGATTCGCTCCCGGTGAAATGATCGTCAGCTTGTCTGCAAGCGATTTTAGGTAAACCGGTGTATTATCGGTGGAACCGTTGTCGACAACAATAATCTCAAAGCTTGTCCGAGTGTGGTCTTTAAGCAGCGTATCAATACACATATTGGTGTATTTCAAGCCGTTGTAAACCGGTACGATAATGCTGCAATCTACGTTATGTTGTGTCTTTTCCCTCGGTTTGATAAGTGGCATTAACTTCCTCAAGGTTGCTTCAATGAACCGCAGAGACGCAGAGTTTAAAAAGAATCTTTCAATGTTAAGAATCTCTGCGTCCTTGGCGAATCAGCGGTGAAATCAGAGATCCACAAAGTTCACCAGGCTCGGCTGGATAGCCTCGGCTGACATCCTGAGAGCGAGTTCGTATGATACCATATCCTCGTTCAATCGTGTCATGGCTTCCACAATATCCACATCGCCCAGGTCGCCGATTCTGTCAGTCAAGGTGATGTTCCGGTCTTCGGACTGGTCAAGCATGTGATTTGCGGTGTTGATCCGCGCTCCGACCATTGCGGTAACGCCGTTAAGCGCTTCCAGTGCATCATCCAGGCGCGGCAGAATATCGCCGACCGCCTGACCGTCGTTGTCAGTCAATGCCTGACGGAGATCGAAAAGGATGCCGAAGAGGTTTTCGCCGTCACCGAAATTGAACGTATCCTGTGCTGTCAGCGATGTTTCAACCCTCTCACCCTCGCCGAAGAGCAGTTCTATCCGAGACTGCGATTCCTGAAACTGCGGCACAACCTGCTCCAGCCAGCCGTTCTCACCTTCGACGGATTGATAAGGTGTCTGACGGATTTCCGTGCCGCCGAAGATGTATCGATTCCCGAACTTCCTGTTGGCTGTTGAAACCAACTCACGCAGCAACTGGTCGACCTCCTCAGCGATAGCCCGTCTACCGTCGGCGTCGATGACGTCATTTGAGCCTTCGACCGCCAGACTGCGTGCTCTGATAGTGACGTCTCTGATCGCTTCGAGTGCGTTTTCGGTTGCACCCAAGTGCGACAGCCCGCTCTCAATATTCCGCTTGTACTGCTCCAGCCGGTTTATCTCGCTATGCAACCTCAGCAATTCACCGGCGGCTGCAGGGTCGTCAGACGGTTCACTGACGCGCCTGCCTGACGCAACCTGATCCTGGCTCTCGGCTATCTGTTTCATCCGGTCTTCGATATTGGCGAGGACCTGTTCAACCAAGCTGTGATGGGTTATTCGCAATTTTATTGTTCCTTGAGTTTACCTGACCAACCCTAACAGCTGTTCCATCATCGAATCCACCATATTGACAATCTTTGCGGATGCGTTAAATGCCAATTGTTGCTGAATAAGCTGAGCCATCTCCTCATCCAGCGATACGCCGCTGACCGATTCGCGCCAGGCTGTGGCTTGATCCAGTGCAAGCTCTGCGCCATCAGCCATAATATCCGCTTCTGCGACCTTGGCGCCGAACCAGGTGTAAATGCTGCTGAATGCCTGACCGATGGTCTCAGTGCCGTCGCTCAAGACCGCCTTATGTTCGAGTTCGGCGATGGATAGGGCAAGCTGGTTGTCACCGGCATTGCCGTCCATCGAAGCGGCGATCAGGGAGACGTCCTCTTCGATGCGGTAATCGAGCGCGAAATCCGCTATTCCGGTTGTTTCAGGGTCGAAAAAGTTGATGCCTGTAGAGCCGTTCAAAACATATCCGTTCACATGAATCGAGTTGATTTCCCGCGTCAGGGTCGTCGCCAGTTCGTCCAGCCTGCCGTACAACTCGGCTATTTCACCGTCGCGCACGTCGAACAACGCTCCAATACTGCCTCCCCGAACATCGATCGTGCGTTTAACGCCATCGGTGATGACCAGTTGGGCGTTTCCATTGTTATTCAATTCGGCACCGATAGTCTGCACTCTGTCATTCATAACCAGTGATGCTCCGTCAAGGAAGACGGACACGACGCCGTTGTCTTCAATTCGGTAATCGATATCCGCCAGGTCGGCGAGTTCGTCCAGCAGCAGGCTGCGACGATCGATCAGTTCCGGCGCATCGCCGTTAGTTAGCGCCAGATCGCGGTTGAGCGACGCCAACTCTCTCGTAATACTGTTTATTTCCGTTGCCTTTACAATAATTTCACTGTTGATATTATCGATTTGTTGATTCAGTCGTATATCTATATTGTTAAATATGTTAACGAGATGTCTGGCGGACTCGCGCAAAGCGTTGCGGCTGGTCATTGAGCCTGGATCGTTGGCAAGGTCATGCCAGGCGTTCCAGAACTGATCCAGTGCGTTTGACAGTCCGCTTTCGGTTAATTCACCCAATATCTCTTCGACCATCTGCAATTGCTGCTGACCGGTCTGGTAACGTCCGGCTTCACCCATCGCGCTGCGCACCTGCCGCTCAACGAACTGATCGCGCACACCGCTTACGCCGAGTAAATCGACGCCGTTACCATAGCCACCGAGTGTCGTATGCAAACCGGGCGCCGGTCTGAGGTCAACCGTTTTCCTTGCGTAACCGGGAGTATCGACGTTCGCTACGTTATCGGCGCTGGTTCCCATAGCGCCCTGATGTGCCAGCAGAGCCCGCTTTGCCAGCGACAGCGTTGAGTTTATCGTCGGCATAAGTTACAGACTCTTGTCAACCAACAGGTTGCCGACATCTTTAACCTTCTGACTGCCGTCCGGCAGATAGACAACGTTTAAGTTCCTGTCGTCGATAAACCAGTTGATGTTCTTCTGGATGAAGGAGAGTGAACGCTTGATCAGGTATTGATTGACTCGGTTCGCCTTCTTAATCCGTTCGATAAGCGTAGCCAGTGTTCTCTTGAGGTTCATAAGCTCATCGGATGACTCGCCCAGGTTCAACTCGATCAATCGAGTGAGTGTTAGCTCGTCTTCCGTGGATCCGGCATGATTGGCGATGGATTTGATGATCTCCATTCGACCCTTTTCGATATCGTGGATCCTGACGATGAGCTCTTCCTCTTCCTGTACGGTCCGATCGAACTCCTCAACCTTGTTTTCGACGATGTATTTCTTCTGCCGCGTGAGGCAATCCAGGAAGCTGTCAAGGACATCCTCTTCCTTTTTGATGAGTTCAATCAGTTGGTCGATCAGGTCAGTCATCGTTCGTTCCTGTGTTTATTGTGGACAGACAGGAGTGTCTATCCTCCCCGTTATGTGGACAGACAGGAGTGTCTATCCTCCCCGTTATGTGAACAGACAGGAGTGTCTATCCTCCCCATTTCACCATCATTCGCTAACGTGTTTGTTATCCGTTATATCCACAGCCTCTTCAATTCCTGCGTTGCTGTATAGATCAAGAACACGTTGGATGTAGTTCTGAGTTTCCGGAAACGGTGGGACGCCTCTGTACGCTTCAACCGTTGAGGGTCCGGCGTTGTAAGCTGCCAGCGCCAGTTCGAGGTTGTTGTCGTAGGTGTCGAGCATGTTTCTTAAGTACTTGGTTCCGCCGTATATATTCTGTGCCGGGTCGAAAGGATCCGTTACGCCGAGGTCGCGTGCTGTTTCGTCCATGAGCTGCATCAATCCCTTCGCGTTGCGCCGGGAAACCAACACGGGGTCACCGCCTGATTCGCAGATAATCACAGAGCGGATCAGTGCTGGGTCAACGTTGTAATGTTTTGATGCGCCGTCGATTACTGCCTTCATCTCACCATGATAAAGGTCAACTTTTTCCGGTTTGTCCAGTGTCAGATCCACGTCTTCGGATTCGCCATATCCAAGACTACGCATCAACGATTCTGACACACCCAAAGAACCGCTGCGGGCGAACATGCGCGACATCTCCCAGTCGAACATCTCCATAAAAGGATTGTCGGTCTTTCTGATGATTCCCTTGCTTTCCCCTTCACTCTCTGTGGTGTTGCGCATCTCTTTTAACATTCTCGCGATCAGCATCGCTTCGAAATCATCGCAAGCCGCCTTCAGCTTTCGCTGGTCAATTTGGCGGTTATTACCGTCGTCGATTGACGTTGACTGTAGTGTATTTGTAATGTTCAATTTATAAATCAGATAATAATCAGGTCAGCCTGAAGTGCACCGGCTTGTTTCAACGCCTGGAAAATGGCAATAATGTCACGAGGCGCCAGTCCGAGCCGGTTGAGAGCGGTTGCCACATCTCCCACCGTCGATGCGCCAGGAAGAGCGACGACACCGGTATCTCGCTGTTCGACGAGAACTTCCTGAATTCGCTCGATAACGGTTTCCCCTCCCGGTGCAAACGGTTGAGCCTGGCTCACCGCCGGCGTACTTTTAATCGTAATTGACAGTGCTCCGTGAGACACCGCCACCGGTAACAAACTGACCTTTTTGCCGATAATGATGGTGCCGGTGCGTTCGTTGATGACCACCCGCGCGCTGATGTCGGGAACGAACTCGACGTTTTCAATCGCAGCGATGAAATTCACGATCTGTGCAGGCGTGGCATACTCTTCGGGCACTTCGATTGTCACGGACCTGGCGTCGACCGCAGTGGCGATCGTGGAATTAAAGCGGACGTTGATTGCGCTTGCCATATTTCCGACGGAGGTGAAATCGTTATTGTTCAGCATGAAGGTTAAGCGGTTGTTGTCTTTCAGTCCGGAACCGATATCGCGCTTCAGAATGCCGCCATCCGATATGCGACCGACCAACGGATGGTTTTCTCTTATACTGACCTGTTCGGTCTCGATGCTGAAGCCGCCGATAACCAACGCTCCGTAGGCAGTTGCCCAGATATCACCGTTAAGGTCGGTCAGGGTCGTCTGGAGCAATATGCCGCCCTGCAGCGATTTTGCATCGCCCAGTGACGAGACCGTTACGTCGAAACGCCCGCCAGCTCTGCTGAAAGCCGGGACGTCAGCCGTAACCATCACCGCGGCGACGTTTTTTGACTGCACCTTGTCCCCGTCGACCGCGATGCCAAACCGTTCGAGCATATTCGCCAGCGACTGGTTGGTAAACAGGCTCTTCTGACTGTCACCCGTCCGGTCAAGCCCGATGACCAGACCGTAACCGATAACACCAACACCCTCGGCGCCGACGAGTTTGGTCATATCCTTTACCCTCACCTGAGCCATGGCGCAGGTTGAGAGGAGGAATAATAGAAGAATTAATTTATTTATATATTCTTTCATTTCCTTAGAACAACCACGCAAAGAAGCGTGCTATCAAGCCCGGTCGTGCAGCTTTTTCGACTTCGCCCTTGCCGCGATAAGTGATTGATGCATCGGCGATCAGGTATGAATAGATCGAGTTATCGCCGCGGATATCCACCGGTCTGACGATGCCTGTCAGAATGGTGATCTGCTGTTCGCCGTTGACTTCGACCGACTTGCGTCCCTCAAGGCGCAGGTTGCCGTTGGGCAGAATCTCGATGACACTGGCAGCTAATTTCCCGGTCAGAGAGCCGGTGCGCGATGTGCTGCCCTCGTTCTGGTTATCGCCGGTGATTTCGGTTTTCAGGTTTAACCCGGGAATGAAGTCGAGTTTGCCGCCTGCGGCGCTCTTTATTTCATATAAGTTTGTGAAATCGTTGTCCGTGTTTGCCTGGTTGCTGCCGGTAATGTATTCCTGGAGCAGAATGGTTACGACGTCGCCCACGCGGAAGGCGCGTTTGTCTGTGAACAGCGACGGCGGCGGCTGGAAGTCCAAATCCTGAGCTGCGGCAATCGAAGCCAGCGCCAGGAGTGTTAGAAGAATCCCTGTCAGGATTTTTTCGCTGCGTTCATCCATGACTATTCCACAACCACCTTTCCGTCGGCTTTGACCATGCCCTTCAGTTTCTTTTTGTTTTCTTTGATCATTACGCTTATTATCTGTCCTGTATATCCATCTTCCAGAGCGCGTCCCCTCGTCTTTACTTCGACCAGCCCGTTTCTGACAACCAACGTCAGTTCCTCGCCAATCTCGACCGATGGAACCGGCGCCAGTCTCGGCATTGTGAGGACGCTGCCGGCTGTGATGCGCACCTTTGTCCAGAGTCCGCCGATCTCTTCAACCGATGGAAATCGTGCCGCACCGAGGTTGTCTGAAGCCATAACCCGCCACTCTATCAGGCTGTCGCTGAGCATGGTTCGCGGCGGAATATCGCATCGTGCAATAGGCAAACTTTCGAAAGTCTTTATCATCAGGGTCACGGGAACGGTTTTCACTTTGCCGTTCGTTGAAACATCCAACCAGCACAGCCTCGTGCCGCGTGGTATAGTGTCGTTTTCGTCGCCGTGAATCCCGATTATTCTGAACCGTTCGGCTGACATACGTGGACAGCGCTTCATCGTAATTTTGTAATTGATCACTTTCCCCGTCAGAAGAGAATCATAGTACGCTTTCACATAGGACTGGATCTCATGGCTTCGATCCGGTGCACTGACCAATGTTGCTATCAATATCAGAAAGAACCCGGGTGACATGTCATATCTTAGCGTTTGATATTTGTTGCTGTCTGTAGCATGTCTTCAGACGTCTTTATCGCCTTGGAAGCGATGTCATAGGCTCGCTGTGCGGTGATCATTGCCACCATCTCTTCGACAATGCGGACGTTTGAGCCTTCCAGATAACCCTGCGCCAGCATACCGACGCCCTCGCTGCCGGGATTGGCGGGTATCGGTGGTCCAGATGAGACTGACTCGCTGTAAAGGTTGTGACCCTCGTTTGATAAACCGGCGGGATTGACGAAGCGAGCCAGCTCAAACTGACCGACGGTCGCCGGTTCAACCTCACCGAACAGCAGAACCGATACGGTTCCGTCGCGTGCGACCGTCATACTGACTGCGTCTGCCGGTATCGTCAGGGCAGGCTCAACATAATACCCGTCAGCGTTCACCAAAGCGCCATCAGGCGAAATTTTGAATGAACCGTCGCGGGTATATCCGATCGTTCCGTCTGGTTTGACAACCTGAAAGAATCCGTCGCCCTCGATTGCCAGGTCGAGCGGGTTGTCGGTCGGCTTGATGACGCCCTGTTCAAAGCTCTTCTGCGAGGCTATGGGGCGGACGCCGTGACCGACCTGCAGCTCGGACGGCAATATTTGCCCGAGATCCGCGGTGTTGCCGGCGCGCCTCATCGTCTGGTATACCAGGTCCTGGAACTCGAGACGAACCCGTTTGAAGCCGGTTGTGTTCACGTTGGCGAGGTTGTTCGCAATATTGTCAATGAAAAGCTGCTGGGCGTACATCCCAGTGGCAGCAGTATTTAGAGCGCGTATCATTTTTGCTGATCCCTAACTTGTTACCTGGCGATCTCGTTGACCGCCATCTTTAACGTTTCATCCTGTGTGATGATGGCTTTCTGCAGGATGTCGTAGATGCGGTTCAGTTCAATCATCTGAACCATATTCTTGATGACATTTACATTCGATTTTTCTATATATCCCTGCATGAGCTTGGATTCTTCAATCGGTTGACCGGGCACGCCGTCCTCAGGAATAAAAAAGCCGTAGCCGTTACGCCTGAGGTTGTATGGTTCTTCAAAGTCTACGATCTGCAGCTTGTCGATCACCGAACCGTCGACGATCACCTCGCCCGTATCGCGGATAACAACTTCGCTGCCGGTTATCTGGATCGGATTACTCTCGCCGAGCACGCGGTAGCCGAGATTGTTGACGAGCTCGTTTTCCTCGTTCAGCTTGAAATTGCCATCTCTCGAATAGCAGTTGCCGTTTTCGGTTTCTATGACGAAGAACCCCTTTCCGGAGATGGCGACATCCAGCGGGTTGTCTGTCTTTTCCAGTGATCCCTGAGAATGGTCTGTCTGCAGGTAGTACAGATCCGGCGGCAGTGTGACCGGAGCGCCGAATGGTCCGCCCTGTAGCAGTCGGTTGTTGAGGGTGGTGCGGAAGAGACGCCTGTCAGACTTATGCGCTGTAGTATTAGCGTTCGCCAGGTTGTTGGACACCGCTTCAAGCTGTGATTCACGTGGAATCATTCCGGCGGCGGCGTGATAGATGCCCTTAATCATCTTCCTTCCATTTTGCTATTATCCGACTGAAATTCAAGCAACCCTTGTGCCATTCGGTTATAGAATGTTTATAATGTTGTTTTATATACAGATGTGTCAGGTGATGAGGTTTCGTCTCAGGAAAGCAGCGACGGATGAATCATCGGCAGGGGAATTATTTGCCGTTAAGTTCGGTTAAAACGATCTTGGGGAATCGTCAATCCGAGGAAGCTAATTAGAAAGGATTGATAAAGAGGCGTTAATATGCAAGAAGCCTTGACAAGTCGAAAAAAAATTCTTACTATCTAACAGTTCAGAAGATAATCAAACGAACTAATAGGTTCTTACATTCAGGAGGAGAGGGATTATGTCCTTACGTTACATCATTCCGGTTTTACTACTGTCGCTGACCTGTGGTTTCTTAATCTCGGCTTGCGGAAGTCCGCCCGATAACGCAATCATGAACGCAGAAGACGCCATTAAATCGGCGATCGATGCTGGTGCAGAGGATAGTGCACCCGGACTTTTAAGCAAAGCACGATCGCTTCTTCAGGAAGCCAAGATGCTGCGCGAGCAGGGGAAAAACAAGGATGCACGTAAGAAGGCTGGAGTTGCGGTGATTCGTGCTCAGAAAGCCGAGAAGTATGCTCGTCAGCTCTCCGGTGCAACGGAGGAAGCCCCTTCAACCACGGAGGAAAACCCGTAGAAGAAATACAAGGCGGGATGTAATAGTGAGTGTGCAACAGGTGGTTTGTTGGTGGGATAAATCTTATCTCATCAATTATCAGGTATTACTGCCAGGTTGATCGGTCTTTGGCTTGATTGACCTGGCAATTTTTGTCTGTTGTTCTGACCCAGAACTGACTATTGCTGTATGATGTATCTAAAATCCACCTTCGTCCTCCTTTTACAAAGGAGGGGAAGGGAAATTTATAGCAGTTTTTTTCTTTATTCAAGCCGCGATCGCCCCGAATCACTCCTTTTCCAATTTTTCGAGTGTCTGGAAGTAGTTACGTATCAACTGCCGGTAATCCCTGGTATATCCTTCCTGCAGGGCACGAAGGAGGTCACGGCGCAACTTATCCCTGTCCTGGTCGAACAGCAGTGAAGGAGGCGATTTTCTGACCAATTCACGACCTGTTTTGCTCTCTCTTCGTTTGCTGTACTCCCTTTCCTTGACCGACCTGGTTGCGTCCAGAAGACGGCTGACAATCTGGCGCTGGAGCCGTCTGGTTCGCTCGTTGATGTTCTGGTCTTCAATGTCGTCCGCAACTTCACCCATCGACTTGGTGATGCCATCCAGGTCGCCGAGGATTTCCCGCATTCCCTGTCCCTCTTCACTGAGTTTCTGCATCTGCTGTTGCAGCGCACGCTGCTGGGCAGCCATTCGTGAAAACTGCTCGCCACCGGGGATCATCTGCTCGCCCTGTCCGCCCGGCAACATCATTGTTTGCTCGTTAAGCCCCTGCTGGCTCTGCGCCATCTGGGATAACCGATCCATCATTTCCTCATAGCCGGTTGATGAAGCCGCGCCTTCAAGCTCACCAAGGATGTTGAGTATTTTCAATGCGGAACGGTTGATTTCACCAAGCGCTTTCTGCTGAGGGGGAGCTACGGAGCGAGGATTTCTGTCCGAGAAGCCGGCAAGAGCTCGATCCAGTTCCTCGACTGCTTTGCCGAGTGAAGCTCCCAAATCGGGCGTTATAAAGAAAGTTTCCCGCGATAATTCGAACAGGCGTGCGATAACACCCTGCAATGCCATTCGTATGTCGCCCTGACTTCCGGCAAGATCACGGTAACGAGGGGATTTGGTTTCAATCCGACTGCTCTGGGATGTCAGATCCTCCTGGCTCCGGGAAATAATTATCAGCTCTTCGGTAAGACGTCGCAGGTTGCGAGCTAATTGTTCCTTGCGTTCCTCCTTGAGTTCGGCGGCTGATTGTTTGAGACCGGCTGAAAGCTCCGCCAGGTCACGTGCAGCCTGCTCCCCGGCTTCACATGCGTCTCGCATGCGGTTCTCTGAAAACGCTTCAGCCGCGTTCTCCATGCGACCGCCGATGTCCTTCTCGGCGGATAGCTTCGACAGGCTGTCAAGCTTTGAGGCAAGCAGAACCTCGCCGGTTTGTTCAGCCAATTTCATGGTCTCCTGCATATTTTTGCTGAGGATGTCCATCGTATTGGACAATGCCTGCTGGCGTTCTGCAAGCTCTTCGCTGCTCTGGCTGTCAGCTTTGTTGAGGATCTCCTCCTGCCGGTGAAGCAACTCCTCGGTCAACCGGACAAGTTCGTCCATTTTGCGTTCGAGCTGAAGCTGCTTAAGTATATTCATGGTGCGTTCGATTCTCTCGAGAAACTCCTCGCTGCCGATGTCGAACTCCTCCAGCGCCTGACGCACCTTGTCCGGGTCTTGAGAAGCCATCGCCTCTCTCAGCTTTTCCATCGCCTGCATCAGTTCCGGCGTGGCGATTTCAGCGATAAGATTCTGCAATTCCTGGTATTTCTCAAGGGTTTCGATGGTGGTCAGATCATGTTTTTCGAGCTTATCGATCAGTTCGTCGATGCGTTGTGACAACTCCTCGATCTGTCGCTCCAATTCCGCCTGATGCTGCAGCGCCTCTTCCATTTCACGCTGTTTTTCCCAGTCGAGATCGGGATTGCGCCTAAGTTCCTCGACGATCTCTGCGATTTTCTCCTTGAGTTCTCTGGCATCCTCCAGCGTGCGCTCCGCTTGTTCGATGCCGGCTTCTTCGCTCTGCTCTATGTCAGCGACAATCTCTTCTATCGACGGCAGTCTGACAAGCCGTCGTTCGCTTTCTGATCGTTTCGGACCGGAAACGCGGTCGTTATCCCAGGCTATAGCCCAGTATTCTAGAACATCACCCGGAAACAGCGGCATCTCGGACAAATCCCAGATGTAATCTGCCGTAACAGCCTGGGTGTTATGCGGCGAAAAATCAAGCGGAACTGTTTTTACAACCGAGTCCTGCCCCATCACACTGTATGCCAAGTCGATGCGGCTGATTCCATAATCATCATCAGCTTCGACGAGCAGCGGCAGCCGGACGTCGTCGCCGAGGACTACATCTTCGGTGGGATAGGCGATCCTGACCAGGGGATGATTGTCAGCGATAAGACGCACGTGATAGTTTATCGGGTCGCGGTTTTCGTGACCGTCGCTGTCCCGCAGGTGAATCCGGTAGGAACCTTCGCGCATTATCGTAAAATTACCTGTGCAGGTCTGACCGGATGCGCTCAGCGCGATACTGTCAATGGAACTCGAATCGGCTCCGGACCGTAGAAAGGAAAGCCAACTCTGCGCCAACTGCTTGCTGCTGCGGATGGTCATCTCCAAGCGTGAACCCGGGAGAGCTTCGACGTCCCCGATGTTATCCCCACTTAGAACCATCGGCAGTCGGCTGTATTTCGGGGAAAACAGACGATATTGCAGCTCGGCAACCTGCGGACGGGATATGATATCGAGGTTGTATTCGGATGAGACAACAGTGCCGCTGCGAGCAAAGTAGTGGATCGGATCCGGAAAGCCGCTGAACTCGATTTTACCTTGACCATTTTCGAGCGTGACATAATCGGATTGTTGACGACCTCCAACCTTGAACCGGTACACAAATTCCGCTCTATCTGGAGGTGAGCCTTCAGCGATAACGGTAAAGGTGACGCTTTCCCCGCGGTATGCCCAGCCACCGGCAGGGTCGATGCTGAGACTGAACGGTGGAGGCACGGTATAGGTTGTATGGGGGTGAAACAAGCGACTGGTGGCTTGAAATAAAGTTACGGGGAGAATAATAAACAACAGACAAGCGGTTAAGCCCGAATAAGCGAGTATCCGGAGCGATTTTCGGCGCGGCGAGCTGTCCAGGGCGTTGGCGAGAGTTATATCTTCGAGATCGGCAACGGCTGAATAAAGCGCCTGCTTCGCCAGATCCTCCGACTCCAGACCACGATATTTCAGTAATGGCTGATTGATTTGTATGGCGTTAAGCAGTCGGTCCCTGAGTTTATCCGGAGCCGATTTCCCGAGTTGAAGCGCCCACCATTCATCGGCGTATCGTCCTGGTTTGAAGCGTGGGTTTCGCTTAATCTTGACATAAATAAACAGAATGAGAGATATGGAGATCGCGGCACAGCCTGACAGCAGCAGATATCTTATACTGGTAGACAGTCCGAATCCGGCTTCAACTGCAATGCCGATCAACCAGATGAGAACAGTTAGCGCGATTATGCGAATCAAACCAGCAATCAGATCGATCCTGAGCTGCGACCGCCTCAGATTGTCGAGTGTGCGATGGGCTTGTTCTAATGTGTGTAACGCGCTCACTCGCCACCCCTTAGACGCCAGATGACGATATTAGCACCCATTTTCAGCGCAGCAAGCCGTTTCTCGGGCGGATCGTTGTGAACATCGGGATCCTCCCATCCATCGCCGAGATCCGACTGGTAGGTATAATAAACCACCAGGCGTCCATCCAGGAAGAGCCCAAGTCCCTGAGCGGGTTTGTTGTCATGCTCGTGTATCTTCGGCGGTCCGGATGGGAAGTCGAAGTGGCTGTGATAGATGGGATGTCTGAACGGCAGTTCAACGAAATCAGCTTCTGGTAGGACGCGCTTCATCTCACGGCGGAAAGACCGGTCCATACCGTAGTTATCATCGGCGTGAAGAAATCCGCCCGCTTCGAGATACTTCCTGAACTGCCTGACCTCCCTCTCGGTAAAGCGGATATTTCCGTGCCCGTTAAGGTACATATATGGGAAGTTGAACAGGCGGGGACTCGAAAGTTCGACAACGTCTTCCTCAGTTGCAGTCAGAACACCGGTTTGCTCGCGGATGAATTTAAGCAGGTTGGGTATTGAGGATGGATTGGAATACCAGTCGCCGCCTCCACCGTATTTTATCCTGGCAATGTGAAACGGATCATCCGGGTCCTTCGTCTGAGCAGCAAGATGGTTAAAAAGGGTGATCTGAACGCAGACTGAGAGCGATATTATTAGGAGGCGAGAGATTATTTTGGACTGAGAGTGCAACATCGGATCGCCGGATTTTCCAGAAGTTAATCCGCCGCCTGCTTTCAGGGCTACAGGCGGCGGTTTGGATTACATTATAACCTTTATACTAAATCAGTCTTAGTTGGTTCCTGTTCCTTGGGCTCAGTTTTTCTTCTCTTCCTTTTCCGGATCACATCAGTTTCTTCGCTGGTGTCTGAATCATGGTAATATGAGTAGTAATAGTAATGATAGCCTCCGCTATAGTAACCGTATGAGTGATAGCGGTGATAGAGGTAGTAATAGCCGTATCCGTAACGGAAGCTGGCATAATTTACTATTACACCGTGAACTTCAACATTTATACGATTGATCAGTGCTAAGCTGTGCTCAAGAACATTCAGCTTGGTTAATTCAGCACGAACGATATAAATCATTCCGCCGACTAAATTTGCCAGATTTCGTGAATCCATACAAGGTGTGACCGGAGGTGTATCAAAGAGGATTATTTCAAACAATGGCGAGACTTCATCTATAAATTGACGCATCTTATGGGATGCAAGGAGGTCTGCTGGATTGTTAGCTTTCACTCCGGCGGGGATCACGAATAGATTTTCAATATTCGGATCAGCAACAAGTATATCGTTAACGCTGCTATTCCCAAACAGGTAATCCGTGATACCCGGCGAACGGTCAATATCAATCATCTTATGCAGTGAGGAGCGTCGCAGGTCTGAGTCGACAATAAGCGTTTTGAGCCCTCCCTGAGCAAAAGATACGCCCAAATTGTATGTTGTCAGCGACTTACCCTCTCCGGCAACCGCGCTCGAAATCACGAACGCCTTCTGCTGGCGTTCCCGTGCCGTAAACAGCACCGAAGTCCTGATCGACCTGTAGGCTTCGGAAACAGGTGAGGATTCCGAGTGAAAGCTTAGCAGGGTAGTGTCGATCTGTCCGTTACCCTCGGTCGGAAGAAGCATCTGTTTATGGCGTTTAGTACGCAATCCGCGCAGATTAAGCACGGGTATTGAACCGTAAACCGGAAGGTTGAATTTCGTGGCGATATCGATTTCACCTTGAACGGTATTATCGAAAATGTCCACAACGTATGCCAGACCAAAGCCGATAACCAATGCAATAATAAACGCCGCCGCCAGTTTCTTCCCGCGATTTTGAGGTATTGGCTTGCCGGGAGCGTGCGGCTCATCTATTACCTTCACACCACCGCTTTCCGCTGCCATCTCGATCCGGATCGTCTCATGCTTCTCAATCAGGATATCGATCGCCCTCTGTAAAACGCTCCTCGCGCGTGACAGATTAAAGTACTCCAGAATATCCTGTGAGAGATTGGGGTGTTCTTCCAAATACCTGTTGACTGCCGCTTGATAATAGATTACCTGTACCTCTGCCTGCTCGAAGTTGATCGACCAGTTCTGAATTTGCCCTTCAAGCTTTTCCAGCGATATTTGCGAGGTTACCGGTAATTCACTTGAAGCGTTGGTGGGGTTGTACATCAGTCTGATTAATTCCGATAACACGGTTTTCCGTTCAACCTGCAGGTTATTAAATGTAAGGCTATCCACTGTTGTTACAAGCGAACCGTTGATTAGTTTACTCAGACGATCGTTCAGATCATCCAGTCGTGATCGCAGCGTCCTGATCTGTTCGGCATGTGTGTCCTGTTTTCCGTTCATGTAATGATTTAAACGGTTTTCAATCTGCTGACTGTATGTTTCTATCTGGAGCTTGGCAAGGTCGCGACGGGTCTTCGCTTCAGTCAGTTGATTTTCCAGGTTTATGAGATCGTTACTCACACCACCGATTATATCATTCTCATTAAGCACCAAACGACGATTTGTGAGAAACAGTTGAATTTCCGCTTCACGCTGGCTTAGATTGTCATTTAATTTCGTCAACTGCGAATCTATAAAATCCGCCACCAATTTAGCATCGCTGCGCCTTAGCTTAATAGCCAAATCCCCGAAACTCGCTACCGCTGCTTCGGCAAGAAATTTCGAGAATTCCGGTGACTCCGACTCCGCATTAATGTTTATAAAAGAACTTGTCGTCCTCTTGCGTATGTATGTAATATCCCGTTGTACAACTGTCTTTATCGAATCTGCCGGAAGATAAGGATATTCCTCCAAAACGCGCTTCTCGATGTCTGCACGGTAATCGTAACTATCAAGAAGATAAAAATATAACTCGTCACCACTCCACTGCTGCAGGGCGTTATTTCCTATTGGACTGATCAACACCGGGAGGTTGTCGGTTCCGAAAGACACAATCGAAACAGAGCTGTAGCGAGGAACCTGACTGTACAGATAGAATATTATCGGGATCATTACGAGAAAGACCGAACCGATACTAAGCCAGGGTCTCTTAAGGATCGCCAGAATTATCGGCAGAAAGATGGAACGGGCTGTAACCCGTACTTCGGGGGAAATTACATCTTCATAACCTAAGTCTTGATTGTCGTATGGCATTTTCCAAGTACCTTGTATACCCTTGATCAAATGGATCGTCCGTACGATACATTTAATGTGGGAATTGTAAGATTATACGTAGTAAGACTGTGAAACCTTCAACAAAACAAGTCAAACTGAGCAGACAATCTTAATTTCTTTCATTCAAGTATTTATCCAATATCAAGAGCGAAGTCGTAAATAGAATAACATCACGCCATTTAGCCATCCATGTCCAAAAGTTTCGCCATTCCTCTCTTCTTGGTACGACGATCACATCACCGTAATTGATGTGTGGCAGGTTCTGATATTGCCCGCTCTGGATTATTTTATGGACATTAATGATATTCTTTGTATATTGACCGCTGATATTTGTAATATGCATTATCCGCTTAACATCAGGATTTGTCTTGAATCCACCTGCTTTCTGGATGGCATCCATCAGGTCGTCTCCCTCGTCGATAAAATAAAATCCCGGGGCGTTGACCTCGCCCAGAACCCTGATGTTATAATCGATTGTCTGGTACGGTACGATGATTATATCGCCATCCTGGATGTCAGGCGGCAGGATCAGGCTGTCCTGCTTGAAATAGTCCCTCAGATTTATATCAAGGTCGAGCCTCCTGTCCTCTTCATAGCGTAAGATGCGGATATGCATGTAATCGGCATATTCAGTCGGACCGCCAACCATTGTCAGTGCTTGCTGGAGATTCAAGCTGCCCTCGATTTCGTAGCTGCCTGGATTGTGAATCTCGCCGAAAGCCTGAAACTTGAGCACCTTCTGTTCAGAAATAATGATAAAGATCTCCGGTTCCATCTCAAAGCGGAGTAGTACGGAGCGTAGCAGATCCTTTAAGTCGTCGGGAGTCAATCCATTGAGAGGAATCCCTGCCAGAAGCGGATATTCAACTGTCCCGTTTTGAAGAACTGTGAATTTCCCGGAGAATTCCTGATGTCCGGAAATTGTAAAGTTTATAACATGACCTGGATGAATCCTTGTAACAGCTACTGCGGATTGTGTGCCTGACATCAGAAATGCCAGTAGAAGAAGCCACCACAACCGGCGTTGATAAGTAGAATCTATATTCATTTAATTAGTTTTACAGTTGAACCTCTGTTTCAGGTGTAACAAGCTCTTTTTCAGGTGTTTGTTATCATTGGCAGTGTCCCCATTTAATTGTCATTCCCGTGAAACAGTCTGTCCGAGAATGTTCAAATACCGGTGTCGACCCACCGCGGTCGACACAACCATTTAAGTAATATCAATAATTTAGCTGTCAAGCACGGTGGCATGACAGCGGTTGATTCTACATTCTCAGACAGACTGTTTCGCGGGAATGACAACCATCAAGAGACACCAATTTATCATTCACCCCAAACCTAAAATATAACAATTTAAGATATAATGTAAATAGTTTTTCCGCTATTAATTATAAAATTGAAATGAATCTCGTAAAAATGCCAGGATTCCGATCGAAGAGATCCGACTGGTATAAAGCTTTAATGATTTTAGTATTAAAGGTTTATATATCTGTCAAATAATAGTCTGAGTTCCCTGGGATTCTCCGTAGATACATTTTACATAGCAAGGGATCTGCTTCTTAATTTGATCATCAATAATCGACAATTAACCACCTTACCTTGGCACCAGGAAAGCCAGCTCGTTGGCGAAGTGAATCACGACCAGAGCAACTACCGCAAACAGCAGCACGAACGGCAGACACTTCCTGACGACCAGCAAATAGTTATCCACACCGGCTACCTGTGAAGCGAAGCGGGCTTCAATTGCACTCGGAAGCATAACGTCGCCCAATCCTGCAAGCATGGCTATCCCGGCGCATACGACGACTTCGTTGCGTCCGAGGAGCGCCAACAGAAACGGGATGCCGAAAACCATCGCCGAAGCGAACGCCGAAACGCCTCCGAAAACCGGCAGACTGATCAATAAACCGAAGTATGTGAGTGCTATCGGCAGCGATAACACCGTGACAACCAGCAATCCCCTTACGCCGGTTAAAGTCATGACCTGCAGGAACATGCCGATCCCCGCTAACAAACCCAATACGGGTAGTCCCGTTAGCAGGGCACGGTAGGCAGCCTTGGATGGTTGCACTTTTTCGCCGAAGAATAATCCCGTAATGCCGCCGATTACAAAGATCAACGGTACGCCGATGTCCGGGACGACACCGGGAAGCGTTCTGACGGCAGTCATCAGAATAAAAACAACAAAGAGTGGGATATATAATGAAAAGCTGCCGATGGTGTTTTTCTTGTCTTTCTCCTGCGCCAGCGCAGTTTGTGGGTCAGCCTTCCTCAAATAGGGATAGCCCAAGGTGAAAGCGGCGAACAACGCCAGTGGGAATGCTATGAACGCTAAAGGACCTTCAAATCCGATGTAGGGCATGTCTACGCCCTGTCCAATGAGCATGACCAGCAGGTTGATCGGAGGTGCGATCATGCCCATGATGGCAATCAATGCAACCATCGCGCCGGCGGTTACCCTCGGCATGCCCAAAGTGATAAGGATAGGTGCGATCAGCGCTCCCGTAGTCAGCACCGAAGTTGTAGTTATCCCCGTTAACATTGCCGGGAACATGATGAAGAGCGTGATCACTGGAGTTAAAAGAAGAGGCTTATGTCCGAACTTACGTATAATCAGGTCTGTAAGCGCTCGCAGCGCGCCGTTCTCTTCGATAACCCGCATGAAGAACATTGCGGTGAAAATGATCATCATCGGGTCAAAGTAGGTGAATGCGCCCTCGACGAGATGCCTGGGATGTAGCCCCAGCCCCTGCAGACTGCTGACCAAGCCTCCGGCGATTGCACCGAACATCAACGATATGCCGATAGGCTGGCGGCGCACGAATGACAGTAGGACAAAGACTGCCACCATGACGCCGAAGATTAACCATCCGTAAGTGAGTATATTATATGGTTGCAAGATTTATATCTCAGTATCCGGGTGTAGTCTGAGAGTGATCAATAACCCCGAGCGGCTCCACCGCGCCGCTTGTCCGCTGCGCCGCATATCTGCCGACCAAGTGGAGGCAACATAATCCCGTGTGCGCCGCCGAAATACGTGCTGTAAGGTCCCGCCAGATGTATCTGATAACCGGCTTTGCGTAGATATTTCAATGATTTCTTGTCCACTCGGTTTTCAAGGACGATGTGCTCCATCACCGGGAAGAAACGTGGGTAGTCGATGGCGGCTGAGATATCAAGGTTATAGTCAACGATGTTTACAATGATCTGAGCCATGGCGGCGACTATACGCGAACCGCCGGGTGTGCCGATTATCAAAACCGGTTTACCATCTTTGAGTATGATAACCGGTGTCATATTCGACCGTGGTCGCTTGCGCTTCTGGATGTAGTTAAGTGTATCCAGAGGAATGGGGGACGATTCATCCATAGGCGGCAGGCTGAAATCCGCCATCTGGTTGTTGAGCAACAGTCCGCTGCTGCCTGCCATCACACCAGCACCGAAGAAGTAATTGATAGACTGGGTGAGCGATACGACGTTCCCTCTGCGGTCGACAACAACCAGGTGAGTAGTATTACCGTGATCCTCCTTTTTCGGCAGACCGAGCGGGAAAGCCGCCCCCGCCTTTGCATCAAGGCTGATGCCATCGGCGGCTAAAGCCGCATGTTCAGAGGTTAGCATTTGCCTCCAGTCAGTGCTGATGAACGACTGGTCGCAGACCCGGAAGCGGGCGTCGGTATAGGCTTGCTGCAGGCACTGGGACATCAGGTGTATCGACTGAGGATCCCCGACACCGAATCGTGTTGCGTCGGTAAACTTGAAAAGGTTAAGGGCTTCAATCAGCGCCACGCCGCCTCTGCTTGGTGGAGGTATGGAAAGCACTTCATAGCCGCCGTATTCACCTTTGACAGGGTCGGTCACTTCGCAGCGGTAGAATTCGAGGTCTTCCAGTGACATCGCGCCGCCGCCGGCGTTAACCGCTGCGACGATGGATTCCGCGACAGGTCCGCGGTAGAAGGAGCGCAGACCGCGTTTAACCAGGCTGCGGAAGGTTGCGGCAAGCTCCGGCTGGCGGATGATATCGCCAACCTCATAAGGGATGCGGACCTCTTCAGCAGCAGCGCTGTCGTCCAGGGATGCGTTGTTGTCGGCGTTACCGGCGTCTAATTTCTTCAGGAAGGTGTGCGCCAGCAGGCTGTCGGTAGAGATCTTCTCGAAGTTATTTGCGATCTGACCCGCCAATGTCGGATCGACCTGGAAACCTTCCTCGGCAGCTTTTATCGCATCCCTTGCCAGGCGTTCCAGCGGCATAGTGTGCCAGTTGTCGTAAAGCTCAGCCCAGCCTGAAGCGGCACCGGGAACACAGACCGATGTTGCGCCGGTTATCAGCCGCAGGTGCAGGGAGTCGACCGGATCGGAGTAGAATGCAGGATTAACGTGTCCTGGTGCGCGTTCGCGATAAATAACGACCTTTGCTTTACCGTCGGCGGTCCTGACCATGGCGAATCCGCCGCCGCCGAGCCCTGACGCATGAGGTTCGACAACATTAAGCATGAACAGTGCGGCAATGGCGGCATCGACAGCATTGCCACCTTCACGCAGCACCGATACGCCTGCTTCAGCGGCTAACGGATGCGCGGCGACGACCATACCGTTC
Source organism: uncultured bacterium (assembly GCA_964471745.1). Lineage (GTDB taxonomy): Bacteria > Electryoneota > AABM5-125-24 > Hatepunaeales > Hatepunaeaceae > CAYYHI01. The sequence goes on along the minus strand of CAYYHI010000008.1, from coordinate 464 downwards.
GATGCAGTTACTGCAACCGGTGCAGGCTCAAGTGGAGTGACCTGCCAGCGTGGACCACAACCTGTGATAAGCCAGACAGTTGTGAATAATATAAGCCACAGAATAAGGATTGCCGTATTACATGGCGAATGGACACATTTCACAGAAATTGACGGTGATTTCAATATGACTCCCAATTTAGGAAATTAGCCTATAAATTTATATATTAACGATCTGAATAGCAAGACAATTAACCGTCCTATGTTGATTAGAGCTTTTATAGTTCGTTGATCGGGCAGGTTATGATAAGCATCTAAAACGGTTGCAGATGTGCGAATTAACCTTTATCTTTATACTGCAAGTTAAGTTTCTACCCTAAACCAGCGACAATATAATAAGCATTTTAAATTCAAATAATTGCGATTTTTTATCGATGTCATTCTGAACGAAGTGAAGAATCTCAAAATTGAACTCAAAATGTATAT
>CAYYHI010000007.1:20274-36695 GCA_964471745.1 uncultured bacterium | reverse complement strand
GTGCTTCCTTCCCCTCTGTTCCAATATCTGGATCTCGAGGTAGTGATAACCGATAGTACTCTTGAGAACATGTGAAATAGCCGCGAAGAACTTGCCCGTATCAAGTTCCCATCCAACTGCATCCTGAACGCTTGATATCAGACGGAACCATTTCAACTCGCTCTCACGCATCAAACGTTGCTGCTCAATGTCAATTATAAAATCGGGCAGGTAATTCTCCCAGGAAGAGAAACTGCTTTCGTGGTCAGAGAATTTTTCTAAACTGGTTGTAGCCTTTTCCAGCCATTTCAATACGGATTTGTCGCTATTATCGTGTTGACTGAGTATTAAATCGATCTGCCGGAGCCCGGAAAGAACTTCGTGGGCTATGAAACTCAGACCAACTTTCCAGGTTTTTGGTTTGGATTTCCTGTTATTTCCGCCATTCTCCTGCCAGGCGGCAAGCAACGCACAAAGGGTTTTGCCAATAAACACGATCACCAGGTTACTGCGGAATGGATGGCGCTGCGAAAGATCACTGACAGCCTTAAACTTAAGCCTGCTGTCATCATTCGGACTGAAGTTGCATAGATAGAGTGAACTCGTGCGCGGTTTCTCGCTCAGTTTCAGCTTATCTTTCAGAGCTTTCGCCAGAATTTGCGGGATATGCAGCAGTGCTTGAGCTTCAAACTCGGGTCCCCTGACACGGTCAATTATCACTTCCACCAGTTTTGTCAGGCTGTTCTGATTGAAATCACCGGTTCTCAGGTTGTCTGCAATGAAAATATCTGCAGCCCCTGCGTATGCAGGAGGTGGTTTTTGTTTTTTTCTATTTATTTCATTCACTGTTTTTACAAAACGTTATAGTTAATTATCAAATTCCATTTCGAGCAATTGACGCAGCATGCGTGCATTCTTGACTGCCTGACCGGCATGGCAGTTGTTGAAAAAGATATAGTTTGTCGAACCCTCTTCGTCTAATCTGGTGATGTGAGGCAACCACTCGTTCAACTCGCTTAAGCTGTATTCGTAGTCGTACCTGTCGCCTAATTTCTGATTAAACCAGTTTCGGCTGTTCCGCCCGTGAAACCTTATGTAAGCCGTCGAAGCAGTTCGGTGAACTTCAGCCCCGGGCAGGTTCGGCAGCGGCGGCAGGTCGACGATGACATATACGAGCCCCCTTGTCCTCATGAAATCAAACGTTTCTCGGGCGAGCCAATCCTTGTGACGGAACTCTATCGCCAACTCTAACTCCCCTGCCTGAGCGCGGGTATCGACTGCATCATGGAGCCGAGACAGCCTGTCGAACGCTTCGCTGCTCCTTCGGAACGAATATGGAAACTGCGCTAGGTAACCCTTGAGTTTACCGGCTTCCGCCAAGGGTCTGACTGCTTCAAGGAGTTGTTTTACGTCCTGTGAGAAATCCTCATCCGTGTGCGTTGCTTGTCCCGGAACCTTGACCCAGAACTCGAAATTGTCCGGTGTTCGTTCCGCCATAGCCCGGAAGCTTGCCGGTGGTGGCGTCCGGTAATAAGTAGCGTTTATCTCCACGGCTGTGAAGTGCCGGGCGTAGAAGGCGAGCCATTGTTCGCGCTTTAACCGGTTCGGATAAAACGTACCCCGCCAGTCAGTAAAACTGTATCCCGATGTCCCGATGTGTGTCCTGCCATGCTGCGTAGTAGGCTTGACTGTTTCCTCTTTGAACAACAGTCCGGTTCTATCAAGTGATACGCTCACCGATCACCTGTTAAAGCGTCAATAGAGCAGCTACTACCTCCCCCTCTTTGAATACAACTTCAGGGGTAATATTTCCGTATGAATAGGGCAGAAAGTCAATATCCCCCGCATCCCACAGGCAAATATCCGCCTTGTAACCAGGAAGGAGGGTTCCGATCTGCTCCGAACGGTTCAGAGCATAAGCGCCGCCCATCGTCACCGCCCACAGAGCTTCCGCCGGTGTCAGCTTCATATAAATACACGCCAACGACATCATCAGCGGTAGAGACTGCGTAGGGGAACTGCCGGGATTGAAATCGGTTGAAAGAGCTATCCGGCAGCCTTTTTCGATCATTCTTCTCGCCGGAGCGTAATGATTAGTACCGAGGAAAAACACTGCACCCGGCAGCAGGACGACCGTCACCCCGCTCGCCGCCAGGATTTCCATGCCTTTCTCATCGGTATGATCCATGTGATCCGCAGTGAGCGCGCTGAATTCTGAGGCAATCTGGGCTCCCTCGCCCTGGTTAAACTGGTCGGCATGTATCCGGCAGGCGAGACCGGCTCTCTTCCCTGCCTCGAATATGCGCCTGGTCTGGGAACCGTTAAACGCACCCTCCTCAAGGAAGACATCCACAGCCTCGGCGAGGGTTTCATCCGCCGATTGGGGGATTATTTCATTGCACACGAGGTCAACGTATCGTTCCGGATCGTTTTGAAATTCCGGTGGTACTATGTGAGCGGCAAGAAGCGTGGGGCTGACCTCGACGGGATGATCCTCGGCAGCAGTTCTAAGCGCGCGCAACGATTTTAACTCATCATCGAGCGACAGTCCATAGCCGCTCTTGGCTTCAATCGTGGTAATGCCGAAATTAAGGAAACCGTCAAGTCGCTCAAAGATCAAACCGGACAGCTCTTCCTGGTCTGCGGTTCTAACCCCGCGGATGCTCGAAATAATCCCGCCCCCCGCAGCGGCGATCTGCTGGTAGGTTTCACCTCGGCAGCGCCGGACAAACTCACCTTGGCGGGAATCGACAAAGATCGGATGCGTATGGGAATCGATCAATCCAGGAGTAACCAGCATTCCGTCTGCGTCGAATGCGTTGGAATCATTTGCCTCGGAAGGAACCGGTTCCCCTTCAGATCCGATCTTTAATATCCGACCATCCTTTATCTCAAGCCAGATATTCTTCAGGATTTTTACCGGTTCGTCCTGCAGGCTGCCTGTAAAGGGCTGCGGTAAAGCCAGACAGCCGATTCCGGTGATAAAACGCGGTGTAACCAGATCAGTTTCTATATTCATATCCGAGTATAAGATAAGATTTTAATAGGATTAAAGCAAGTCAAACGTGGTTTTTTTAATCCGATTCACTCAACGATTACAGTCGCCATCTTAGCAGCTTTCATGTATTTCCTGGCTGATTCCTCGACCTGAGAAGCTGTTACGTGCCGGATTTCGTTTATTATTTTATCGCGGTAAGACGGATCACTCCAATAGAACTCGCCAATCCCCATCGCGTAGGCCTGGCTGATACGCGACATACTGCGCATCATAAGCCTGCCTTTAATAGCGTTCCTCAGCTTCTCCACTTCAGTTTCGCTAAACCTATGTTCGGACAGTTCCTGTACAAGGTCGTTAATGCCCTCTTCAGCGCGTTCGAGGTTCTCCTGACGGGTGGCAATGTACATCTCCCAGTAACCCCAAATTTCACCATTATCTCCTCGATGCAGACCCAGTGAGCTTCCGAGTGAGTAGGCAAGTCCAAGTGTTTCACGGAGAACATCTCCCATGCGATTGTTAAAATAAGCATTTGCAACTATTAGCGCCGCTCGATCGGACACGACGATCTGAGGAATGACCCTTCCCATTACCACTGCCCCCTGGGTTTTCCCGAGAGACAATGTGTCGCGCCGGTCATCGTCCGGTCCGGTTACATCCGGCGGTGAAAGAGGAGTGAAGTCAGGCGGCGATGAACCGGAAGACGGCAGTTTCCTGAAGGCTTGGGAAACCGCCTCCCTCACATCCTCGCTGTTGACCGGACCGGCGGCTGTGATGATCAGGTTCTGCGCCTGGAAATAGCTTTCTTTAAGTCTCTTCAGATCGCCGGGTGACAATTCCGATGCATCACCGTAAACCATTGCCGATAATGCAGTTCCAGGGAAGAGATGTACTCTTAGCCGCGAGCGTCCCTGGTTTACGGAACTGCGACTGGATGCCAGTGCTGCGGCTGTCGTCTGTTCTCGCGCGGTTCTGAGCGCTTCCTCAGTGAAGGGCACATCTGTCATCAGGTCTGCAACAAGTTCGATCCCTTCCCGCCAGCGGTCAGGCAGTATCTCCAGCCGTATATACGAATAGTCAGGCGTTGTGTAATAATTATCGAACGGGATGTTCGGGTTATCCGCCACCTTGAGCCTGGCAGCCAGGTCGTCGAGACGCTCAGTTATGCTCTTTTTACGGTCGGATGACTCATCCAGCAGTTGATGCAGTATATCCACTGCTCCGGTTCCGAACTCCCTGTCGAAGAGCCAGCGGTTCTTTACCAGTACGTGCAATGCGAAGACTTGCGCTGATGAATCGCTGCGTACAATCAGCGCCGGACCATCCTCGATCTGAAATCGTTCGATTGAGCGTGCAGTATCAACCGCGGCTCTCTCCATCTTTAAGGCAGGTTCCAGTGATATGATGAATCTGTCGGCGCCAAGCAGCCACTTTTTCACGACTTCCCTGAGTTCGGAGGGAGTCAGCTCAGCCATCCTGTCCGGCAGGGATGCGAATTCATACCAGGAGATCAGCGCCCAGATGTCGGCGTACATGATGCCGTAATGGTTCAGCATTTCAGCGTTAAAGATCCTGTCAGCACGGTAGCTGCGGGCAAGACGGCTGATCTCGGCTTGATCAGGGGGATTATCTGCCAGATCGGAAACAATTTTGTCGAGCGAGGAAACCAACACAGCAGCCGAAGGTCCGTCGGCTGGTGAAGTCAGTTCCAACTGGTAAATCGTCAGATCTGGATCGTTAAGGAGATATCCGCCACCTGAAGAACCGGGCGGCAGATTCACTTCGAGCCTGCGTTCGAGAACGGTTTGCAACAACGTGAATGCAGGGTAATCCGGATGTCCGGGTGCAGGAGCATTCATGGCAAGGAAAACCTTTCTGTTTCGTCGTTCAACCTGCCTGTGGACGATGCCCAGACCGTTCAGGCTGTTGAAATCGGGCGCGGCTATCTTCCTGCGCGGCGGCAGTTCACGCGGTTGATATTGAGATAGTTCTTCCTGAAACCAGTCGAATAGCGTATCCGATGAGAAGTTTCCTGTTGCGAACAGCAGCATATTGTTCGGTACGTACCATCGTTTATAAAAAGCGAGCACCGAATCCCGTTGCACACCGTCGATGCTCTCCACAGTGCCGAGGACGGATCGTGACAGTGGTGAATCGCTGAACAACGCTTCCCTGAACAATTGGTCGTCCGCATCTCCCATGGCTTTGGACTGGGCAATTTCCTCCTTCACGATTCCGCACTCTTTTTTGTACTTCCACGGCGGTAGATTCGAATTAAAAACCATATCAGCCAGGATTTCAAAACCGGCTTGGAAGTTGTCCTTTGAAACCAGCAGCATGAAGTCCACAAAATGTGAGCCGGTATGTGCGTTATGGTAGGCTCCTATGCGGTCAAATTCCGCATATATCTCTTCTTGGGTGCGGTCTACGGTGCCGTTGAAGAGCAGATGTTCCAGAAAGTGTGCCGCACCCCAGGTCTCCCATGTTTCATCGCGCGCACCCGCCCTGATAACGATATTGCAAGCGATCATCGGCACGGAGTGGTTCTCGATCAGCACCACATCCATACCGTTGTCCAGCCGACCGATAAATACTTCGTGAGCTGTGGACCTGTTCGGTGTGAGAGTTAGAATTAAAATCAGAACCGAGAGAATGAAGAATTTATTCAAGTTGAAACGAGGTTTTATGCTGTTCATAGTTCTATTTCTTTTTCTTCTAAATGATGACGAAACATACATCTGGTTATTCTGAATCATCTGGTCATTCTGAACCATCTGGTTATTCTGAACCATCTGGTCATTCTGAACGAAGTGAAGAATCTCATGCGTGTGTTATTGAGACCCTTCACTGAGTTCAGGGTGACCTCGTTAGTAAGTTCCGTAATTTCACTTGGCGATTCCCTTCATTCTTTCCAGCATTATATCAGTTCCCAGCGTAACAAGCTGATCGCCTTCTCCTATCATGTAATCGGGGAACGGCGCGACCACAAGCCTTTCACCTTTGGGTTTAACCGCCAACACCAGAGCGCCGCCGGTCGTCTTCCTAATATCGGACTCCGCCAGGGTTTTTCCGGAAAGAGCAGAATCAGAATGAATTGTGAACTCCTGTAGCCGGAGTGACAGGTCATCACCATGCATCACGAAGTCCAGAAAATCAACCACATTCGGATACTGAATGAATGCTGCCAACCTGCGTCCACCGATCTGGTGCGGCAGAACAATCTTGTTTGCACCGGCTCGCTTGAGCTTAGATTCGCTGCTTGGGTCGTCGCCCCTCACTGAAATTATAATATTGGGATTGAGCTCGCGTGCCGTTAGTGAGATCAGGACATTATCAGCGATATTGGCAGTGGCTATCATTATCGCATGAGCTCGTTTAATACCGGCTCGCAGGATTGTATCATCTTGTGTTGAATCACCCTGGATCGTCAGAAATCCCGATCTGACTGCTTCCCCCAGGTTTTTGGGATTGCTTTCAATAATAACCAGATTTTTATCTGCCCACTCGGCAGCGGCTTCCCTGCCTACTCTGCCATAACCGACTAAAATAGTATGATCCTTAAGGCGCTCTATATCCTTTTCCAATTTACGACCTCTTAGTATGTTAATGACCTCACCCCCGAAAATGAATGCGCCGATGTTTCCGACAGCATAACCACCGACCATTATGGTGGAGAGTATGATTATGATGGTTAAAACGCGTCCCGGTGGGTCCAATGGAGCAACCTCACCGAAACCGACAGTGCTCATGGTTATGATGCACATCCAAAGGGAATCCAGCAATTGCCAGTTCTCGAGAGACATATAACCGACAGTGCCGAAAAGGAGAATTCCGAATAGTACAAAACTTGCGATAATTACATTTTGAATACTTTTAGAAAAACTATCTGAAGCGCGGATCTTCGCGGGTAGAACTCTGGATGGAAAATTTCTGATAAATTCCAGTATTTTCAACAATTTATGAACCTTAAGTAATTGTAATCGCTAACTGGACTAACGCTTCTTAGACTGTCTGATAATAAGAGAGCCCGCTGCTGTCACCTCTCCGCAGGTGATAGCAACACTATGATAGGATTATAATTAGGCTGTCACTTTCGGAGAGGTGACAGCGGCTTTGAATCATTCTCGGACACACTGTTCTGTTGCGCTTCGCCGGTCATCGGCACGAAGACCACCGGCAGCAGTTCGGTTTCCTTGAATCCGTCCTCAGTTCGTTCAACCAAAACCAGTTTCTGCCAGCCCACACCAACCGGCGCCAACAGCCTACCTCCAACGTTCAGTTGATCCAGCAGCGGTTGTGGTATCTGTGGCGGTGCGGCGGTTAGAATCACAGCGTCGAAAGGCGCAAATTCCTGCCATCCTTGGTAACCGTCACCGACCTTGACCTTGACATTCACGTAGCCAAGCTCGTCCAACAACTTCGCAGCAGTATTACCGAGTTCCGGGATTATCTCTATTGTATACACTGTCTTGGATAACAGACTGAGCACCGCGGCATGGTATCCTGACCCGGTGCCGATTTCAAGGACTTTCTCGTTGCCGGTCAACTTCAACGCCTGACACATATAAGCGACGATATATGGCTGTGAGATAGTCTGACTGTGACCGATGGGAAGCGGGTGATCAGCGTAGGAAGCGGAACGTTGATTCTTGGGAACAAACTCATGACGCGGAACAGTCATCATGGAATTTAGAACCATCTTATCGGTTATACCCTTCTTCGCCAGGCTGTTGACCAACTTCGCCCGTTTAGCGTTCCAGTGGTCTTCATCTGCGTGCTGGCAGGATAGCGGTGTAGTTATTGTGATGACAGCGACTGTAAAAATGAGAAAAACGATGAATAGGGAACTTATTTTCATGATACTTTCCTTCAGATTCAATAAGTTGATACATCCGGTCAAAGTGAACGCAAAAATCCCCCCTGCCGCTTCGCAAGGGGGATTAGTAAGATGATTCCTGAAGCGGCTAATCTTTAAGTTTGTTGATAATATCGACTATCTTGTCTTCAGCGGTCTTTCTGCCAAATATACACGTACCGGCGCCTTCCGGACCACCACCGCCGAAGTCCTCCAGCATCCGACCGACGTTAACCTTGGAAGTGCGATTTAATATGCTCTTCGAGACTGAAACCTTGGTGCGGAAGCCTCCCAATGACTCGAGCCGGACATGTACATTTCCCTGCTCATACTCGACGAAAACCACAAAACGATTGCCGCGCGGAGCATGATCCAATCCCCTGAAATCGGTGATGATTATATTGCCGTAAAGCTTGGTATGCTCCTTTAAGGCTGTCAGATATTGCTTTTCATCACTCTTATACAGTTCAACGCGCCTGGTGACCGGAGGCAGAGCTAACACTTCCTCTGCACTCCTGTCGCCCTTGATGCTGTTCAGGATCAGAATACCGTAAGAATGATCGTGAGAGAAACGCGGATCGAGTGTGCAGCTGACCAACACCCAGCCTGTGGGTGAAATAATATCATCTTTGTCAAGGTTTGCGCTTCCAATCTTATCTGCAATCTTAACCAGTGGTTCATATTTCTGAAGGACAGGTGAATTGTAGTATTCATACACCTGCCGGGCGGTGCTGGGCGCGACGCCGTATTTCCCCTTGACGCCTTTCAGTCTCTCCGGATTAATATGGGACACATCGTGATTGTGAAACCATATTCCGGCGTCGCTGTGAAAAGGAAGATGTGCGACGACGTCGCCCCGCTGCAATATATCCAGCAGTCCTCCCTCCTCGATGGTTTTGGGATCGGAAAAACTGATATCGCGGATGCTCTCTATTTCATGGATCATTGCCGCGCAGAGGATCCCGTCGAAGTCAAGTCTTGTAATGAGGTTCATTTTACCTCCGATAATCTCTTACATAGCCATCTTTGCCGCTAAATATAATCACCCTTTCACTGAGGCGCAAGCCGAGAGGCAGAAGCATTATAATCCTGTCGATGTTTCTGATTAAATAGCGGCATGAACTTTGAGTTTTAGTGGACTATCAACTTAATTAATTGTCATTGCGAACCGACCGCTGAAGAGATTGCTTCACTTCGTTCGCAATGACGCTGGCGGTCGGTGAAGCAATCTCTGAAGGTAAGACAGTTAGCGTGATAGTCCACTAGTACCTACTTGAGTAAAAGGACGTAAGTAAGTTGCTGTCATTCCCGCGAAGGCGGGAATCCAGTCAACTTGCGTAATATCAAATGCTTATCTGGATTCCCGCCTTCGCGGGAATGACAAATCCGTGATTTTTAAATACCAGTTATTTACGCAAATAGGTACTTAATACTGAAGAGGGCTACTATAGGCGAGCCCTTTTTTATGACAGTTGTCTGAATAGAGATTTATTCGCCATACCTGGCGATGATCTCTTCCTTGGTTTTGCCGAGGATGTCGTACTTCCTTCCGATCTTCTCGAACGCAGTGATTGCCTTGTCCAGATGTTCCTTGTCGTGAGCGGCGGAGAGCTGAACCCGGATGCGCGCCAAGCCCTTGCCAACAACCGGATAGAAGAAGCCGATCACGTAGATGCCTTCGTAGTACATATCGCGGGCTACATCCTGCGAAAGCTTGGCGTTATAAAGCATAATCGGCACAATCGGGTGATCGCCCGGTTTAATATCGTAACCGAATGCGGTCATTTTATCGCGGAAGTACTTTGTGTTCCACTCCAGTTTGTCGCGCAGTTCGGTGGTTTCCGAGAGCATATCGACGACCTGGATCGCCGCCCTGACCACTACCGGCGCGAGGCTGTTCGAGAACAGATAGGGGCGTGAGCGCTGCCTGAGCATCTCGATCATCTCCTTGCGACCGGACGTAAAGCCGCCCGATGCGCCGCCCATTGCCTTGCCGAGCGTACTGGTGATAATGTCGATGCGATCCATGCAGTTGCGGTATTCGTGCGTACCGCGTCCGGTCTTGCCGAGGAAGCCGGTGCAGTGACTGTCGTCGAGCATCACCATTGCATCATATTTCTCAGCCAGGTCACATATTTTGTCGAGCTGAGCAATTGTTCCGTCCATAGAGAAGGCGCCATCGGTGCATATCATCCTGTAGCGGGCGTTCTGAGCTTTCTTGAGGTTCTCTTCCAGGTCGTTCATATCATCGTGTTTGACGATGTAACGCTGCGCCTTACTGAGCCGGATGCCGTCGATGATCGAAGCGTGGTTAAGCGCGTCGGTTAGGATCGCGTCTTCCTTCTTCATGAATACTTCGAACAGACCGCCGTTGGCGTCGAAGCATGACGAATAGAGGATCGTATCGTCGGTGCCGAGGAACTTCGCTAACTTCTGCTCTAACTCACGGTGAATATCCTGGGTGCCGCAGATGAAGCGCACAGAAGACATACCGTAGCCGCGTTCATTCAGACCTTTGCGGGCGGCGTCCAGCACCTGCGGGTAGCTCGACAGTCCCAGGTAGTTGTTGGCGCAGAAGTTAATCACGCCTTCGAGTGGGGCGTTATCGGGATACTCGACCGAAATATCCGCACCCTGCGGACCGTGAATGTAACGTTCTTCCTTGTAGAGACCTGCATCGCGAACCTCTCTCAGCTCGTTGATCAGGTCGTCCTTGATTTTGGTGTACATTGGTGCTCCTTAAGTATTGTATTTTTTCTATTATCTTCCTTTATAATGGGTGGCCTGTCCAGCTTGCCGGACAGGTTTATTCTATTCTTTCCAAAACCAGGGTTTATCAACCTTTATAGGTTTATTACTCTCATTCTCCCAGAAGTGTACACTTGACCATTTCCATTCAAGTACCGATTTAACCAATCCCTTCCTGACAGGATTGTAGTGAATATACTGAATAGTTTTCCTTAAGGCATCCATACCGAATATATTCCTGTCATAACCGCCGCCTCTTTGCCAGAATCTTGAGACAATTCGTCCTGCCTGTTTTACCTGTATCTTATTCCATACTTCTGGAAAATGCTCGTTTAAGAATTTCGCAGCTTGATAACTGAATGGTCGTTTGATCGCATAAAGAACACTTGAGATTGTCACATCCGGTCGTGGATAAATTAGCAAATGAACATGATTGGGCATCACTATGAATGCCCATAACTTAAATTCCAACCTGTCTCTCGTTTTCCCTACATGTTCGATAAATTGGTCATACAATTTGGGATGTTTAAACAACCATAGTTTGTTATAACATGAGAATGTTAGATAATGTGCGTGAGGTTCATTCTCGTAATGCATTTATCACTCGATGTATGACAAACCTGCCCAGCAATGTCTACGCGCATGGGTGGCCTGTCCAGCTTGCTGGACAGGTTTATTCTATTTTAATTTACACATCAGTTACTCATTGTATAATAGACCTGCCCAGCAAGCTGGGCAGGCCACACACTGTTATGTTTAATCTTACCTATACAACGTACCTTTCGTTTTTCTTTCCTTCAAGTGCTTCAACATATCCTGCGTCATCGCATCCAGATCCCACTGCGGCGTCCAACCCCATTCCTCGCGCGCAGCGGAATCGTCGATGGAATTGGGCCACGAATCGGCAATCGCCTGACGGAAGTCCGGTTCGTACGCTACCTCGAAATCAGGGATGTACTTCCTGATCGAAGCTGCTAATTCACCGGCGCTGAAACTCATCGCCGCATGGTTGAAGTCGCTGTGATGCTCGAGCTTGTCGAAGTCCGCTTCAGCAAGCTGGATTGTGCCGTCGATGGCGTCGGGCATGTACATCATCGGCAGACGCGTGTCCTCACGTACGAAACAGGTGTAGCTGCCCTTGTCGACCGCTTCGTAATATATCGCAACTGCATAGTCGGTTGTGCCGCCACCAGGCAGGGTTTCATAAGATATAATGCCCGGATAACGAAGCCCGCGGATGTCGAGCCCAAAGCGTTGCACATAATAGTCGCACAGCAGCTCGCCACAGACCTTGGTGACGCCGTACATCGTGGTCGGTTTGAGAATTGTCTCCTGCGGCGTGTTGTCGAGTGGGGCGCCCCTGCCCCAGACAGCGATTGAACTGGGAATGATAACCCGCGCCATCTCGTACTTGATGCCCAGTTCAAGGATGTTGATGGTGCCGTTCATGTTCACGTTCCAGCAGAGTTGGGGGTTCTTCTCGCCGACTGCCGACAGGATCGCCGCCATGTGATAGACCGTGTCGATGTTGTATTTCTTTACGATCTCTTCGACTGTATCGATTTTATTCACGTCAATAAAGTGAAACGGTCCGGAATTTCTGAGTTCATCGGACGGCTGGGTCTTGCGCCCGGTGGCGATGACGTTCTCCGCGCCGAACCTCTTGCGTAGTTCCATTGTCAGTTCCGACCCGATCTGACCGACCGAACCGGTAACCAGGATCTTCTTCATCTCTTTCTTCAAGACAAGTCTCCTCTTCTTCTAAGATTTAAGGTTTCTTTTACTTGATAAAATAAGCAGAATAATATAATAAGCAAGTATTAGCGTGTCAAGGTTGTGGATTATGTCAGTTGGTAATGCTAAAAGGTTTGTGCGAAAAGGTGCATAAGAGGGTGGATACATCAAGTTTTAAGATAACCGATATTCCTGATCAAATATCCGATGTTCTGTAAAAGCCCAGGGTTCAAAGTCAAAAGCCTAAAGCCCCGTACCGAAATACCTGCCCTCCGAATGATGGAACACAACCGCCGACACCGATGCTTCCGGGGCCATCATCATGCTCTCCATTAGCTTGACGCCGATCTGTTCCGGCTTCAACAGTCTGAACAATCCCGCTTGGTCTTCAATCACCGGACAGGCAGGATATCCGAACGACAGACGTACACCACGATAGCGCGCCTTGAACAGATCCTTAAGCATAAAGCTGGGCGGATCAGCGATGCCCCAGTCTCTGCGTAGCTTTTCATGCAGCCATTCCGCCGTGGCTTCTGTCATCTCAAGAGCCAGCGCCTGCAGTATATGCGATGCCAACAGCCGTCCTTCCTTGCGCATCTGCGTCGCTTTGTAACCGATGTCCTGACCTGTTGTAGTCACAAACATATTCAAATAATCACCGCCAAGATCCCGCGGACGCAGCCAGTCTGTTGCGCACAGATCACCATTATTCCGCTGGCGCGGGAAATAGAATTTTTCAGGTTCCCCTCCATCCGGGTTTTCAACGAAGATCTGCTCGCCCTCGGGCCAAGCCTTGAACCAGCGATAAACTGCCTGTGGAACGAGGATATCTTCCCAAACAGCCTCCTCGAAGACCTCCTTGACCTGCTCCTGCAATTTTATGAACTTTACATCCTTCGGATCCTCTAATCTCTTATCCAGTTTCTCCACCCAAAGATGCTTGCCGTAAAGCATGTGGATATTAATGTATTCGAATATCGCCTCAGATGGGAGTTCCTTCAGTATATGCGGTTCAAGATCGGGTGGTTCCGGTACATCGGTTTCGATCCAACGAGAGGGCAACACCTCCGGCTCCGCTTCCGGTTTGGCAACTGCAACTTTCGGTTTCGCTTTTCTGACCGGTCTTCTTGGTTTTGCCGGAGGTTTTTCCTCAGGCAGGGGTTTACCCGCTTGCGCCTCAGACTTTTTCTTCTCCCACTCCTCGATCAGCTTCGGAAGTTGAACCGGGTCAATGATCCGGTTGCCCAGGGACAAGCCATCCATCGCCTTGGATGTATACAGCAACGTTCCCTTGTAAGCCGGTGCGATTTTCGTCAACGCAAACTTCTGCGTCAATGCTGCCCCGCCAACCATAAGTGGAACCTCCACACCGGCAGCAGACAGGTCGGCAGCAGTATTCACCATCTGCTGCGCGCTGCGCACCAAGAGCCCCGAAAGTCCTATCATATCGGGTTTGTGCTCTCTAACCGCCTCTATAATCGTCTCAGGTGGAACCTTGATGCCCAGGTCGATCACCTCGAAACCGTTGTTGGACATTATCATTTCCACCAGATTTTTGCCTATGTCGTGTACGTCCCCCTTAACCGTAGCTAAAATAATCTTGCCCTTCGACTTCGGTAACGCCCCTCCCGGGATAAAGTGACGCAGATGATCCACCGCCGTCTTCATCACCTCGGCTGATTCGAGCACCTCGGCGATGATCAGCTTGCTTTCTCCGAATAGTCTACCGACCTCGTCCATGCCCTGCAGTAGAGGTCCGTTGACAATCGACATCGGACTCATCTCCCACAGCAGCGAGTCAATGTTTTCTATCAATCCTTCGCGTCGCGCTTCGACCACCGCTCTGAACACCTTCTCTTCGATTGAAAGCTCGCTCCACTCATCCTCATCGGCTTTAACTGCCATATCCCCGAAATAATCGTTGAAGGCTGCGATAGAGTCCACATCTCCCACAAACAACAAGTCTTCGGCAAGTTTCCTCTCTTTCTTTGAGATGGTCGGGTATCGTCTCAGCCGCTCCGTATTGACGATAGCCATACCGAGACCTGCCTGGGCGCATTCGTAGAGGAAAACGGAGTTGACTACATCACGCCCGGCTGTCGGCAGTCCGAATGAGACATTCGAGATACCCAGTATTGTCAGGCATCCCGGATATATTTCCCTAATCCGGCGTATGGCTTTGACGGTCTGACGTGCTGAACCGACGTAGTTCGGATCTCCGGTTCCCGCAGGAAAAACGAGCGGGTCGAAGATGATGTCGGCGTCCGGAATGTCGAATTCATCGCGCAGGACGCGATATATCTTTTCTGCTACCTCCAACTTGCGTTCGAGCGTCACCGCCATTCCGGACTCGGGATCGTCGTCAATTAATCCACAGACCAGCGCCGCGCCGTATTCCTTCGTCAGGGCAGCGATTAGTCGCAATCTCTCACCACCGTCCTCGAGGTTGACTGAGTTGACAGCCGGTTTGCCGCCGATGGTATTGAAAGCCGCTTCAACGACCGCCGGGTCTGTAGTATCCACAAGTATCGGTACCCGGACTTTGCGCAGGAGTGGTTTCAGGACGTTCAGATAATCGGAGACTTCATCGCGTTCGGGATCGGCAGTACACAGGTCGAGCACCATCGCTCCCTTGCGCACCTGTCCTCTTCCGACTTCAGCCGCCAATCCCCAGCTCTGCTTGGCGATCAGCCGCTTGAATTTCTTGCTGCCGATGGTATTCGTCCGTTCACCGACAAACACGGGGCTGCTGTCCGCATCGATCAGCGTGGTTTCAGTGCCCGTAAGAGCCGGGAAATGACCGCTCGCGTTAAGCGGACGCGGCTTTATACCGTCGACAGACTCGCGTATGGCTCGGATGTGTTCGGGAGTTGTACCACAACAACCCCCCGCGAGATTCAGATAGCCTTTTCGAGCAAAACCACCTATCACCTCTTTGAAGATTTCCGGACCTTCGTTGAAATTGCCCTCCTCGTCCGGTAATCCTGCATTAGGCCAAAACGATACCGGGAAGCGTGACAGTTTCGCCAGGGTTCGCAGGTGGTCGGTCATCATGGCAGGACCTGTGCCGCAGTTAAGCCCGATTGATAACAGGTCAAAGCCTGATAATGTGTAGTAAAGGGCTTCAATGTTCTGACCGGCGAGCATCGTTCCACCTCTTTCGATGGTCACCGAAACCGCTACAGGAGCCGATCTGTCCAGCTCAAGCTGGGCAGCCTTCACACCCATCAATGCGGCTTTCAGATTAAGCGTATCCTGAACGGTCTCCAGCAGCAGGATATCGGCGCTGCCTTCAAGCAGTCCCAATGCAACTTCTTTATATGTTTCAACGACCTCGTCGAAGGTAATGCCGCCGGTTACCGTGATGGATTTCGTCCCCGGTCCCATCGATCCCATCACGAAGATGTGTCGATCCTCGGCATATTGTTTAACTGATTTGCGGGCGATTTCAGCCGCAGTACAAGCAATTTTACGCGTTTGATATCCCAGATCGTACTCAACGAGTGTTCTACGTAATCCATTGAAACTGTTGGTCTTAATTATATCGGCGCCAGCTGAAATATATGAGCGATGCACATCTTCAACCAATTGTGGAGCGCTTAGATTGAGCGCTTCGTAGCAACCAATCAATTCTTCGCCGCCAAAATCGTCCCCCGACGGATTGAGCTTCTCCAGAGCTGTCCCCATTGCGCCGTCGACGACCAGAATCCGCTCACCAAACAGCCCTTTAAGTTCACTCTCTACATTTATGTCATCAATACTGGTGATTGACACCGTCTGCCTCCAATTACAGTTTGCGAGGTAGCGAGGAAGCGAGGAACTCGCTCACTCGCTTACTCGCTCACTTTTGTACTTCTTTCGCGAAACAGTTTTATTACTCGCAGTGCCAGGTCAATTCGTCCGAGCGGTGGTATAATATAAGCTCCCGCAACCCGTGGTGCGCAGCGAATCAATGCCTCTGCAGCAATTTCAGATCCAATCTGCGCGGCAGTGTCTCGATCCTCGACCTCTCTCAATCTCTCGCGAATGTCAGCGGGAACCTGCATCCCGGGCACCTCGTTGTGATAAAATTCCGCGTTGCGATATGATGCCAGGGGCAGAATCCCCACC